>JAGRMG010000073.1 GCA_020441385.1 Paracoccaceae bacterium
CCGAGATGGCGGCGGCGGCGGGGCTGAGCCATCCGCGCGACCTGCAACCGCACCACCTTATGCACAGGGTCGGGCCCGAAGCCGCCGAGACCATGGACCGCATCCACCCCTTCCTGCCCGAGAACATCCTGCGCGAGGCGCCCGAGGATACGCTTTACGGCGACTGGTGGAAGGCCGCGCAGGCCGGATCCTTCGCGCCCGCCACCGATCTCGTCGCCCACCGCGCCACCAGCAACCGCAGATCCAGAGCATCGTGAAAGGACGCAGCCCATGACCAAGGTCGCCGATGTCGTCGTCGATACGCTGATCGCCGCCGGGGCGCGGCGCTGCTGGGGCATCGTCGGGGACACGATCAACCATTTCACCGATGCCGTCCATGGCAGCGGGCTGACCTGGATGCACGTGCGTCACGAAGAGGCCGGCGCGCTGGCCGCGGGGGCCGAGGCCTACATGAGCGGCGAACTCGCGGTCTGCGCCGGCACCTGCGGGCCCGGCAGCCTGCATTTCGTCAACGGCATCTTCGAATCGCATCGCAACGGCGCGCCGGTGGTGCTGATCGCATCGAATGTGGACCGGGCCGAGGCCGGGCTGGGATTTCCCCAGGAAGTCGATCAGCGCAAGATCTACGAACAGGCTTCGGTGTTCTGCGAATACATCTCGCACCCCGATCAGGCCCGTCGCATCACCGCCATGGCGGCGCAGGCGGCGCTGGCACGGCGCGGCGTGGCGGTGGTGATCGTCAACGGCGACATGTTCCGCGAGGATTGCGCCGACGATCTGGCGTGGTCGGTGCATCGCCCGGCCCCCGTGGTGCGGCCTTGCGATGACGAACTCGGGCGGCTGGCGGAAATGGTCGATGCCGCCGGCAAGGTGACGCTTTACGCCGGCATCGGCGCGCGCCATGCGGCCGGCCAGGTGCTGGCCCTCGCGCGCCACCTGTGCGCGCCCGTCGCCCATACCAGCCGCGCCAAGGCGTTCATCGAACCCGACAATCCGCACAATGTCGGCATGATCGGCATCCTGGGCAACCGCGCCGGGGTCGAGGCGATCGAGGGCGCCGACCTGGTGTTGTGCCTGGGCAGCGATTTCGCCTATACCCAGTTCTGGCCCGACAAGGCGCGCGTCGTGCAGATCGACACCGAGGCCGCTCACCTGGGCCGCCGCGCCCCGGTGCAGCTGGGACTTGTCGGCGATGTGGGCGCGACCATCGACGCGCTGCTGCCGCTGGTGGCGGCGAAATCCGACGACACCCACCTGAACGCGGCGCTCGGGCAATGGGAGAAGGACCGGAAAGCCTATGAGGACGCCGCCCGCGAGCCCGACCCGGATCTGATCCACCCGCAGTTCGTGACCCGGATGCTGGATCGGCTCGCTGCCGACGATGCGGCCTTCACCGCCGATGGCGGCAGCCCGATGGTCTGGTGCCTGCGCCACGTCCGCGCCACCGGCGCGCGCGGGTTCCTGATCAGCCTGCTGCACGGCACCATGGCCAACGCCTATCCGCAGGCCATGGGCATCGCCGCGGCATGTCCGGGGCGGCAGGTGATCGCCATGTGCGGCGACGGCGGGCTTTCGATGCTGATGGGCGACCTGCTGACGCTGAAACAGGAAAGGCTGCCGGTCAAGATACTGGTCTACAACAACGGCGCACTGGGTTTTGTCGAGATGGAACAGCGCGTCGAGGGGCTTCTCGATGCCTTCACGTCGCTGGAAAATCCCGATTTCGCCGCCCTGGCACGGGCCTGCGGGCTGGCGGGATACCGCGTCGAGCGCAGCGGCGATCTTGAGGCGAAGATGCGTGCCTGGCTCGACGCGGACGGCCCGGCGATTCTCGATGTGCCGGTCAGCCGGATGGAACTGGTGATGCCACCCCGGATCGAGGCCGGGCAGGTCGCCTCGACCGCGCTGTTCGGGTTCAAGGCGGTCCTGAACGGGCGCGCAAGCGAGGTTGTTTCGCTGCTGCGGGACAATTTCCTGCGATGACCGGGGCCGGCGATCATGCTCCGCGCTCGGCCCTCGTCCTGCAAGGGGGCGGTGCGCGGGGCGCCTATCAGGTCGGTGCGCTCAAGGCGATCGCCGAAATCGCCCGGGGCCGCAACTCGCCCTTCCAGATCGTCTGCGGTGCCTCGGTGGGCGCGATCAACGCCGCCCCCATCGCCGCCGCGTCCAGCGATTTCCGGCACGGCGTCGAACGTCTCGAACGGCTTTGGCGCTCGCTCCGCTCCGGTTCGATCTACGACGCGCGCGCCCATATCCTCCTGATGACCGGCGCGCGCTGGTTCTGGACGATGATGAAGGGCCATTTCGGCATCAACGCGCCCTGTTCGCTGTTTGACAACACCCCGCTGCGCCGCCTGCTCGAACGCGAATTCGACCCCCGGGACGTCGGCGCGGCCATCCGCGCGGGCACGCTGCACGCGCTGTGCATCACCGCGTCGAGCTATGAGGAAGGCAAGGCGGTGACGTTCTTCGAAGGCTGCGCCGGGATCGAACCCTGGGCGCGCGCGCGCCGGCGCGGAGAACGGGCCGCCATCGGTGCGAAACACCTCATGGCGTCCTCGGCGCTGCCCTTCGTGTTCTCGCCCGAGAGGCTTGAAAACGGCTATTACGGCGACGGGTCGCTGCGCCTGACCGCGCCGCTGGCCCCGGCGATCCATTCCGGCGCCGAGCGCGTGCTGGTCATCGCCGCGCGTGACAGCCGCAGCAAACCCGCACCCGGCGCGGAGCCCGGCAAGGTGCCGACCATCGGCGAAATGGCGGGGCACGCGCTGGACATCCTGTTCAACGACACGCTGGATGCCGATCACGAAAGGCTGACCCGCGTCAACGAGACCCTGTCGCTGCTGACGCCCGAGGCGCTGGCGAAGACGCCGCTGAAGGTGATCGAGACCTTGATGCTCTCGCCATCGCGGGATCTGCGCGACATCGCGCAGGATCATGCCAGGGAAATGCCGGTGGTCGTGCGCCACCTTCTGCGCAGCGTCGGGTCCTGGGGCAGCGACGGGCGGCTGCTCAGCTACCTGCTGTTCGAGCCGGGCTATGTCGGGGCGCTGATCGACCTGGGCTATGGCGACACCATGGACAAGGCCGACGACATCAGGGCGTTCCTGGGTGACGCGGCGCTGGGGCAAACGGCAAGCTGAGCCGCGCCGCCCGGCTCAGTCGCGCAGCTCGTCCGCTGTCACGCCCCAGATATCGTCCTTGCGCGCCCAGCCGCGATAGCCGCCCGCCGAGATGCGGCACCACTGCGCGGTGCATTCGCCCAGCCGCGCCACCACGCCCAGTTCGAACGCGGCGGTGACAGGGGTATGCGCATCCGGGCGCGCATGCACCGGCAGCATGTCCTGCTCAACCAGCACCGTGCGCACGCCCGACAGCAATGCGTAATGCACCCAGCCGCCGGCGCCGTCGCGGTCCTGCACCCGGCGCCAATGTCCGAATTCGGCGGTGATCTGCAACGGCATGCCGCGCCGCTTGAACACCCAGTCGATGCGATGGGTCAGCGACGGGCCGCGGCGTACATTGCCTTCGGCCGCCTTGAGCGAGACAAAACGCGGCAGCGGCAGGTTGGTCACGGGTCCGCGCCGAGACGGCGCCGGCGGCGCGGCCGCCTGGCGGGCCTGCGCTGCCGGTTCGGCGCTGGCCAGAACCGCCGCCGCACCCTCGCCCTGCGATTCCAATGCCGCCACCGATGCCCCGGCCGCCACGCATGCCGCCGCCACAAGGCATTTCAATGTCCCTGATACCGTCATGTCTTGTCTGCCCGACTCACACTGAACAATGGCTGCGTCATTTGCGCATGGGGTTCTTGTGCCCCGCCTGTTCCTGCGCCACGATGCCACCGACGGACCCGGTTTGAAAAGCGGTGGGAGAGCGCAATTGCCAAGAGAACGTTTGAGTGTTGTCGTAACGCGACGGTTGCCCGAAGCGGTCGAGACCCGGCTGAGCGAACTGTTCAACGTGCGCCTGCGCGAGGATGACGCGCCGATGACCCGCGAAGAACTGACCGCCGCGGTGCGCGATGCCGATATCCTGGTGCCGACCCTGAACGATACGATCGACGCGGGGCTTCTGGCGCGGGCCGGCGACAAGCTCAAGCTGATCGCCAATTACGGCGCCGGAATCGACCATATCGACATCGCCACGGCGCGCCAGCGCGGCATTCTGGTCTCGAACACGCCGGGCGTGCTGACCGACGACACCGCCGACATGACCATGGCGCTGATTCTCGCCGTGACGCGCCGGTTGCCCGAGGGCATGGCGGTGATGCAGAAGGGCGACTGGGCCGGCTGGGCGCCCACGGCGTTCCTGGGCGGGCGCGTCGGCGGGCGGCGTCTGGGCATTCTCGGAATGGGGCGGATCGGGCAGGCGGTGGCGCGCCGGGCCGCGGTATTCGGCATGCAGGTGCATTATCACAACCGCAAGCGCGTGCATGCCGCCATCGAGGAGGACTTGCAGGCGACCTACTGGGAAAGCCTCGACCAGATGGTGGCGCGCATGGACGTGATCTCGATCAACTGCCCGTCCACGCCCTCGACCTTTCATCTGATGAACGCCCGGCGGCTGAAGCTGATGAAACCCAGCGCGGTGATCGTCAACACCTCGCGCGGCGAGGTGATCGACGAGAACGCCCTGACGCGGATGATTCGCGCCGGAGAGATCGCGGGCGCGGGGCTGGACGTCTACGAACACGGCACTGCCGTCAACCCGCGCCTGCGGCAATTGCCCAACGTGGTTCTGCTGCCGCATATGGGGTCGGCCACCATCGAGGGCCGGATCGAGATGGGCGAGAAGGTCATCATCAACATCAAGACATTCGCCGACGGCCACCGCCCCCCCGACCAGGTGGTGCCGGCGATGCTCTGACGTCCGGGCGGGGCCGCGATGCGCGCGTTCCTGGCGCTCGACCTACCGCAGGAAACGAGGGATGCGCTGATCCGGGTGCAGGCGGATCTGCCCGTCGGGCGCCCGGTGCCTTGCGAAAATCTGCACCTGACGCTGGCGTTTCTCGACGAACAGCCCCAATCCGTCCTGGAGGATCTGCACGGCGAACTTCAGGCGATTCATGCCGCGCGTTTCGATCTGGCGTTTTCCGGCCTGGGCTGTTTCGGCGGCCGATGGCCGAGAATCCTGTTTGCCGCCGCATCCCCCGATCCGGGCCTGAGCGGGCTGCGTCGCGCAATCGCGGGCGCGGCGCGCCGGGCCGGCATCGCGCTGCCGCGCGAACGCTTCCGCCCGCATGTGACGCTGGCGCGGTTCGGCAAGGGGCTGTCGGCGCCCGAGGCCGCGCGACTGGGCGGTTTCATGCAAATCCATGCCGGGTTTGCCGTGCCGGCGCGGACGGTGGCGGGGTTTTCGCTTTGCCGCTCGACGCTGAGGCCGCAGGGCGCGCTGCACGAGGAACTGGCGCACTACACGCTCTGGTGACGCGTCCGCGCAATGCCGCCCTTGTCCGGAGCGGGGTTCAGGCATAGGTTTCGGCTACAGTTTTCTTCAACGGGTTCGGGTGCGATGCCACCGGCCTCCAACAGGGGAACAGGACATGAAATCCGTGCTGACCGCGGCGATCGCCGCCCTCGCGATGATCGCCGCCGCCGCGCTTGCGGCCGCGCCGCTCAGGCTGACGCCCGCCGATCCGCAGCCAGGCGGACTGAAACCCGGCCTGTCGGTGGTTTACGGATTTGCCCCCGATGGCGAACATATCAAGACGCTAGCCGATGCCCGTGCCGTGTTGCGCGCGCAGCCAAGGCGGGGCAAGCCGCTGAGCGGTCTGGACTATCGCGACGGCCAGCCCACACTGACCTCGGACCGCGCAGAGAACGTGGCAGCACAGATCAATGGCTATGTCCGGTTCGACGCGCCCGGCATCTATGACCTGGATTTCCTGACCAATGACGGGCTGGACGTGACCATCGGCGGCCAGCGGGTCGGGATATTCGACGGCCGGCAGACCTGCGACAGCATCCTGGGCACCCAGGTCGAGGTGCCCCAAGCCGGCTGGTACAAGCTGGACGCGCTCTATTTCAACCGTTTGAACACGTCCTGCCTGCACATGCGCTGGGCCAGCGCGGGCGGCAAGATGTCCTGGGTGCCCGACAGCGCCTTCGGGTACTGATCGCGCAGTCTCACAGCGGCAGGGGGCGGTCCTCGGCGATCGCCTCCATCGCGAAATACGATGTGACGCTGTCCAGTTCGACCCCGGCGATCAGCCGCTGGTAGACCCGGTCATAGCTGGTCATGTCTTCGGTCACGACCTTGAGCTGATAGTCGTAGTCGCCGCCGATGCGGTGGAAATCCACCACTTCGGGAATGGTCAGCACATGGCGGCGGAACGCGGCCAGCCAGCCGGTCGAATGGTGCCGCGTCCGCAGCATCACGAACACCACCAGATCCAGCCCCAGCAACCGCCGGTTCAGCCGCGCGCGCGAGCCCTGCAACACCCCCGATGCGTTCAGCACCTTGAGACGCCGCCAGCAGGCATTCTGGGACAGGCCGACGCGGTCGGCGAGTTCGCGCTGCGACAGGCTGGCATCGCGCTGAAGCTCGGATAACAGGCGCCTGTCGATCTGATCGGGAATATGCGGCATTGGCCGATCATATGACACGGAAAATCGGAATTCCACCATAATTCGGGTGGAAACTATCGGCACATGCAGGGCCATCCTTACCATGTCAGAAAGGAGCCCGCCCCATGAGCCTGACCCCGTTCCGCGACATGCTGAAAACCGCGACCCACGACGACCTGCGCCGCACGGTGATCGGGGAAGGCGCGATGATTCCCGGCCAGGACGGAGAGGTGCCGCTGCTCTACGCCGATTACGTCGCTTCGGGGCGGGCGATGCGCCCGGTCGAGGATTTCGTCGCCGCCCATGTGCTGCCCTACTATGCCAACAGCCATACCGAGGCCTCGTTCTGCGGCGCCTACACCACCGGCCTGCGCGAAGAGGCGCGCGCCGAGATCGCCCGGCTGACCGGCGCGTCCGGCGATGACGCGGTGATCTTTGCCGGATCGGGCGCCACGGCGGGGCTGAACCGGCTGGTCAGCCTGCTGGGCGTGAACGAGGCCGAAAATCCCGTGGTCCTGATCGGGCCTTACGAACACCACTCCAACATCCTGCCCTGGCGCGAAAGTGCGGCGCATGTGGTGGAGATTCCCGAAGGCGGCGATGGCGGCCCGGATCTGGATGCGCTGCGCGCGGCCTTGGCCGAACATGCCGGCGCCGATCTGCTGATCGGCAGCTTCTCGGCCGCCTCCAACGTCACCGGCATCCTCACCGATACCGACGCGGTGACGCGGCTGCTGAAGGCGCATGGCGCGCTGGCGGTCTGGGACTATGCCGGCGCCGGCCCCTACCTGCCCATCGACATGGGCCACGGATCGGACGCACAAAAGGATGCGGTGGCGGTGTCGGCGCACAAGTTCCCCGGCGGTCCGGGTGCCTCGGGCGTTCTGGTCGTCAACAAGGCCGCGGTGCGCCGGGCCCGCCCGACCTGGCCTGGCGGGGGCACCGTGTCCTTCGTCTCGCCCTGGCGGCACGACTACCTCGACGACATCGAGGCGCGGGAAGAGGCCGGAACCCCGAACGTGATCGGCGACATTCGCGCGGCGCTGGCCTTCATGGTCAAGGACGCGGTCGGAACCGAGCGGATCGCCGAGGCCGAGCGGCGCTACAATCGCATGGCGGTCGAAGGTTGGGCGGGCAATCCGCGCCTGACGCTTCTGGGTATCGACAAGCCGCACCGCCTGCCGGTGTTCTCGTTCCTGGTGCGCGACGGGGCCGGGGCACTGGTGGACGAACAGCTGTTCACCAGCATGCTGAGCGATGTCTACGGCATCCAGGCGCGCGGCGGCTGTGCCTGCGCCGGGCCCTATGGCCACCGGCTGCTGGGCATCGACCGCGCCAGTTCGGACCGGCTGCGCGACGAGTTGCTGGCGGGCAACGACGAACACAAGCCCGGCTGGGTGCGGCTGAACTTCAGCTACATGATGGACGAGGCCAAGGTGCGATACATCATCGGCGCCGTGAACGAACTCAGCCACCGGCTTGACGGCCATGCCTGCGGCCATGGTATGCAACCGGCCCGCGCGGAGGGCGACGCGGCCTGACGCATTGCCGCTTTCCATGGCCTGACGGGGCGGCTATGACGGGGCGACCGCAGGAACCCCGCAATGAACAGGCCCGACATGAACCGGCCCGCAAGAACCGAAATCGCCCCGCAGCCGGGCATCATGGATATCGCGCCCTACCAGGGCGGCGCCTCGCAGGTGGCGGGCGTGGCCCGCGTCACCAAGCTGTCGTCGAACGAAAACCCCTTCGGTCCCAGCCCGCTTGCGGTGGAGGCGCTGCGCGCCAGCGCCGCGGAGCTGCACCGCTATCCCCCGACCGATCACGCCGCGTTGCGCGCGGCCATCGGCGAGGTGCACGGGCTCGACCCGGGCCGCATCATCTGCGGGGTGGGCAGCGACGAGATCATCACCTTCCTGTGCCAGGCCTATGCCGGCCCGGGAACGGAAGTGATCCATACCGAACACGGATTTTCCATGTACCGCATCAGCGCGCTGGCGGCCAGCGCGACGCCGGTGCAGGTGCCCGAACGCGACCGCGTGGTAGATGTGGATGCGATCCTCGCCGCCTGCACCGAGCGCACCCGGCTGGTGTTCGTCGCCAACCCGGCCAATCCGACCGGCACCATGATCGACGAGGGGCAGGTGGCCCGGCTGGCCGACAACCTGCCGCCGCGCGCGCTTCTGGTCCTGGATGGCGCCTATGCCGAATTCGTCGATGGCTTTGACGCCGGCCGCGCGGTGATCGACGCGCGCGACAACGTGGTGATGACGCGGACCTTCTCCAAGCTCTACGGGCTGGGCGGGCTGCGGGTCGGCTGGGGCTATGGGCCGGCACCTGTCATCGACGTGCTGAACCGGGTGCGCGGGCCGTTCAACCTGTCCTCGCCCGCGCTGGCCGCGGCCGAGGCGGCGGTCCGCGACCGCGAATTCGCCGCACGGTGCCGGGCCGAGAACGCCCGCTGGCGCGACTGGCTGGCGGCGGCGCTGGCCGATGTCGGGGTGCCATCGGATCCGTCGTGCGCGAATTTCGTTCTGGCCCGCTTCGGCTCGCGCGAGGCGGCCGAAGCCTGCGATTTGCATCTTCAGGCGCGCGGGCTGATCGTGCGCCGGGTGGCCGGCTACGGGCTGCCCGACGCGCTGCGCATCACCATCGGCGATGGCGACGCCTGCCGCCGCGTCGCCGCCGCCATCGCCGAATTCCGGGCGCAGGCCGCATGAGCGGGGGGCCGTTTTACGACCGTGTCGCGCTGATCGGGCTGGGGCTGATCGCCTCGTCGATGTTCTGGGCGATCAGGCGCGCCGGGCTGGCCGGCGAGGTGACGGGCTTTGCCCGCAGCGCCGCGACCCGCGAGACGGCGCGCCGCATCGGCCTGTGCGACCGCGTCTGCGACAGCGCCGCCGAGGCCGTGGATGGCGCCGATCTGGTGGTTCTGGCGGTTCCCGTGGGGGCGATGGGCGATATGGCCGCCGCGATCGCGCCGGCGCTGAAACCGGGCGCCACGCTCAGCGATGTCGGATCGGTCAAGCGCCACGTCATCGACGCGGTCGCCCCGCATCTGCCCGAGGGCGTGCATTTCGTGCCCGGTCACCCGCTTGCCGGGACCGAGCATTCCGGCCCCGAAAGCGGCTTTGCCGAACTGTTCGACAATCGCTGGTGCCTTCTGGTGCCGGTCGACGGCACCCCGCCCGAACCGGTCGCCCGCCTGCGGGCGTTCTGGGAAGGCATGGGCGCGCATGTCGAGGAAATGGAGGCCGACCATCACGATCTCGTGCTGGCGGTGACAAGCCACGCGCCGCATCTCATCGCCTATACGATGGTGGGCGTGGCCGACGATCTGCGCCGCGTCACCGACAGCGAGGTCATCAAGTATTCCGCCGCGGGGTTTCGCGACTTCACCCGCATCGCGGCCAGCGATCCGACCATGTGGCGCGACGTATTCCTGACCAACAAGGATGCGACGCTGGAAATCCTCGGCCGCTTCACCGAGGAACTCTTCGCGCTGCAACGCGCCATCCGCACCGGCGACGGCGAACTGCTGTTTGACTATTTCACCCATACCCGCGCCATCCGCCGCGGCATCATCGAGGCGGGGCAGGATACCGATGCGCCCGATTTCGGTCGCGCCAAGGTGACACGGTGAGCGGACGGGCGATCCGCGCGGTTCTGGCGGCGCTTCTGCTGGGCGCGATGCCCGCCCTGGGCCAGCCGCCCGAGCAGTCGCCGCGCCCGGTGGAGCGCCCGGATGCGGCTCTGGTCGCGGGTCTCGCTGAAAGCAATGGCGGAACGGCGCGTTCGAGCGGGCCGCGCCCGCCCGCGACCCGGCCCATGGCGCGCCCGGCGCATCCGACGCTGGCACCCGCCGCCGTGCCGGTGGAAAGCGCCGGCCAGGTCGCCGCCCTGATCGCGGCGTCGCGAACGCGCCCGCAGCCGCGCCCGGTCTCGGCGCAGCTGCGCAATGCGGCCGCGCGGCCCGGCGATCTGCCTTTCCTGGCGCCCGATACGTCGCCCTTTCCGTGGGCGCGCCCCGACGGCGTGACCCAAAAGGCGATGTCCAAGCGCCGCAAGCTGCGCCGCGGCGCCATCTGCGGCGATATCGACATCCAGGGCGACGAGGTGGGCCAGGTGCCCGGCGCGGTTTCAGGGTGCGGCATAAGGGACGCCGTCAAGGTCCATTCGGTATCGGGGGTGGCGCTTTCGCATGGCGCGGTGATGGATTGCGACACCGCAAGGGCGCTGAACCGCTGGGTCGCCAAGGGCGTCAAACCGGCGTTCCGCCGGCGCGGACCGGTGGTGGAATTGCAGGTGGCGGCGCATTACGCCTGCCGCACCCGCAACAGCCAGCGCGGCGCGCGCATCTCGGAACACGGCAAGGGCAAGGCGATCGACATATCCGCCTTCGTGATGAAGGACGGCGAGGTGATCACGGTGGCGAAGGGCTGGGGGCAGGGCACGACGCTGAAACTGCTCCACAAGGCCTGGCGCGCCGCCTGCGGGCCGTTCGGCACGGTTCTGGGGCCCAAATCCGACGCGTATCACTGGAACCATTTCCACCTGGATACCGCCAGCTACCGGGGCGGACCCTATTGCAAATAGCGCGAAGGGGTCGGGTCGCGACCGGGCGGTGCGCGCCACGAGACGATCGCGCCGCCGCCCGCCCCCGGCGCGCCGGCCTCACTTCTCGGTCAGCTTCAGTTCGATCCGGCGGTTCTGGGCGCGCGCCTCGGGGGTATCGGCGGGGTTGACGGGCTGGTATTCGCCGAACCCGTTCGCCGACAGCCGTTCCGGCGGGAATCCGAAATTCTCGACCAGATAGCGTACCACCGACAGCGCCCGCCCCTGGCTGAGTTCCCAGTTGTCTGCGTATTTCGGATGCCCCAGCAGCGGCGAGTCGTCGGTGTGGCCATCGACCCGGATGATCCAGTTGATTTCGGGGGGTATCTCGCGGGCGACGCTGCGCAGGATGCGCGCGACCTTGGCAATCTCGGCCTTGCCTTCGGGCGACAGATCGGCGCTGCCCAGCGGGAACAGCACTTCGGAGGAGAACACGAAGCGGTCGCCCTCGATCCGCACCCCTTCCTGGCCGCCCAGCACGTCGCGCAGCCGGCCGAAGAAATCCGACCGGTAGCGTTCGAGATCCTTGGCCTGTTCCTGCAAGGCCCGGGTCTCTTCCGCCAGCGCCCTGGCCTCGGCCTCGAGCCGGCGCCGCTCGGCCTCTTCCAGCAGCCGGCGCTTGCGTTCCTCCGACGCCGCCCGCGCCAGGGCCGCGTTCAGATCCTGGCCCAGCGTCTGCAACTGCACGTTGGCGGCGGCGTCGCGCGCCTTGTAGTCGTCCAGCAGGGCCTGCAAGCTGCCCAGCTGGGTGCGCAGCTCGGCGATCTGCTGGTTCAGCAGCGCGGTCTGGCGCTGCGCTTCGGTCGAGATCTCGGTCTGTTCGGCCAGCTTGGCGCGCGCCGTGGCCAGCAGGGTTTCGCGCTGTTCGGCCAGGCTCAGCCGTTCGGCGGCCTCGCGTTCGGCGGCATCGCGCGCCGCCAGCGCGGCCATCATCTGGCGGCGCAGCTCGTCCCGGTCGGTGGCGGCGGCCTGCGCCCGTTCCAGCGATTCCAGCGCGTCGAGAAGGCGCGCTTCGACCGAGGCGCGATCCTCGGCGGTCGAAGCGGCGGCGCTGCGGGCCGCGTCCAGATCGGCGCGCGCGCGATCAAGCTCGGTTTGCAGGGCGGCAATGCGGGCGCCGGCCTCGGCCTGCGAGGTAGCCAGGGCCTCTTTCAGTGCCGCCTGCGCCGCGTCGCCGTCGACCTTGGCCTGGGCCAGCCGGGCTTGCAGATCGGCCTGCCGCGCCGCCGCCTGGGCGCGGATTTCGGCCAGTTCGGCGCCCAGCGCCTCGGCCCCGGTCTCGGCCCGGGCCTGCGCTTCGGCCAGGCGCGCCTCCAGCGCGCGCCGCGCCTCGGCGTTCTCGGCCTGCACGCGCGCCAGTTCCGCCTCGAACTGGGATTGCGTCTGAACGGTCCGGGCGCGCTGGCGGGCGAGTTCCGCTTCCAGCGCGGCGCGCGTCTCGGCGCCTTGCGCGCGCGCCTTGCTCAACTGCGCGCGCAGCGCCTCCTGCACGGCGCCCGCCTTTGCCCGTTCCTGCGCCAGATCGGCCTCGAGCGCGGCGCGCGTCTGCTCGGCGCGGTCCTGCGCCGCCTGCAATTCCGCCGTGAGGGTATCGCGGGTCTGCGCGTTCTCGCTGCGGATGCGCGACAGTTCGGCCTCCAGCGCCTTCACCCGCTCGGCGCCCTCGGACTGCGCGACTTCCATCTGCGCCAGTACCCGCGTCAGCCGTTCGGCCAGTTCGTCGCGCGAGGCGAGTTCCTTGCGCGCGCTGGCCATCTGCGCCAGCGCCTCGGCCAGCTTTGCGTCCAACTCGTCGCGCGACGCCTCGGCGGCGGCCAGCAGCGTCAGCGTGTCTTCCGCCTCCTGGCGCTGACGTTCCAGTGCCAGCGTCATCGCGGTCAGTTCCGCATCCGCGTCCTCGAGTTTCTTGCGCAGGGCCTGCGCCGCCGCCGCTTCGGCCAGCCGCGCGGCTTCCTCCTCGCTCAGCCGCTCCTGCAGGGTCTCGAGCCGTTCGCCAAGCGCCTGCGCGCGGGTCTGCGCCGCGTCTTCCTTGCCGCGCAGATCGGCCACCATAGCCTCGAGCGCCTCGCGCCGCGCCGCCGCCAGCCGGGCGGCCTCGGCCTGCGCGTCGATCTCGTCGCGGCTTTGCGCCAGCGCCAGGTTCAGCGCCTCCTGCTCGGACAGCAGTTTTGCCTGCCGGTCGCGAAGGTTGCTGCGCTCGGCCTCCAGCGCCGCCACCGTCTCGCGCGCGCGGTCGCGATCGGCCAGCAGCGCTGCGACCTGTGCCTCGAACCCGGTGATCCGGGTCTGGGCGGCATCGAGCGCCGCGACCTGCCGGTCGCGCTCGGCGGTCAGAGAGGCGATCACGCCGGCCTGGCTGGCCAGTTGCGCGCGCGCCGCGTCTAGATCGGTCCTGGTGTCGCTCAGCGTGGCGTTCAGCGCCCCCATGCGGGCCTGCAACCGGCTCGTCTTGCGTTCTTCCAGCCCCAGCGCGCTGGCCAGCGCGCTGACCTCGTCGGCCAGCGAATCCAGCTCGCTCTTCTGCCCCGAGATGGTTTCGCGCAGCACGAACTGCACCACCATGAAGATGGTCAGCACGAACATCAGCACCAGAAGAAGGCCGGTCATCGCATCCACGAACCCGGGCCAGATCGAGGCCTGGAACCGTTGCCCGGTGCGGCGAGACAGGGCCATGGCTCAGCGTTCCTCCGGGCCCAGGGGCGATTTGGTTCGCGGCGGGCGCGGCGGCGGCTGGGCGCCGCGCGGCGGCGGTGCGCCGCGCGGCGCGCTCAGCGCCCTGACCAGAAGTTCGATATCCTTGCGCAGCTCGGCCAGGCTTTCCTGGCGGCCGGCGGAAATCTCCTCGAGGATGCGCAGCATCTGCACGTCGATCGAGCGCAGGCGCATCCGGCTTTCGGCGTCGATGCCTTCGCCCGGGCCTTGGCTGCGCAGCAGTTCGACCAGCGTCTCCTGACCCAGCGCCACCCGCTCCAGCCCGGCGTTCACGCTGTCGGTCCGGTCCATCCTCTCGTTCATCTGGCCGATCGTGTCGATCAGATCGCCCAGCTTGTGATCCACCGCGGCGCGGCTGTCTTCGGACCGGGCGAACATGGTCTGCAACGCCGCCATCTGTTCGGCCATGTGATCGAGCACCGAGGAGATCACGCCGGTGTCGGTACTGCCATCCTCGCCCGAGGAGAACCCGACGCGGGTGATCGAGGAAAGCCATTCCTCGAGCTCGCGGTAGAACCGGTTCTGGCCGTGCCCCGCGAACAGTTCCAGCAGCCCCACGATCAGCGATCCGGCCAGACCCAGCAGCGAGGAGGCAAAGGCCACGCCCATGCCGCCCAGTTGCGCCTCGAGCCCGGTCATCAGGCGGTTGAACACCGAGATGCCTTCCTCGCCCTCCTGCGGCGCCAGGCTGCGGATGGTATCCACCACCGCCGGCACCGTGGTGGCCAGACCGTAGAAGGTGCCGAGAAGACCGAGAAAGATCAGGAGGTTGGCGATATAGCGGGTGATCTCGCGCGCCTCGTCGATGCGCTGGGCGACGGAATCGAGGATCGAGCGCGAGGAGGTCGAACTCAGCTGCATCCGTGCCCCCCGCGACCTGAGCAGTGACGCCAGCGGCGCCAGCAGCAGCGGCGGGCGGATGGTTTCGTCGGATTCGCCCGAGGCGAAGCTCTCGATCCAGCGGACCGAGCCGATCAGCTGGAAAACCTGCCAGAAACAGGCCAGCACGCCGATCACGAACACGAACAGGATGAAGCCGTTCAGATACGGGTTCGCCTCGAAGACCGGCAGCACCCGGGGCAGCGCGACGAACGCACCGAACCCGGCCAGACCGAAGGCGACGACCATCATGATGATCTGGCGGAACGGCTGCGAAAATTGCGGCCTCGTTTCGCGGTGTGGCTGAGCCATGCTGGCTGTGTTCCCGGCGCTCTTCCTGCTCTTGGGCGAACCTACATGGAAATCGCCCGCAAGGCCAAGGCTTTATGGTTGGATGCCGCGCACCCGCTCGGCCAGCCAGTCGAGGTCGGGATCGGCCAGGCCGATCTGCGCCAGATGCGCGGCGGTGTTGAAAAGATAGTCCCGGTTGGGCCCGCGCCCGCCATGCGCGCGCGCGATGATGCGCGCCTGTTCCTCCAGCGGCATGCCGCCGCAATACTGCGCATGGCCGGGGTCGATCACGAAGGTCAGGGCGCGCACCCGGCCGCCGCCATGCAGCGTCACCTCGAGGCTGCGTTCCAGATAGGCCGACGAGATCAGTTCGCGTTCGCGCAGGTATTCCAGCGTGCGTTCCTCCCGGCCCTCGGCCACCGCCAGCGCCAGGCCGCGGCACAGCGCGCCGGGGGCCCGGTCGAGCGCCAGCACGAGGCCCGGTTCGGTCTCGGTTCCGCGATGATGGATCGAACTCATGCAGAACGAGCGGCGATAGCCCGCGAGCGTTGCGGTGACGCTTCGGGCGACGTCGAAGCCCGGGTTCCAAAGCAGCGATCCGTATCCGAATACCCACATCGTCATCTTGCTGGTCCTGTCCGGTTTCGCCCTGTAAACAGCATTGACCGGGGCGCGAAAAGGGGCGGGGCATGATCCGGCTGCTGAAAATCCTGATTGTGATCGGGCTGTTGTGGTCGGGCTACTGGTATGGCGCGGGCCATCTGCTGCGCCTGGGCATAGAGCGCTGGTTTTCCGCCCAGGAGGCGCGCGGCTGGCAGGCCGAGTATGCGGGGCTTTCGACCTCGGGCTATCCGCTGCGCCACATCAACATGCTGACCAGCCCGGCCCTGGCCGATCCCGGCAGCGGCATCGCCTGGCAGGCCGACTGGCTGATGCTGGAAAGCCCGGCGATCTGGCCCGGCCGCCAGACCCTGCGATTCGCCCCCACACCCCAGCGGCTGTCGCATTTCGACCGCACGGCGGTGATCGAGGCGCAGGACATGGCGGCCGGCCTTCACCTGCATCCCGGCATCGCGCTGGAACTGGCGCAACTGTCGCTGAGCGCCGGTCCCTGGGAGATCTCGGGCCCCGATGGCGCGGTGCTGGAGGGCGACGGGCTGACGGTCGCGATGGTTCAGACCGGCCGGCCCGAAACCTATCGCTATGACATAGACGCACCGGGCTTTTCGCCCGGGCACGGTCTGCGCCGGATGGCGCGCGCCACCGAGACGCTTCCGGCCAGTTTCGAGGCGCTGAGCGTCGCGATGGACGTGACCTTCGACCGCCCCTGGGACCGCCGCGCGCTGGAAGAGCGGCGCCCGCAGCCGGTGGCGATCGAGCTGCGGCTTGCCGATCTGCGCTGGGGCGGGCTGACGATCATGGCGGCGGGAAAGATCACGGTGGACGGCGCCGGCCGGCCCAGCGGGGCGATCGTTCTCAAGGCGGAGAACTGGCGCCAGATGCTGGACATGGCACAATCGGTCTGGAGCATCCCGCAAGCTGCATGGGACAGCGTCGAACGCGGGCTTGAACTGCTGGCGCGTATGGGCAGCGACCCCGATGCGCTCGACGTGCAGCTGAACCTGCGCGACGGGTTCGTGGCCCTGGGGCCGTTCCCTCTGGGCCAGGCGCCGCAGCTGGTGCTGCGTTGAAGCGATGGCGAGCAAATCGGCAATGATTCCCGGCTTGGACATCGCGCAAGAACACGAGAATAGAGCGGCGTCCATGATTTGGTAGTCATGGACGCCG
Organism: Paracoccaceae bacterium; assembly: GCA_020441385.1. Classification (GTDB taxonomy): domain Bacteria; phylum Pseudomonadota; class Alphaproteobacteria; order Rhodobacterales; family Rhodobacteraceae; genus JAGRMG01. The sequence continues at coordinate 16,851 of JAGRMG010000073.1, forward strand.
CTCTAGGCGGCGTCTTCATTCAGGCGAGCCAAACCATTGCACAGGCGAGGGATATGAATGATCGGAACGACGACACGGTCTTTTCGCAGCGTAATGCTATCCGGCGGAAACGTTTGATCCTGTTGAAGA
>JAGRMG010000074.1 GCA_020441385.1 Paracoccaceae bacterium
AGCTTCACCATCGGTGATGCCAAGGACAAGATCCTGAGTTCGGTCGGCTCCAAGTAGACGGGCGACGGCGAAACCGGGGCGGGCCGCGACTTTCGCGGCCCGCCTTCTTTCATGGCCTCCGAGGAAAACGCCGTCGCGGTTTCTGCGTTCCGCCTGCCGCAGAGAGATAAAACCGGGTTGCGAGTGAACGGGACAATGCCGTCACCGCCCCGGGCTTGCCAGTTGACAAACGAGCAGAGCAAGCCTAGCTCTGGTATCATGTTGGGTCATGAAGATCATAAGCGATTTCTTCTCTTGATCCGCCCGCTTCCCCGGGCGGTCTAGGGCGCGCCTGCGCCGGTGATTCCTCCCGGGGCTTCCCGATTTCCACAACCGATCAGCGACGCAATTCCGTCCCGGGAGCGGTCGCGACCGACAGTCCTCCTACCCGCAGATACGCAGCCGGCAAGACACATGGCCCGCCGCGCACCCGACCCGAACCCGGCCCCGGCCGCACATCCAACACCGCAGCCACGACCCAGCACAGGAGGTCAGCCCATGACCGCGCCCCAGAGCATATCCGCCAAGAAACCGGCCGGCCGCCGGCCGAGGATCGTGATCAACGCCGACGATCTGGATCATATCGAGGCCCTGGCCGAAGGCGCCATGGTGCGCAACCCGGCGCTCGCCGACCGACTGCTCGAGGAACTCGGCAGGGCCAGGATCGTACCCGCCGCGAAGATGCCCGAAACCGTGATCGGCATCGGCAGCACCGCCACCTATCGCGACGAAACCACCGGCCAGGAAAAGACCGTGACGCTGGTCTATCCCGAGGACGCAGATATCGCCCAGCAGCGCGTGTCGGTGATGACACCCATCGGTGTCGCCCTGCTGGGGCTGGCCAAGGGCGCCGCGTTCTACTGGGACACGCGCAACGATCAGCGCCGCACGCTGACGGTGATCGGGGTGGAACAACCCCCCGTCGCAGGCGCGCCATAAGTCGGCACGCCCGGGCTGCGAAACGGATCCTCGCCGTCCGCGCCGCGCCCGGGCCAATCGTCGGCGAAAGGTCCGCCATGGCCGAACGGCGCACGCCGGGCGGGCATGGCGCCTGCCCACCAACCGGCGGGGACATTGCGTCCCATGAGGCCGCGCCTGCACAAGACCTTTCGGCGAAGTTTCCATATCTGTAATCTTCGCGCCCACCGCATGTAATCCGGTGTCATCAACATCGGCCCCACCCGGAGCCGCTCGCGCGGCGCAAACCGATCCCGCTGACGAGTGAGCGCTATGGTCATCGCCCCATCCCGGGAACGTCGATCATGGCTTGTCCGGGGGCAGTTGCGCGGAGGATGCTGGTCCTGCACCTCTGATCTAGTCGTGCGCGGCCCCGCCGGTCGAACGGGATTCGCGCGCAAACCATCGCTGTTTTTACGGGAGGTATGAGGTTGGGCCAGTTTCTCGAACGTCTTCGCTATTTCCGCAATCCGCGCGAGCCCTTTTCGAACGGCTGGGGCGAGAAGCGCGAGGAAACCCGCCTTTGGGAGGATGGCTATCGCAACCGCTGGGCGCATGACAGGGAGGTGCGATCGACCCATGGGGTCAACTGCACCGGGTCGTGCAGCTGGCGCATCCATGTCAAGCAGGGCGTCATCGCCTGGGAGACCCAGCAGACCGATTATCCCCGCACGCGCCCCGGCATGCCCAATCACGAACCCCGCGGCTGCCCGCGCGGGGCGTCGTATTCATGGTATCTCTACAGTGCCAACCGCCTGAAATACCCGATGATCCGCGCCCGCCTTCTGGACCGCTGGCGGAGCCTGCGCGAGACCATGGCGCCGGTCGAGGCCTGGGCGGCGCTGACCGCCGACAGCGATGCACAGGACTACAAGGAAGTGCGCGGCCTGGGCGGCTTCGTGCGCGCGAAATGGGACGAGGCGCTGGAACTCGTCGCGGCGGCCAATGTCCATACGATCAAAAAATGGGGCCCGGACCGGGTGGCGGGGTTTTCACCGATCCCGGCGATGTCGATGGTCTCCTACGCCTCGGGCACACGCTATCTGTCGCTTCTGGGCGGCACGGTGCTGTCGTTTTACGACTGGTATTGCGATCTGCCGGCGGCCAGCCCGCAGGTCTGGGGCGAACAGACCGACGTGCCGGAATCGGCCGACTGGTACAATTCCGGCTACATCATCGCCTGGGGCTCGAACGTGCCGCAGAC
>JAGRMG010000004.1 GCA_020441385.1 Paracoccaceae bacterium
ATACCGGCGGCGGCGACGACCGCATCCTGGCCGGCGAATACGCGCTCGGCGTGCTGGACGCCGATCAGGCCCGCGCCTTCGAGGCGCGCATGGCCGCCGAACCCGAGCTTCGCATCCTCTATGCCGCCTGGGCCGAGGCGTTCGCCGCCATGACCGACCCGATCGCCGATGTGCCGCCGCCGCCCGCCGCGTGGTCGGGAATCGAGGCGCGGCTGTTCGCGCCCGCCCGGGCGCCGGCGCGGCGGGTGCGCCGGCTGGGCTGGCTGGCGGGCGCGGCGGCCGCCGCTTTGGCGGCGCTGATCCTGCTGACCGACCTGTTCACATCCCCGCCGCCCGTTCAGGGCCCGCCGACGCTGGCGGGACGCATCGTTTCCGAAGGCGGCGCGCTGACGCTGGCCGCCGAATACGACGCGGCGGCCGGGGTGCTGCGGCTGACCCGGCAGGGCGGGGCGTCGGCACCGCAGGGCCGGGCGCAGGAACTGTGGCTGATCGCAGATGCCGACAGCGCCCCGATTTCGCTGGGTCTGCTGGGCGGCGAGCAACAGATCGTCGTACCGGTCGCGGAGTCGCTGCGCGGTGCGCTGGAGGGCGCGACGCTTGCGGTTTCCGACGAACCGGAAGGCGGTTCGCCCACCGGCGCCCCGACCGGCCCGGTGCTGGCCGCCGGACAGATCACGGCCTTGTGACCGCGCCCGCGGCGATTGCCTGAAACTCCGTCAGACTTGCGCGCGTGACTGCTGAAGCCCGGGCCGATCCGGGTCCATAGCAGATCAAAGGGAGACCGAGATGACCAGATTGAACCGAGTATTCGCCCTGACCGCGACGGCTGCCGCAGCGGTGCTGACGGCCGGGATTGCCAGTGCCGAAAACCCCATGGTCGGCGGGGCCGCGATGTATCCCGACAGGACCATCGTCGAAAACGCAGTCAACTCGGCCGACCACACGACGCTGGTCGCCGCCGTCAAGGCTGCCGGCCTCGTCGATACGCTGAACGGCGATGGCCCGTTCACCGTTTTTGCGCCTACGAACAAGGCGTTCGCGATGTTGCAGGACGGCACGGTCGACATGCTTCTCAAGCCGGAGAACAAGGCCATGCTGGTCAAGGTTCTGACCTGCCATGTGGTTGCCGCCGATGCCATGTCGGACGCGATCATGGGCATGATCGCGGACGATGGCGGCACCCATCCGATCAAGACGGTGGGCGGCTGCACGCTTGAGGCCAGCATGGAGGGCGACACGATCACGCTGAAGGACGAGCGTGGCCGCACCGCGAACGTGACGATCGCAGATGTGAAACAGTCCAACGGCGTGATCCATGTGATCGACACCGTGCTGCTGCCGGCGGGCTGACCGGACCGGGCAAAAGGGGCGGCCCGCCGTTTGACCGGGCCGCGCCGCACCCCCATCTGAACCAGTGCCGCGACCGATCAGGCACACCGGGCCGGGCGGACGGCCGCCTCGCCGCTCGGCCCGGAACCGGGCGCGCAAGCCCGCTCGGACGCAACCCGCGCCGAGGCGCACCAGGACCGACGCAAACCCATTTGACCGGAGTTTCGACATGATGGACCGCAGATATTTCCTGAGCCGCACCATTTGCGGACTGACCGCCCTCGGCATGGCGCCAGCGGCCTTTCGGACGGCCGCCGCGGCCGGAGCCTTCGAGATCACCCGCACGACCGCTGAGTGGAAGGCGATGCTGACGCCGCTGCAATTCGAGGTGATGCGCGAGGAGGGGACCGAACCGGCGTTCTCCTCGCCGCTGGACAAGCAGTACGATCCGGGCATCTATCATTGCCGGGGATGCGACCTGCCGCTGTATTCGTCGGATGCGAAATTCGACAGCGGCACCGGCTGGCCCAGCTTTACCAAGCCGCTGCCAGATGCCATCGCCACCAAGGAGGACCGCAAGCTGCTGTTCTTCGTGCGCACCGAATGCCATTGCCGGCGCTGCGGCAGCCATCTGGGCCACATTTTCGACGACGGCCCGCCGCCCACCGGCAAGCGGCATTGCCTGAACGGTGTGAGCCTGAAATTCGAACCGGCCTGACCGGCGGCGCCCGGCCGGCGCATGGTTTCGGTCGCGCGACGGTTCGAAAATGCCCAAAGACGCGCCGGATCGTGCTATGCTGACAATGGCGGCACACCGCGCGAGGCATCCATGGACAATGACGATCGCCCCGGCAAGCCGGGTGACGGCAACCGGCAGGGGTTTCTGACCACCTTGCTGCAGGGCATGATCCGCGACACGCTGGGCATGTGGATCGTGGTTCTCTTCGGCGTGAGCGTGGGCGCCGTCATCTGCCTCTATTACGGCGTGCCGCTGGTCTTTTCCCTGCTGGGCGGCGTTCTTGTTCTCGCCGTCTATGTCGCCTGGGACAGGCTATGACGTGTGCCGCGTCCGGGCGGATTCAACCATCGTGCTGCCGGGGTGCGGCGGCGACGGCCCGTCATGCCGCGTGCTCATGCGGTTGGGCGCAACTCGCCCCGGGGACCGGCCCCGGCCGCCGGTCTCAATCCTTGAAGTTGCGGCTGACCCTGATCTGATCCCAGGCCCAGACCACCTGCTGGAGCTGTTCCTCCTGGGACCGGTCGCCGCCGTTCATGTCCGGATGCAGCACCTTGATCAGCTTCTTGTAGGCGGCGCGCACCTCGGGTTTGGTCCAGCTGTCCTTGACGTCGAGAATCTCGACCGCGCGGCGTTCGGTCGGGGGCAGGCGGCGGCTGCCCGAGGCGGCCCGGCCCGGGTTCTGGGTCGCGTTGGCGCCCAGCACCTGATGCGGATCCTCGATTCCCAGCCGCGCCCAGGCCCGCGTCTCGGGGTCGGTGAACGGTTTGGTCTGCCGTTCCCACACCTTGTCGCGCGATTGCTGGGCGTTGATCTCGGCCTCGGTGGTGCCGTCGAAGAAATTCCAGCGCTGGTTGTAGTCGCGGATATGCTGCTGGCAGAACCAGAAATATTCGTCCAGCACGTCAGGCGCCTTGGGGGCGCGGTACTTGCCGGCCTCGGTGCAGCCCTCGTGATCACAGGGCCGGGTCGAGGTCTCGGACGCCCCCGACATCCCGCGACGCCCGCGCGGGTTTCTCTTCTTGGCCGAAGAGACGGACATATCGAAACCGAACGGGTCTGGTCTGGACATCGCGGCGCACCTTTCGGACATGGGTTCTCGACTCGGAGGCCAGAGTTTAGTCTATGCGGCGCGAGATAGAAGAGGGGCGGGCAAAAAAACTGCCGCACCCCGCAAGGATGCGAGGCGATCCCATGAGCGTGAGCGAAGACATACGAACCCGGCTCGAACAGGCGTTCGGGCCGACCCGGCTGGAGGTGGTGGATGACAGCGAACGTCATCGCGGCCATGCCGGCTATCGCGAAGGGGGCGAGAGTCACTTCAACGTGATCATCCGCGCCCAGAGCTTCGACGGGTTGTCGCGGGTCGCCAGGCATCGCGCCGTGCATGACGCGCTGGGCGCCGATCTGGTCGGGCGCATTCACGCGCTCTCGCTCGATATCGGGGTCTGACCGGCGCTGCGGTCCCGTTCGGGTCAGTCGATGGTGAGGGTGGGGGGCTTGCGCTCCTTGTCGTCCGCCTCGGGCGCATCCTCAGACTCGCTCTGGCGTGCGGCGCGCGATTTCAGCGCCTCGGTCATGCCGGATACGTCGCTGACCTCCTCGACGCCGTTGTCCTTCAACATGCGTCGGGCGCCGCCGGTCAGCGGCACCACCACCGCCGGGCCGGGCGGGTCGGCACGCTCCGGGGCCAGCTCGGCTTCGGTGCCGGGCACCGCCAGCGGCGGATCGGCCGGCAACTCGGCCGCCTCCAGCGCCCGGCGGAACACCAGCAGGTTGCGCCAGTGCACCGCCGATCCGGTCAGCCCGGCGCGTTCGTCGCTGGGCAGCAGCTCGGCGCGGCAATATTCCCAGCCCTGCGCGCCCAGCCGGTTCAGTTCGGCCTCGACCGCATGGGCGAACCGCCCCTCGGGAGTCTTGACGCCCTTGGCTTTCTGGCCCTTGGACGGGGCGGGCACGACCTTGTATTCGTAATTCGGCATGGCGCGGACATTCCCCTGTTTGCCGGCAAGCTCTAGCAAAAAGCGCCGTCCGGGCCAAGAGCCGCGCAGGCATGCCGGCAAGGCTATCGCATCGGACCGATGAGGAATCGGGCGGAGGTCTTTGACCATCCCGATGGCTTCCGGTGTCGGCGCAGTCGCGGGTGCGGCGGGTGCGAGAATTTGCGGCTTGATTTGTGTTCACGAATTGTTCACGCTTGGGCCATGACATCGGATCTCCAGCCCGGACAAAGGCTCGCCCGTGGCGTGGCGCGTCATCTGTCGAGCCACGGCTTCGTGTCGGTCGAGGAATTCGTGCCGGCGCGCGGGCTGCGGGTGGATGTGATGGGGCTTGGCCCCAAGGGCGAGATCTGGGTTGTCGAATGCAAGTCCGGCCCCGCCGATTTCCTGGCCGATTCCAAGTGGCGGGGATATCTCGACTGGTGCGACCGCTATTTCTGGGCCGTCGACATGATGTTTCCCACCGATCTGCTGCCCGATGGCACCGGGCTGATGGTCGCCGATGCCTATGGCGCCGAGATCCTGCGCATGCCCGATGAGGACCGCCTGGCACCGGCGCGGCGCAAGGTGTTGATCCACAGGTTCGCCACCCATGCCGCGCGTCGGCTGCGCGCGCTGCGCGATCCCGGAGCCGGGGCGCTGGACAGCGCGTGGCCGGCAACCGATGAATCGTGACGGCCGGACCCGGCACTGGCGAAGGATGCCCGCGCGCGCCACGTTGCCCTCGGGCGGTGTTTCATGGCGTTCGGCGAAAGCCGGCCGCCGGGGCGTTTGTAAGCCCGGTTCTTGTTCGTGCCTCCCAAAGCGTTTAGGCGGTGGGGCAGCACAGGAGGGCGGGTGACATGAGCCTTTTCGGACAGCTGTTTTACAAGCGCCGCAAGTATTACGATGACGATTTCGACTGGGAGAACTATACCGCCGACAGCTACCAGCGGCGGCTGAAGGGCGATGTCGAGGCCGAGTACCGCGCCATTTCGACCGAGGGGCAGCTGCATTACGATGCCGCCACCGGCCATGTCACGTCGCAGGGCGATCCGATCCATCCCAATCAGCAGCTCATCCTCGAAGCCATCGGCCAGCTTGCGCCGGCTTCGGTGCACGAGGTCGGCTGCGGCGGCGGCGATCATGTCGCCAACGCGGCGGCGCTGTTTCCCCATGTCGGGATCACCGGCGGGGACCGGGGCGCCAGCCAGCTGGATCTGGCGCTGAGCCGGCATCCGCAACTGGCCGGCAGGATCGGGTTGCAGGATATCACCATGCCGTTCTCGCACCGCTGGCCGGCGCCCGACATGGTTTATACGCAAGCCGTGATCATGCACATCCATACCGCCGTCAGCCATTTCGTGGCGATCGCCAACATGGTGCGCATGGCGCGAAAACACGTTCTGCTGGTGGAAAACCGGCAATGCCACAACTTCTTGCGCGACATCCGCGCGCTGCACGATGGCGGGCATCTGGACTGGGACAGCCTGCATCTGCATCTGTTCGAGGGGTCGGGCGGCGCGCGCGCCATCCTGCTTGCCCGCGAGGCGCTGGACTATCCGGTTCTGGAAAGCGACGCGCAGCTTCGCGCGGGGCTGAAACCCTCGGTACGCAGACTGAAACGCGCCGACGAGGACAGCGCCCGCGGGCTGTTCGGATTCCGCAAGGTCTGAGCGTGCCGCCGGGCCAACGGGATGATGCACGATGAACCTGCCGCTTTCTCTAGCCGACTTCCTGGGCGACTGGCGGCTCGACCGGCGGATCGAGGATGCGCTGGCCGGGCAGGTCATCGAGGGCGAGGGCCGGGCCTGCCTGAGCGCGGATGGCGGCGGGGGCCTTGTCTATCACGAAACGCTGCGGCTGCGCCCGCCGGGGCAGACCCCGCTGACGGGAACGCGGCGCTATCTGTGGCGGCAGCAGGGCCAGAGCATCGCGGTGCTGTTCGACGACGGCCGGCCGTTTCACGGGATCGCGCTGGGCCGGGACCAATCGCGCGATGTGCATGACTGCCCGCCCGATCGCTATGCCGTTCGCCATGATTTCGGGCAATGGCCCGAATGGCGGGTCGAATGGCGGGTGCGTGG
>JAGRMG010000075.1 GCA_020441385.1 Paracoccaceae bacterium
ATGGTGCGGTCGAGAAGACTCGAACTTCCACGGGTGTTACCCCACAGCGACCTCAACGCTGCGCGTCTACCAATTCCGCCACGACCGCATGCCTGGGCTTGGTGCTGGCGCGTATAGACCACGGATTCCGGCTTGTGAAGGGGCAAAAGGCACGCATCCCTCATTCGCCGGCATGCCGGTGCGGTGCGCCGCGAACGGCCGGTGCCGCCACCGGTTTCACGCCCGCGCCCCCTTCCCCCGAACCGGCGCCGGGGGTAGTCAGGTTCTCATGGTGGAGTGGATCACATCGGACGGGCTGACCGGCTATGAGGACGCGGTGGCGTTCATGGAGGCGCGTGCCGCGGCCATTGCCGGCGGCGAGGCCGGGGAGTGCATCTGGCTGGTCGAGCATCCGCCGCTCTATACCGCCGGAACCAGCGCGCGCGCCTCCGATCTGGTCGATCCCGGGCGGTTTCCGGTTCATGCCACCAAACGGGGCGGCCAGTACACATATCACGGACCGGGCCAGCGTGTGGTCTATGTCATGCTCGACGTCGGGAGGCGCGGCCATGACGTGCGCCGCTTTGTCCGGCAGCTGGAAGGCTGGGTGATCGCGGCGCTGGCCGAATTCAACGTCACCGGCCATATCCGCGACGGCCGGGTCGGGGTCTGGGTCGAGAGGCCGGACAAGCCGCCATCGCCCGCCGGCACCCCGGCCGAGGACAAGATCGCCGCCATCGGCATCCGCCTGCGCAAATGGATCAGCTTTCACGGCATCTCGATCAATGTCGAACCCGATCTGGACCACTTCACCGGCATCGTGCCCTGCGGCATCGCCGAACACGGTGTCACCAGCCTCGTCGATCTCGGCCTGCCGGTGACGATGGACGACCTGGACATGGCGTTGCGGCGCACGTTCGGCCCCGTCTTCGGCGAATGACGCCGCGCCAAGGCCTCAGCCCCCGATCAGCGGCGCCTCGTCGCAGGAATGCAGCGCGCATTCCATCTCGAGCGTGCTGTGCCTTATGTCGAACCGTTCGGACAACATCGCCTTGACATGGTCCTTGACGCGGTCGGCATGGGCCCAGGCCCCGGCGGCGATGACCAGATGCGCCTCGAGCGCCGGCTCATGCTCGCGCACCGACCACAGCCGCATCAGGTGCACGTCCTGCACATCGTCGAGCGCCACGATGGCGCGGGCCACCGCCCCGGCCTCCATGTCCGGCGGGCTGCCCAGCATCAGGTGGCGGATCACGCCGCCGCCCTCGGACCAGACATGCCACAGGATGTAGGCCGCCACCATCAGCGTCACCACCGGATCGACCCAGACCCAGCCCCACAGGATCACGACGACACCGGCCACGATCACCGCGACCGAGCCCAGGGCATCGGCCAGGTTGTGCAGGAAGGCGGCGCGGATGTTCATGCTGACCCTCGACATGCGCAGCGTGAGAGCAGCCGTCGCCAGATCGACCGCGAGCGCCAGACCGGCGATCCAGACCACCATCCAGCCATCGACCGGTTCGGGCGCAAAGAAGCGCAGGATGCCCTCGTAGACCAGATAGAGCGCCAGAACCGTCAGCGTCGTGTAGTTGACCAGCGCCGCCACGGCCTCGGCCCGGTCATAGCCGAAATTCATGCCGCTGTCGGCGGGGCGGCGGGCGATGCGGCGGGCGAAGAAGGCGATGATCAGCGCGATCGCGTCCGAGAAATTGTGCAGCGCGTCCGCGATCAGCGCCAGCGACCCCGACAGGATGCCCCCCACCACCTGCGCCAGCGTCAGGCCCAGGTTGACCGCCACCGCCAAGGCCAGTTTCCCGTCGCCCGTCTGCGGGTCGGCATGGTGGTGGTGTCCATGATGATCGTGGGGCATCCTCGGCGTCCTTCGCGTGGTTCATCCGCCCCGCTCTTGCAGGGTCACGATTGCCAACCTAGTATCTCCAGCGACTGGAGGTTCAAGAGGCAGGTGCTGAAAAATGTATTCGATCGGCGAGATGTCCCGGCGCACCGGCGTCAAGATCCCCACGATCCGGTTCTACGAGACGCGCGGCCTGCTGGCGCACCCGTCGCGCACCGCGGGCAACCAGCGCCGCTATGACCGCGCCGCGCTGCACCGGCTGGGGTTCATCCGACATGCGCGCGATCTCGGGCTGCCGCTGGAGGATGTGGCGGCGCTGATCTCGCTTGATGGCGCGACCGGCGCGGCGCTGGACCGTGCCCACGACATAGCGCGCCGTCAGCGCGAGCGGCTGCGCGAGCGCATCGCCAGCCTGCAACGGCTGGAGGCCGAACTCGACCGGATCGCCACGGCCTGCGACGGACGCCACGAAGATCACGTCTGCGCGGTGCTGCACGCCTTCGCCAGCCACGAGGACTGCCGCGACGACCACTGAAACGGGGGAGAAGCGGCGCTTCAGACCAGCCGCGAGGTCTCTTTCGCGGCGCGTATGAAATCGGCAAACAGCGGGTGCGGCGCGAAGGGCTTGGATTTCAGCTCGGGGTGGAACTGCACGCCGATGAACCAGGGGTGGTCGGCCCATTCCACGATCTCGGGCAGCCGCCCGTCCGGCGACATGCCGGAGAATTTCAGGCCGACCTGTTCGAGCTTGTCGCGATAGCGGTTGTCCACCTCATAGCGGTGGCGGTGACGTTCCTCTATCTGCGTGGCGCCATAGACCCCGGCCACCTTCGAACCTTCGCTCAGCACCGCGCTGTAGGCGCCCAGCCGCATGGTGCCGCCCTTGTCATCGCCAAGCGCGCGCTGCACGGTATAGTTGCCCTGCACCCATTCCTTGAGATGATAGACCACGGGTTCGAACCGCTTGCGGCCGGCCTCGTGGTCGAACTCCTCGGAACCGGCATCCTTGAGGCCCGCGACGTTGCGCGCCGCCTCGATCACCGCCATCTGCATGCCCAGGCAAATGCCCAGATACGGCACCTTGCGCTCGCGCGCGAACTGCGCCGCCTTGATCTTTCCCTCGGTACCGCGTTCGCCGAACCCGCCGGGCACCAGGATGGCGTGGAACCCTTCGAGGCAGGCGGCCGGATCCTGCGTGTCGAATATCTCGGCATCGACCCATTCCACCTCGACCCCGACCCGGTTGGCCATGCCGCCATGGGTCAGCGCCTCGCGGATCGACTTGTAGGCGTCTTCCAGTTGCACATATTTTCCCACGATGGCCACCTTCACCTCGCCCTCTGGGTTGTGGATGCGGTCGGAAACATCCTCCCATTTGGTCAGGTCGGGGCGCGGCGCCGGGCTGATCTGGAAGGCGTCCAGCACCGCCTGATCCAGCCCCTCGCGATGATAGGCCAGCGGCGCGTCATAGATCGTCGGCAGATCCTGGGCCGCGATCACCGCCTCGGGGCGGACATTGCAGAACAGCGCCAGCTTGGCGCGCTCCTTTTCCGGGATCGGACCTTCCGAGCGGCACACCAGGATATCGGGCGCCAGCCCGATCGAGCGCAGCTCCTTGACGCTGTGCTGGGTCGGCTTGGTCTTCAGTTCGCCGCTTGCCTTGATGAAGGGCAGCAGCGTGAGATGCATGAAGATGCACTGGCCGCGCGGCCTGTCCTGCGAAAACTGGCGGATCGCCTCGAAGAACGGCAGCCCCTCGATGTCGCCGACCGTGCCGCCGATCTCGCACAGCATGAAATCGACCTCGTCCTCGCCGATGGCGATGAAATCCTTGATCTCGTTGGTGACGTGGGGGATCACCTGGATGGTCTTGCCCAGATAGTCGCCGCGGCGTTCCTTCTCGAGCACGTTGGAATAGATGCGCCCCGACGAGACCGAGTCGGTCTTGCGCGCCGCCACCCCGGTAAAGCGTTCGTAATGGCCGAGATCCAGATCGGTTTCCGCGCCGTCGTCGGTCACGAAGACCTCGCCATGCTCGAAGGGGCTCATGGTGCCCGGATCCACGTTCAGATAGGGATCGAGCTTGCGCAGCCGCACCGAGAACCCGCGTGCCTGCAACAGCGCGCCCAGTGCCGCCGAGGCAAGCCCCTTGCCCAGCGACGACACGACCCCGCCGGTGATGAAGATGAAACGCGCCATGTCTGTCGGCTGCCCCCGTGAGTGGTCAAAATTCAACTGCCCTGAGCGGTCCGGTGAACCGCGGCATCACGGGGCTTCATTATATGCGGATTCGCGCGGGCAGCGCAAGGGAACCGCAAGATGCTGTTGCGGTTCATTTGCCCCATGCAAAGTGTTGTGATCAGTCGACTCGCGGCACCAGCGGCGCGTTGTCGTCCCCCGAGGGTGGCAGAAGATCGCTGCCCGCGGGTGCCGCCGGGGCGCCGGGTTCTTCGCTCTGGCTCTGCTCGGCCGGGCCCAGACGGTCGAGAACCGAGGTTCCGGCGGCTTTCTGGGCGGCAAGGATGGTCAGCGTGATCGACGTGATGATGAAGGCGATCGCCAGGATCCATGTGACCTTGCCCAGCGCGGTGGCCGCCGCCCGCCCGGTCATCGCGCCGCCGCCCCCGCCCATGCCCAGCCCGCCGCCTTCGGAGCGTTGCAGAAGGACGACCCCGATCAGGCCGAGAGCCAGCAGAAGATGGACGATCAGAACGACGTTTTCCATGAAGCCCCACGGCGGTTTGGCGTATACGGGGCGGTATGTAGGCAAGTTTGCCCGCCGGGGCAAGACGCGACTTGGCGCGCCGCGGCGATGCGCCCTTTCGTGCCGGCCGGCCTTGCCGCAATGGGGAAAACCGCCGTTTCCCCGGCCAGCCGACGCTGGACAGGCGGCCCGGGCGGGCGCAGAGTGAGCCCATGGCGCACGACCATCACGACCACGATCACCCGCATTCCCTGCTGCCGCCGGAACCGGCGCTGCGGGTGAAGGCGCTTGAGACGGTCCTGACGGACAGGGGGCTGATCGACCCCGCCGCGCTCGACGAGATCATCGACACCTACCAGAACCGGATCGGGCCGAAGAACGGCGCGGCGGTGGTGGCGCGGGCCTGGACCGATCCGGCCTTTCGCGACCGTCTGTTGGCGGACGCAACCGCCGTGGTCGCCGATCTGGGGTTCTTCGGGCGGCAGGGCGAACATGTCGTGGCGGTGCAGAATTCGCCCGAGGTTCACAACATCGTCGTCTGCACGCTGTGTTCGTGCTATCCGTGGCCGCTGCTGGGCATTCCGCCGGCCTGGTACAAATCCGATGCCTACCGCGCCCGCGCCGTGCGCGAACCGCGCGCCGTTTTGGCCGATTTCGGCGTGAGCCTGCCCGAAACCACCGCCGTCAGGGTCTGGGATTCGACCGCCGAAATCCGCTACCTGGTGATCCCCATGCGCCCCGAGGGCACCGAAGGGATGAGCGTCGAACAACTGGCCGAACTCGTCACCCGCGACAGCATGGTCGGCACCGGCCTGCCGAAGGCCCCAGAATGAGCCGCATTCACGACATGGGCGGACGGTTCGGCGACGGCCCGGCAAGGCCCGATCCGCAGGGCATTCCGCAACTGGGCGACTGGCAGGCCCGCGCCCTGGCGCTGACCCTGGCCGCCGGCGGCCTCGGGCAATGGAACATCGACATGTCGCGGCGGGCGCGCGAACAGCTTTGCCCCCGAGACTACATGGCGTTTTCCTATTTCGAGAAATGGCTGGCCGGGCTTGCCGATCTGCTGGTCGAGACCGGCGTGCTGACCCGCGACGACCTTCGCGGCGGCGGCGACGGCGCGCCTCACCCGCTGGCCGGGGCAAGGCTGACGGCCAAGGCCGTCCCCGGCGTGCTGGCGCGCGGCGGCCCCGCCGACCGCCCCGGCGGACCGGCCCCGCGATTCGCGCCCGGACAGCGGGTGCGCACCCGGCGCCCGGCCGACAACCGCCTGGTGGCGGGCGGGCATACGCGGCTGCCCGCCTATGCCGCAGGGGCGACGGGGCGCATCCTGCGCCACCACGGCAATCATGTCCTGCCCGACAGCAACGCGCACGGGCTGGGCGAGGCGCCCGAACCGCTTTATGCCGTGGTGTTTGCGGCGGGCGAGCTTTGGGCGGCGCCGGAAAACCCCTCCGACGAGGTAAGCCTCGATCTGTGGCAATCCTATCTGGAGCCGGCATGAACACGGGCATGAACACGGGCGCCCCCGAACCGGTATTCACCCAGCCCTGGCACGCGCAGGTGTTCGCGCTGACGGTGCATCTGAACGAGGCGGGGCAATTCGCCTGGCCCGACTGGACGGCGCGGTTCTCGCGCACCCTGGCCCGGCACGGGCTGGCCCGCGAACTGGATGGCGGCGACGATTATTTCACCGCCTGGCTCGAGACGCTCGAGGAACTGCTGGCCGATCTGGGCCAGGCCGATCCGGCAGAGGTTGACCGCCTGCACGCCGCCTGGGAAAGCGCCTATCTGACGACCCCGCACGGGGCGCCGGTTCGGCTCGGCCGGTAGGGCGCCCGGGGCGGGCCGCGCGAACGGGATTGCCTTCGCTGACGTTCTGTTCCAGCCTGCTGCCCCGAGAGACCGCGGCGGAGGGCATCATGGCCAAGGGCTATTGGGTGGCGCATGTCGATGTGGACGACATGGACACCTATCGGAAATACATCGCGGCCAATGCCGCCCCGTTCGCGGAATACGGCGCCCGGTTTCTGGTGCGCGGCGGCCAGCGCCAGCTGCGCGAGGGCCAGGCACGCCAACGCACCGTGGTCATCGAATTCGACAGCTACGAAATCGCGCAAGCCTGCTATGACAGCGTTTCCTACCAGGACGCCAAGGCGATCCGCGATCCCGTCTCGACCGGCGACATGGTGATCGTCGAGGGCCATGACGGGTAGATCGCTCTTGGCGAGCCACAAAATATGGGATATTTTTCACCCATGCTGAAGAAGTTCTTCCAGGCGTTCCGCCCGCCGGAACCGGCCGCGCTGCCCGACCCCGATGCCGAACTGGCGCTGGGCGCACTGCTGGTGCGCGTGGCCAAGGCCGATCGCGACTACAAGCTCGAGGAAATCAGCCTGATCGACCGCATTCTGGCGCGCCTTTACCAGCACAACGCGATCGAGGCCGCCAAGGTGCGCGCCACCTGCGAAAAGCTGCATGCCGCCGCCCCGGAAACCGACACCTTCGCCAAGCTGATCCGCGAAACCACCGGGCTTGACGAACGGCTGGCCGCGATCGAGGCGCTGTGGGAGGTCGTGCTGGCCGATGGCAAGCAGGACGAGGGCGAACTGAAGATCGTCGAAGAGGCGCGCAAGGCGATGGGCCTGTCCTTCAACGACAGCGAGGCGGCGCGCGAAAGGGTGACGAACAAGCTGGCCTGAAGAAATCCGCCAACCGCGGTTTCGCCATTGGCCCCGGCAGCGGGGGCGCCTATATCTGTCGTCATGTTTGGCGATTTCCTGAAACGGCTGACCCAGCCGGACCCGCCCCTTCTTCCCGATGCCGACGCCCGGCTGGCGCTGATTGCTCTTCTGGTGCGCATCGCGCGGTCGGACAACGACTATTCGCTGCCCGAGATCGACCGAATCGACCGCATCGCCGCCGCGCGCTACGGCCTGAGCCCGTTCGAGGCCGCCGCCCTGCGCACCAGGGCCGAGGCGCTTGAGACCGAGGCGCCCGATACCGTCCGCTTTACCCGCGCCATCAAGGAGGCGGTACCCTACGAGGACCGCCTCGCCGTGATCGAGGCCGCGTGGTCGGTGGTGATGGCCGACGGGCAGCGGGCGCAGGAGGAAGACGCGCTGCTGCGGCTCGTGACCAATCTGCTGGGGGTCAGCGATGTCGACAGCGCGCTGGCGCGCCAGAAAGTGACCCGCGCGTGATCGCCAGCCTCGGCATGTACGACATGCCGGCGGTGCGGGGCGCGAACGACCGGTTCTGGACGGCGATCCGGGCAAGGCTGGGATACGGGCCCGAACGGCTGACCCGCGGCGCCGAGCCATGGGCGGTGTGGCAATCGCCCGACCTGTTGCTGGCGCAGACCTGCGGCATGCCCTACCGTACGCGCCTGCACGGCCGCGTGACCCTGGTGGGAACCCCCGATCACGGCCTGCCGTTCTGTCCGCCGGGGCATTACAATTCGGTTCTGCTGGTGCGGGCCGGGGCCGGCGGGCGGCGCGTGCAGGACTTCGCCGGTGGCGTCCTTGCCTATAACGAGGCGCTGTCGCAATCGGGCTGGGCGGCGCCGATGACGCATCTCGGCGCATTGGGCGTGCGCTTTTCCCGCCATGTCGCGACCGGCGCGCATGCCGCCTCGGCCCGCGCCGTCGCCGAGGGACGCGCCGACATGGCCGGGCTCGACGCGCTGACCTGGGAGATGCTGAAAGACCACGATGGCGGCCTGGCGGCCCGGCTGCGGGTGATCGCCACCACATCGCCGACCCCCGCCCTGCCCTGGATCACCGCCCTTGGCCGCGACCCGGCCCCGATCGCGGCGGCCATCGGCGCGGCGATCGGCGATCTGGCGCCGGCCGACCGGGCGGCACTGCATCTCGGCGGGCTGGAAGACATTCCCGCCGCCGCCTATCTCGCCGTTCCCACCCCGCCCGGCCCCTGAAGGCCC
This sequence comes from Paracoccaceae bacterium, assembly GCA_020441385.1. Classification (GTDB taxonomy): domain Bacteria; phylum Pseudomonadota; class Alphaproteobacteria; order Rhodobacterales; family Rhodobacteraceae; genus JAGRMG01. The sequence goes on from JAGRMG010000075.1 coordinate 8,485, forward strand.
GGGACGGACCATGCGGGATTTCACCCCCAAACGGGCGCGTTTGCCGCTTTCCCTTCGGTCAATTCGGTGCCCCGGGCGCACGATCGGCATTATTGCAAGTTGCAATGCGGCGAAAATTCCGCCCTAGTAGCGCCCTGAAGCCAGACCCAACCGCCGGACCCGCCCCTTGCCAGACATCGCCCCCGTCATCCAGATCACCGACCTGCACAAGAGCTTCGGCGCGCTGGAGGTGCTGAAGGGCGTCAACATCACCGCCCATCGCGGCGATGTCGTGTCGCTGATCGGATCGTCGGGGTCGGGCAAGTCGACGTTGCTGCGCTGCGCCAATCTGCTGGAGGACAGCCAGCAGGGCGACATCCTGTTCAAGGGAGAGCCGGTGAAATGGAAGGGCGAGGGGGCGCATCGCCACCCCGCCGACAGCCGCCAGGTTCTGCGCATCCGCACCAACCTGTCGATGGTGTTCCAGCAGTTCAACCTGTGGGCCCACATGAGCATCCTGCACAACGTGATGGAAGCCCCGCTCGTCGTGCTGGGCCGCGACCGGCGCGAGGTCGAGAAATCGGCGCGCGCCTATCTCGACAAGGTCGGTATCGGCGACAAGTGCGATGCCTACCCCGCCCAGCTTTCGGGCGGGCAGCAGCAACGCGCCGCCATCGCAAGGGCGCTGTGCATGGAACCCGAGGCGATCCTGTTCGACGAACCGACCAGCGCGCTCGATCCGGAACTGGAACAGGAGGTCGTCCGGGTCATAAAGGATCTGGCCGCCGAGGGGCGGACCATGGTCATCGTCACCCACGACATGAAACTGGCCGCCGACGTATCCGACCATGTGGTGTTCCTGCACCAGGGTCTGATCGAGGAAGAGGGCGCCCCCGACACCCTGTTCGGCGCGCCCAGGTCCGAACGCCTGAGGGGCTTTCTTTCCGCCACCCAGGCCGCATAATCTTGAACCACCAACAACACCAAACGGGAGTCTGTCACATGAAGAAACTGATCCTTGGCACCGCCGCACTGGCGCTGAGCGCCGGCCTGGCCTGGGCCGATACCGTCCGCATGGGCACCGAGGGCGCCTATCCTCCGTACAACTTCATCAACGATGCCGGCGAGGTCGACGGATTCGAGCGCGAGTTGGGCGACGAACTGTGCAAGCGCGCCGGGCTGACCTGCGAATGGGTCAAGAACGACTGGGATTCGATCATCCCCAACCTGGTGAGCGGCAATTACGACACCATCATCGCCGGCATGTCGATCACGCCCGAACGCGACGAGGTCATCGACTTCACCCAGGATTACTACCCGCCCACCGCGTCGGCCTATGCCGCGACCTCCGGTGACGTGGACGTGAACAGCGGCGTCGTCGCCGCCCAGGCCGCGACCATCCAGGCCGGCCATGTGGCCGAAACCGGCGCCACCCTGGTCGAATTCGCCACGCCCGAGGAAACCATCGCCGCGGTGCGCAACGGCGAGGCCGACGCGGTGCTGGCCGACAAGGACTATCTGGTGCCCATCGTCGAGGAATCGGGCGGCGAGCTGATGTTCGTCGGCGACGACGTGCCGCTGGGCGGCGGCATCGGCATTGGCCTGCGTGAATCGGATGGCGAATTGCGCGCCAAGTTCGACGCCGCGATCACCTCGATGAAGGAAGACGGAACGCTCAACACGATGCTCAAGAAGTGGTTCGGCGAGGATACCACCACCTATTGATCCCCGAAACCCGGCAGGTCCGCGCCCCGGCGCGCGGGCCTGCCGCCCGATGCGCCGAAGGCCCGACCGGGCCGTTCCCGGTGCCGGCCCGACGCCCATGTTCTCCTATTGCACAGAGCCCGATACGCTCGGCACGTTCCGCTGGTTCTCGTGCTATCTGACGACCGGCGTGCATTTCTCGTTCTACTGGTCCTTCGCCAAGGTGCTGCTGCTTCTGGCGATCACCGCGCCGGTGGCGCTGGCCTTCGGATTCTTGGGCGCGATGGCGGCGCGGGCGCGCTTCGCGCCGCTGTCGTGGCTGGGCAAGGCATACATCGCCATCGTGCGGGGCGTGCCCGACATCGCGTTCTTCATGTTCTTCGTGATCGCGCTGGATCAGCTTCTCGAATGGGGCCGCCACCAGATCCTGTGTTCGGACTGGGATCAGGCGATCTGGCAGGGCAACGACTTCATCGTCTGCCCGCAGGCCAAGCTGCCGCTCAGCACCGCACCCCAGGTCGTGCATGAAACCTACGGTTTCTTCATTGCCGTCTTCACCTTCGCCATCGTCTTTGGCGCCTTCGCCGCCAACGTCCTGTTCGGGGCCATGCGCGCGGTGCCGCGCCCGCAGCTGGAAACCGCCGAAGCCTACGGAATGAGCCGGCGCCAGACCTTCTGGCACATTCTGGTGCCGCAGATGTGGGTCTATGCCCTGCCCGGCCTGTCCAACCTGTGGATGGTGCTGATCAAGGCCACACCGCTGCTGTTCCTGCTGGGGATCGAGGATATCGTCTACTGGGCGCGCGAACTGGGCGGCACCAAGACGGCACGCTTTACCGACTACCCGCATGGCGACTGGCGGATGTGGTACTTCCTGGTCCTGCTGGTGTTCTATCTGGGCTTCACCCGCGTCTCCGAGGTGGTGCTCGAACGGATGATGGTCAGGCTGACCCATGGCCAGGCCACCACCGGCGGCGAAGCGCAACGCAAGGCGGCCGCGTGATGGAAAGCTGCCTTCAGACCATCCAGGATTACGGCCTGCGCAGCCTGGGCATCGGCGAGCGATTGCTGCCCAGGACCGACTTCACGCTTTGCGAGCATTTCACGCTGATCGGCTCGGGCATGATCTGGAACATCTACTTCGGAATCATGGCGCTGGTCGGCGGCTTCTTCTTCGCCACGGCGCTCGCGGTCGCCAAGGCGTCGCGCCGCCGCTGGACGCGCAAGCCGGCGGAATGGTTCATCTTCGTGTTCCGCGGATCGCCGCTGTTCATCCAGTTCTTCTTTGCCTACTTCCTGTTTCTCAACCTCAAAGGCGTCAGTCCGCTATTCGACCCGTTCACCGCCGCCTGGCTCGGGGCGCTGATCGTGCTGTTCCTGAATACGGCGGCCTATTCCGGCGAGATCTTCTATGGCGCGCTGCGCTCGATCCCCAAGGGCGATGTCGAGGCGGCGGACGCATACGGCATGACCGGCTGGCCCCGGTTCCGCCGCATCGTCTGGCCGACCATGCTGCGGCTGGCCTGGCCGGCCTACACCAACGAGGCGATCTTCCTGTTCCACGCCACGACGCTGGTGTTCTTTTCCGGCTTTCCGGCCTGGCAGCAACGGGGCGACGCGCTTTATTACGCCAGCTATTTCGCCGACAAGACGTTCAACCCGTTCATACCCTACCCGATCCTTGCGATGTATTTCATCGTCTTCACCCTGGTGATCGTGTCGGTGTTCGGCCTGATCAACCGCCGCCTCAACCGGCACCTGCCCTCGGAGCGGCGCGCAAGGATGCGGATACGCCCCAACCTGCTGCGGTAATCTCGCGGGATCGTGGTATCCTCCACGCGAATCCGGGCGCAACATCGGCCTGCGCCCGCCCTACCCGTCCAGCAGCGCCTTCGCCGCCGCCCGCGCCTCCTGCGTGATGCTGTCGCCGGCCAGCATGCGGGCGATCTCGTCCATCCTTTCGGCCTCGGCAAGCGGGGTTACGGTGGACAGGGTGGCGCCGTCGCGCACCCGTTTTTCCACCCGCCAGTGATGCGCCGCCCGGGCCGCGACCTGGGGCGAATGCGTGACCACCAGAACCTGCCCCCGCGCCGCCAGCGCGGCCAGGCGCCGGCCGACCGCATCGGCGGTGGCGCCGCCCACGCCGCGGTCGATCTCGTCGAAGATCATCGTCAGCCCGCTGTCGGGCCCGGCCAGACAGACCTTGAGCGCCAGCAGGAAGCGGCTGAGTTCGCCGCCCGATGCGATCTTGTCCAGCGGCCCGGCCGGCGCGCCGGGGTTGGTCGCCACCGTGAATCCGACGCCATCGCGCCCCTGGGGGCCGGGTTCGGCATCGGACACCTCGGTGCGGAATACCGCCTGTTCCAGCTTCAGAGGCGCGAGTTCGGCCATGACCGCGTGGTCCAGCCGCCCGGCCGCCTCGCGCCGCGCCGCGCCCAGCGCGGCGGCCGCAGCGTCATACGCGGCCTCGGCCTCCGCCATCGCCCGGCGATGCGCGGCCAGATCGCCCTCGCCCGCCTCGAGCATGTCCAGCCGCGCCCGCAGCCCATCGGCGAATTCGCCCAGATCGTCGGGCTGCACCGCGTGTTTGCGCGCCAGCGCGCGAATGGCAAACAGCCGTTCCTCGGTCCGCTCCAGCTCGCCGGTGTCGAAGTCCAGCGCCTCGAGGCAGCGCTCCACGCCATCCTGCGCCTCGGACAGTTCGCCCAGCGCCCGGCCCAGCGCGGCAAGTGGTCCCTCCAGCATGCCCTCGGCGGCATCGCCGGCCGTTTCAAGCCAGCGCAGCGCATCGCCGGCAGCCCCCTCGGCGCCCTCGGCCCCGATCAGCGCGTGCGCCCGGGCGATATCGCCCCGGATGCGTTCGGCGCGCTGCATCCGGCGGCGCGCGGTATCCAGTTCGCCGTCTTCGCCGGGGCGCGGATCCAGCGCATCCAGTTCGCCGACCGCATGGCGCAGAAACTCCTCCTCTGCGCGCACCGCATCCACCGCCGCCTGGACCCGGTCGAGCGACTTGCGCGCCCCGGCCAGCCCGCGCCAGGCGGCGCCGGTGCGCGACACCAGATCGTCCAGCCCGGCGAACGCGTCCAGCATCGCCCTATGCCCGCGCGGATTAAGCAAACCGCGATCATCCTGCTGTCCGTGCAGTTCCACTAACGTATCGCTCAGCGCCCGCAGCACCTCGCCCGAACAGCGCCGGTCATTGACCCATGCGGTCTTGCGGCCCGTGGCATCGTTGACGCGGCGCAGGATCAGTTCGTCCCCCGCGGGCAGCCCTGCGGCCCCCAGCACGTCGCGCGCGGCGTGACCGGCGGGCAGGTCGAACACCGCCACCACTTCGCCCTGCCCGGCGCCCTGGCGCACCAGATCGGCCCGCCCGCGCCAGCCCAGGACAAAGCCCAGCGAATCGAGAAGGATCGACTTGCCCGCACCGGTTTCACCGGTCAGCACGTTGAGACCGGGCCGGAACGCAAGCTCCAGCCGGTCGATGATGAGCATGTCGCGGATATCAAGTGCGCGCAGCATCCGATCCGTCCGTGGGGCGGGATCGCGCCCCGTTGCACCCGCAGTTTACCGCGCGATCCGATCCGGGAACCCTGTTCCGTCGTGCGGATCGCGCGCTAGAGCCACTCACCTTTGATCGACTGGCGGTAGATCTGGCTGAGCCAGTTGTTGCCCATGTCCCGCGCCTTCAGCCCGCGCGCGGTCAGCAGCTTGTAGCTGTCCTCGTACCATTGCGTCGACTGGTAGTTGTAGCCCAGAATGGCGCCCGCGGTCTGCGCCTCGTTCACAAGCCCCAGCGACAGGTAGGATTCGACCAGACGATGCAGCGCCTCGGGCGTGTGGGTCGTGGTCTGGTAATCCTCGACCACCGAACGGAACCGGTTGATGGCGGCGGTATAGTGATCGCGGCTGAGATAGTAGCGCCCGACCTCCATCTCCTTGGCGGCGAGATGGTCGAAGGCGAGATCGAATTTCAGGATCGCCGAGGTGGCGTATTCGCTGTCGGGATAGACCTCGATCACCGTGCGCAGCGCCTGCAACGCCTGGAAGGTCAGCCCCTGGTCGCGGCCGACCTCATCGATCTGGTCGTAATAGCTGAGCGCCAGCAGATACTGGGCATAGGCCGCGTCCTCGTCGGTGGGGTAGAAGTCTATGAATCGCTGCGCGGCGGCGCGGCTTTCCTCGTAGGACTGGCCCCTGTGATAGGCGAAGGCCTGCATGATGAGCGCGCGCTTGGCCCAGCTCGAATAGGGGTAAAGCCGTTCGATCTCGGAAAAGTAGTAGGCGGCATCGTTGGTGCGCCCGCGCGACATCTCGTATTCTGCGCGCTCGTAAATTTGTTCGGGCGTGTAGCCGTCAAGCCGCTGGCTGCGGTCCGCGGCGGGGCCACCGCCGATGTTGCCGCAGGAGGCCAGCAATACCGCCAGGAAGCCTGCGCCAAGAAGTTTCGCCACCGCCCTTGCGCCGATCATGCTTGCCTATCCTCACCGTCCGCATCCGGGCCTGCCACCCGTTTGGGCCACGGTCTAGCACATTAATCCGGGCGGCAAAACGCCTTAAAGACCCCGCCCGGCAAGTTGGCCGCGCCGCCACGCCCCAGCAATGCGGCCTGACGCCACGGCCATCGCCGCAAGGGTTGGAATTGGCGCGTCAGGCGGGCGCGAGACGCCCGGACCGATCACGCGACGTCGGGAATTTCCGACCAGATCAGCCCGTGCCCCGGCAGGCGAAGCTCGGCCGTTGCGTCGCAGACCAGCGGGCGCACCGCGCCGGGGGTCTCGAACAGCGTCCGCAGCAGGGTGTTGGTCAGGGAATGGCCGGCGCGCACCCCGATATAGCGGCCCAGCAACGGGCCGCCGGCCAGCGCCAGATCGCCCAGCGCATCCAGCATCTTGTGGCGCACCGGTTCGTCGTCGTGGCGCAACCCGCCGGGGGTCAGCACGCGCTGCCCGTCCACCACCACGGCGTTGTCCAGCGTTCCGCCCAGCGCAAGGCCGTTTCGCTGCATCGCGTTGACATCCGAGAGACGGCAGAACGTGCGGCTGTCGCAAAGTTCGCGGGCGAAGGCGCCGTTGCCCATGTCGAGGACCTTGCTTTGACGGCCGATGGCCATGTCGTCGAAGTCGATGTGAAACTCGATCCGCAGGCGGTCCGACGGAAGCAGGGTGGCGCGCGCATCGTTCTGTTCCACCGTCACGGGCTTGAGAACCTGATAGGCGATCACCGGTTCGGCCAGCCGGCGCAAACCGCGCGCCATGATGCCGCGCACGAAGGCCACGGCCGATCCGTCGAGAATGGGAACCTCGGGGCCGTCGATCTCGATCAGGGCGTTGTGCACGCCGGTTCCCGACAGGGCGGCCATCACATGTTCGACGGTCGAGACGGAAACGCCCGCGCCGTTGACCAGCCGGGTGCAAAGCGGCGACCGTTCGGCGGCGTCGTAAAGCGCGCAGATCATCCTGTCGCCCAGTTCGATATCGGTCCGCTTGAACCAGATCCCGTGACCGGCGGCGGCGGGCCGGATGGTCATGCGCACCGGGCGACCGCTGTGCAGCCCGATCCCGTGGAAGGTTGCCGGTGACTTGAGCGTATTCTGCAAGGTGTGCCTCTGGCGCGGTTTCCGGCCACTCCGGGCCGTGTTGCAAACGAGGTAATGAACCGGCCGCGTCGGCTCAACTCAATCTTTGCAACGGATTGAAACATCGCCGCGACATATCGGCGATACCTCGCTTGCGGCCTCCTATCACACTGTTTTTGAACATGAAAAGGCCGCCCGTGGGCGGCCCTTCAGGTGCGATATGTGACGGATTCAGTTGGCCTGCCGGCGCAGGAAGGCCGGAATTTCGATGCGGTCCTGCTCCGTGTCGCCCTCGGCTTCCTCGCGGATCCGGCTGTCGGCGCGATGCACCGGCGGCTGCTGGCGCGCCGGCTGGGCGGCCGCGCCCGAGGGCGTATCCCCGACATGGCCGGTCATGCGGTTGATCAGGTTGTTGAAACCGAACCGCGGCTTTTCCTGGGCCCTGGGCTGTGACTGCGGATGCGCCGCGCGGGCCTGCGGGGCGTTGCGCACCGCGGCCTGCAACCGTGCCGTGGCTTCGGGCGACGGGGTACCGGGGGCCGGCGCCCGGGGGGCGACGAAACTCTCCAGCCCGTGATCGTCGCCGTCCCGGGCGGTCTCGGCATGGTGCTCGAATGCGGCGACCTGCGGGCGATAGGCCGGCGGCGGCAGGCCGTCATCGTCCTCCGCCTCGACCTGCGCGTCGTCCGCCTGCCCCTGATCGCCGTCGAAGATGTCCTCGGCCTGATCGTGCGCCGCGGCGCGTTCCACCTCGAAGCCCTCGAACAGCGACGGCGCCTCCGCGGCCTCGGCCATGGCGGCGGCCGGTTCATCCAGTTCCAGCGGTTCCTCGCGGGACTGTTCGACCGAGACCTTCTGCTTGAGCGGCTGGCCCAGCGGCCGGCGCGGCACCGGGATTTCGGTGTTGACGTCCGTGGCATCTATGCCAGTGGCGACGACGCTGACCCGCATCAGCCCCTGCATGTCGGGATCCAGCGTCGAGCCGACGATGATGTTGGCCTCGGGGTCCACCTCCTCGCGGATGCGGTTGGCGGCCTCGTCCAGTTCGAACAGCGTCAGGTCGTGGCTGCCGGTGATGTTGATCAGCACGCCGCGCGCGCCGCGCAGGCTGATCTCGTCCAGCAGCGGGTTGGCGATCGCCTTTTCGGCGGCCTGGATGGCGCGGTCCTCGCCCTCGGCCTCGCCGGTGCCCATCATGGCCTTGCCCATCTCGTCCATCACCGCGCGCACGTCGGCGAAATCGAGGTTGATCAGTCCGGGGCGCACCATCAGATCGGTCACGCCCTTGACACCCTGGTAAAGCACGTCGTCGGCCAGCGCGAAGGCTTCGGTGAAGGTGGTCTTTTCATTGGCCAGGCGGAACAGGTTCTGGTTGGGAATGATGATCAGCGTATCGACGACCTTTTGCAGCGCCTCGACGCCGTCCTCGGCCTGGCGCATCCGCTTGGCGCCCTCGAACTGGAACGGCTTGGTCACGACGCCCACGGTCAGCACGCCCAACTCGCGCGCCGCCTGGGCGATGATCGGCGCCGCCCCGGTGCCGGTTCCCCCGCCCATGCCGGCGGTGATGAAACACATATGCGCGCCGGCCAGGTGATCGACGATCTGTTCGATGCTTTCCTCGGCGGCCTTGGCGCCCACCGACGGGCGCGCCCCGGCGCCCAGCCCTTCCGTCACCTTGACGCCCAATTGCACGCGGCTTTGCGCGCGGGCCTGTTGCAGCGCCTGCGCGTCGGTGTTGGCGACCACGAAATCGACGCCGTCAAGCGCCTTTTCGATCATGTTGTTGACCGCGTTGCCGCCCGCGCCGCCGACGCCGAAAACCGTGATCCGGGGCTTCAGCTCTTCCTGTCCGGGCATCGAAAGGTTCAATGTCATTGCTCAGTCCGCCTGTCTGTTGCACCCGCCGCCGCGAGCTTTCTCGTTACCTGTCCGTGACGATCCTACCGGGGTGTGGCGCGATCGTCACCCAAAAAACGCAAATTTGCCCCAAAATATGGGCAGATTTCCGCCATTTTCCGCCCGATTTCGGCGCGTCGGCAAAATCTAGCGGTCACCAGTTGTCACGGAACCATTTGACCGCCCGCCGAAACGGGCGCGCCGAATAGCGATCGACCGGTATCTCGAAATCCCACCATTCGTCCTGCGGATGCGCGGCAAACAGGCTGAGCCCGACCGCGCCGGAAAACCCCGGGCCGGTGGCCGATTGCGGCAGGCCGTGCACGCGCAGCGGCCGGCCCAGGCGCACCTGCTGGCCCAGGATCCGGCTGGCCAGCCCGTCCAGCCCCATCACCTGGCTGGCACCGCCGGTCAGCACGATCTGCTGGCTGGGCATGTGGTCGAACCCGGCCGCGTCCAGCCGGGCGCGTACCTCTTCCAGTATCTCCTCGACGCGGGGCCGCATGATGCCGATCAGTTCGGCGCGGCTGACGGTGCGGCGGTCGCGCTCCCAGTCGCCGGTATCGCCGCCGATGTCGATCATGTCCCGGTCGTCGGCGCCGGTGGCATGCACGCCCCCGCAGAAGGTCTTGATGCGCTCGGCATTGGCGCACGACACGCCCAGCCCCATCGAGATGTCGGCGGTGACGTGATCGCCGCCCATGCGCACGCAATCGGCAAAGATCATGTGCTTCTTCATGAAGATCGAAATTCCGGTGGAGCCGCCGCCCATGTCGATGCAGGCGGCGCCCAGTTCCTGTTCGTCCTCGACCAGCGCGGAAATGCCCGAGGCATAGGCCGAGGATGCGATGCCGGCCAGTTCGAGATCGCAGCGCTTGATGCAATGCGCGAGGTTCTGGATCGGATCGGCGTCCACCGTCAGCATGTGCATGTCCACCGACAGCGCCTGGCCCAGCTGGCCGCGCGGGTCGATCAGGCCCGAGCGGTTGTCGAGCGCGAAATTCACCGGCTGGGCATGCAGCACGTCGCGCCCGGCGCCGTATTCGGGCACGTCGCAGGCCGCCAGCACGCGGGCGACCTCGTGTTCGGTGACGACCTGGCCCTCAAGCTCGACCTCGGCGTCAAGCCCGTAGGAGCGCGGGCTGGCCCCGGACACGCAGGCGATGACGTGATCGACCCGGATTTCCGCCATCTTCTGCGCCGCCTGGAGCGCGGTGCGGATGGCGCGTTCGGTTTCGGCCATGGCCGTGACCTCGCCGAACTGCACCCCGCGCGAACGGGTGGTCGCCGCGCCGATCACCCTGAACCCGCTCTGCCCGGCCATCGAGCCGATGGAATTGTCGTCGCTCAGCCTGGCCGTTCCGTCGAAACGCAGCACGAGGCAGGCGATCTTGGATGTGCCGACATCGAGAATGGCAACCACGCCGCGCTGCATCGCCTGGCGGCGCATCTGCCGCATCGCCCTTTGGGATTGGTAAAGGTCTTTCATGATCGTCTACTGCCCGCCTGCCGGCCGTCGCTTTCGCGGCCTTGTGTTCATCCGTCCGTTTCCGTCGGCGCCGCGCCGGCGTCGATCTGCCTAATGCGCCACCATTCCTCGACCGCGGCGCGGGTCATGCGCACCGTGGGGCGATCGCCCAGGCGCATGTCCACCACGGCGACGTCGCGCTCCAGAAGGTCCTGCACTTCCGCCAGCGCGATGACCCGTTCCAGCGCGCGCACCGCGCCGACCTCCGGCAGCTGAATGCGCTGGCCCCGGTCCAGCACGACATCCCACCGGCGTTCTCCGATCCGCACCAGCCCGCGCAGCCGGTCGCCCAGCGGGCGCGCCGCGTCGATCAGCGCCAGCGCCGCGCCGACATGGGCATCCGCACCGTCACCGGCGATCAGCGGCAGGTCGGGGCGCGCCGCGCGCGACGCCAGGGCGGCCACCCGCGTGCCGGTTGCATCCAGCAGTTCGATCGCGTCGCGGGTGCGCCACACGACGACCGGCTGGCGTTCGACCACGTCGATTTGCAACACCCCGCCGGTGCGGACCCGCACGGACACGGATTTCACCGGGTGCAGCCCGGCGATCAGGTCGCGGACCGCGTCGATGTCCAGATCGAACGAACTGACCGGAAAGTCGATCGGGGCAACCTCGCGGATGTCCTCGGCCAACTCCTCTCCGGCGCCGTCGATGGCCATCAGGCCAACCATGAATTCCGGCCGCTGGACGAACGAATCGATCATGCCGACGGCAAACAGGTTCAGTGCATCGCGGCGCTGTTCGCTGGCCAGAAAGCCGCCGGCCATGGCCAGGACCAGACCCAGCGGCAGACCGAACCGCAGACCCGTCCGGATGCCCGGGGTCAGCATCCATCGCTGAAGACGGTAGCTGAGCCGCGACGGCGCCGGGTCGCGCCGCGACGGCGGCGCGGCCCTCGGCGTCTCGGCGGCGCGCGGCGTCACCGGTTGCATGATGCGTCCTCCACCATCCAGCGGCACAGCTCGCCAAAGCCCATGCCGCAGGCCGCCGCCTGTTCCGGCGACAGCGAGGTCGGGGTCATGCCCGGCTGGGTGTTGATCTCGAGCAGAATCAGCCCGTCCGCGCCGCGGCTCTCATCCCAGCGGAAATCGGTGCGGCTGACCCCGCGACAGCCCAGCGCCCGATGGGCGCGCAGGGCATGATCCAGGCACAGATCGAAGATCGGCGCCGGGATCTCGGCGGGCACCACATGGCGCGACCCGCCGGGCTTGTACTTGGCGTCATAGTCGTACCAGCCATCGGTCAGGATGTCGGTCACGGTCAGCGCGCCGGGGTCGCCCTGCCCGCCCCCGACCACCGTCGTGGTCAGTTCGCGCCCCGGCGCGAAGGCCTCGACCATCACCCGGTCGGGCATGTCCCCGGCCAGGCGCGGCGGCGCGTTGGCCGCCTCGTGCACCAGATAGACCCCGACGCTTGAGCCCTCGTTGTTGGGCTTGACGACATAGGGCGGCGCCATGACGTGACCGGCCATCACGTCGTCCCGGTCATGAATCGCGCTGTCGGCCACGGGCAGTCCGGCGGCGCGGAACACGTCCTTGCTGCGCTGCTTGTCCATCGCCAGCGCCGAGGCCAGAACCCCGGAATGGGTGTAGGGAAGCCCCAGCCACTCAAGCATTCCCTGAACGCAGCCGTCCTCGCCCCAGCGGCCGTGCAGGGCGTTGAACACCACGTCGGGGGCGATGTCGTGCAGGCGCGTGGCAAGGTCGGGGCCGGCATCCAGCCCGACCACCTCGTATCCTTCGCCCCTGAGCGCGGCCGCGCATTCATGCCCGCTGCTGAGCGACACCTCGCGCTCGGCCGACGGGCCGCCCATCAATACCGCCACCCGGGGGGTTGTCCTGCTCGACTGACCCACTGCAAGTGCCTCGTTGACCCCGGCCTTTCGACAGCCGGTGTTCGTTGTTCCTGACTTTCCGTCGCGCCCCGGTTCTTGCCTGTTCGGGCCGCGGTCAGGGTTTATCGGTATCCGCAGGCTCTCCGACCCGCATGATTTCCCATTCTAGCTCGATACCGCTGGAATCGTAAACCTTTTTTCGCACCGCCTCGCCCAGCCCCTCAAGATCGGCGGCGCTGGCCTTTCCCGTGTTGATCAGGAAGTTGGCGTGTTTCTCGCTCATCTGCGCGCCGCCCAGCCGCGCGCCGCGCATGCCGGCATCCTCGATCACCTTCCAGGCCTTCAGTTCGTGAACGTCATCGGCCCGCCCGGTCGAGGAAAACCCCGCCGGGTTGCGAAAGGTGCTGCCGGCACTGCGCTCTTTCGTGGGCTGGGTGGCATCGCGCCGCGCCAGCTGCGCCGCCATCCTGGCCTCGAGGTCCGCCGGGTCGCCGGGCGCGGCCCGGAACGTGGCCTCGATCAGCACCGCGCCCTCGGGCAGATCGCTCTGGCGGTAGCGGAAATTCAGATCCTCCGGCCCGAGCGTGACGATGCGCCCGTCGCGCCTCACCGCACGGGCCGATACGAACACGTCCTTCACATAGCTGCCGTAACAGCCGGCGTTCATGCGCACCGCGCCGCCGATGCTGCCGGGGATGGTGCGCAGGAAGGTCAGGTCCAGCCCCGCCGCGGCGGCGCGTCGGGCCACATGCGCATCCAGCGCCGCCGCCCCGGCGGTCACGCACGATCCGTTCACGGCGATCGCGTTGAAGCCGCGCCCGAGCCGGACCACCACCGCGCGCAACCCGCCGTCGCGCACGATCAGATTCGACCCCACCCCCATCGGAAACACCGGCATCGCCGGGTCGAGCTCCGCCAGGAACCGCGCCAGATCCTCTGAATCGGCGGGCTGGAACAGCCAGTCGGCCGGGCCGCCGACGCGCAGCCAGGTCAGATCGCCAAGCGGGCGGGCGCGTGTCAGTTTGCCGCGCGGCTCGGGCAGGGGCTGATTCACTCGTCCTGCGCCCTTGCCGCCAGGGCCCGCCCCCCGAGGCCGCCCATGATGGCGCCGAACAGGGCCGGAAACAGCGCCCCCACCAGCAATGCGAAAGGCAGGAACGCGCCTTCCTCCTCGCCCGGGCCGACCGTGGCCAGCCAGATCACCACCACCAGCGAGACGGCCGCGACCGCGCCCAGCAGCCACAACAGCCGCGCCAGCCCGAAGAACCGGCCGACGACCAGCCCGGCCAGGGCACCGGCCAGCAGCGCCACCAGCGGCAGGAATGCCAGATTGCTCAGGTTGTTCATTGTTGCTCCGATACGGCCCGGGGATACGCCGACCCCAGGGGACCGACGCGCCATTTCATAGGCCAAACGCGCGCGCAAGGGAATATCCGGGGCGAGGCGGCATCTTTCGGGAACGGCACGTTCGCCCGGGGCGGGGCGAATGCCCGAATCCGAACGACCGCGATGCGCACTAGCTTCGCCGCCAGCGCCCGATCAGCGTGCCGATGGCCTGGCCCAGAACCCAGGGTGCCAGTATCAGCATGGCCGCGATGACATAGTTCAGCCCGTCCCAGCCATGGGCGTATTCTCCGGCTGACAGCATCGCGACCCAGCCCAGGGCACCGGTCACGCAGATCAGCGCCGAGGCAAGCCACATTCCGCGCATCGTCATCGCATAGCCAAGCGCAAGCCCGGCCAGCACCGACAGCAGCGGAACGGCATGGACCATCACCGCGCCGCGCCCCCGCCGCCGGCGCGCGCCCGCAGCCAGCGTGTCAGATAGACCACCGGCCAGCGCAGCACCGACATGCCGGCCACCAGTACCGCCAGCCCGGCCAGCGGGCCGTTTTCATAGGTGACATAGCCCAGCAGCGGTATGCCGAAACCGATCAGCACATAGGCGCGGCGCCAGTGGTTGTCGCGCGAGGGCGTCATGGCCAGAAGGTTGGCGATGATGGCCCATACGCAGGCTAGGATCAGCGAAACCGTCATTTGCGCACCTCCCGGCCGCCCGCCCGCCGCAAGACATGACGCAGCGGATTGCGAAA
>JAGRMG010000076.1 GCA_020441385.1 Paracoccaceae bacterium
GTGCGCGCCGCCCGCAAGGTGGTGGAACAGGACGGTGTCGATATCGTGATCGGGCCGCTTTCGGGGTCGGAAGGCATCGCCATCCGCGACTATTCCAAGACGGTCCCCGGCGTGACCTTCATCAACGGCATTTCCGGGGCGCAGGAAACAACCTATGTGACGCCATCCGACAATTTCTTCCGGTTCAACCTGGACGGTGCGCAATGGTCCGTCGGACTGGGCGATTACGTCTTCAACGACAAGGGCTACAAGACCGTCGCCACGATCGGCGAGGACTATTCCTTCATCTACACGCAGGTTCTGGGCTTTGCGCTGGAATACTGCCAGGCCGGCGGCGAGATCACCGACCGGTTCTGGGTGCCGCTCGGAACCAAGGATTTCGGTTCCGTCATCGCGGCGCTGCCCGATGACGTGGACGCGATCTATCTGGGCCTGGGCGGGGGCGATGCCGTCAACTTCCTGAACCAGTACCAGCAGGCCGGCGGCGACGCCAACCTGATCGGCGGCACCATCATGGTGGACGGCACCGTTCTGACCTCGAAGGGCTCGGCCAAGGACGCGCTGATCGGCGTGCCGTCATCGGCGCCGCAGGCCGACACCTGGGACGATCCCAAGTGGCAGGAATTCGTGAAGTCCTATCAGGACGCCTTCGCGCCCGACAAACGCTTCCCCAGCCCGTCGCTGTTCGCGACCGGGTATTTCAACGCCACCAACGCGGCGCTGACCTGTGTCGACCAGGTGGGCGGCAATCTGGGCGAAGGCCAGGCCGACCTGCGCGCCTGCCTGTCAAACCTGACGCTGCACGCCCCCAATGGCGACATCAAGCTTGACGAAAACCGCCAGGCCATCGGATCGACGTTCATCACCGAAGTGGTGGAACTGCCCGACGGCACGCTGGCCAACCAGCTGGTCAGGAAGGTGGACAACGTCAACCAGACGCTTGGCCTGTCCGCCGAGAAATTCGCCGAGATCGGCCTGCCGGCACGCGACGTGCCGGAATGCAAGACATCGTACTGACCCGGCCCTGACCGGCGCGATCCGGGCCCGCGCGGCCCGGATCACCCCGCTGCCGCATCGCGCGCGTGTGCCACCGCTCCCGGGGGGTAACAGGGTGACTCTGATCAACTACCTGAACCGGGTGCATTTCGCGGACAACATCCTGGAAGAGGCGCTTTGGGCCGAACTGGACCAGCGCGCGGGCCGCAACGTGTTCGTGCTGTCAGACCCCGGCCATCTGGGCGGGGATCTGGCCGAACGGTTCCGCGCCGGGCTGCCCCTGCCCAAGCGGGTTCATGCGTTTTCCGACCCGGTGGATTTCCCGACCGAGGCACGGGCGCGAGACCTGGCCGCGCGATACCGCGCACTCGGCTGCGAACTGATCGTCGCCTTCGGCCCCGGCGCGGTCATCAATCTGACCAAGGTCGTGCGGTTGCTGGTCAGCCAGTCGCGGCCGCTGTGCGAACTGGCGGAAACCGAGGGCGGCGGGCTGCGCATCCCGCAGGCCATGCCCGACATGATCGCGGTGCCGACCCTGCGAGGGTTTGCATCGGGGCTGTGCGGCCATGCCTCGGTCAGGCTGGAGGATGGCCAATCCATCGACCTGGCCAGCCCGGCGCTGATTCCGACGGTCACGATCTGCGACCCGACACTGATAGCCGCCACCCCGCCGCACATACAGGCCAGCGCGGCCTGTGCCGCCATCGCACGCTGCATAGAGGCTTTGTGGTCGCCCAACTACAACCCGCCGGCCGACGGCATCGCGCTTGACGGGCTGACCCGCGCCCTGCGCGGGCTGGGCCGTGCCGTGGGCACGTTCGATGCCGAAGCGCGGCGCGATCTGATGGCGGCCAGCCTGAATGCCGCCCTGGTGCAGCAGAAGGGGCTTGGGCTGATCCACGCGATCGGCTGCGCACTGGAAGCGGTGACGCCCGGCCCCCTCGACCGCGGCGCGGTGGCCCGCCTGCTGCTGCCCGAAACGCTGCGCTGTTACGACGCCGCCGGTCTGGCACAGCCCAAGGCGTTGCAGGATGCGCTGGTTCCGGTCGGCGGCGGCACGGCCGAGGCGCTGCGCTCGCACCTGGCAGGGCTGCCCCTCCCCGCCCGGCTGTCCGACATGGGCGTCCTGCCCGACCGGCTGGACCGGGCCGCCGCGATCGCCGCGCGCCACCGCGCGCTGAACAACGCCCCTCACCGCCCCGCGAGTGGCGAAATCCGCGCGATGCTTGGAACAATGGAATAGGAATCGGCGCCCGGGCGGCCCCCGCCGGCGGGAACGGGCAGGGGCGGCCATCCGTGCCCGCAATCGCTGACGGCATCGAATCTTTGCGTTTTCCACAGGTTTCGGCGACAGTACCATAACCCAGAGTATCTTTCTTGGTGCGCCAGTCTTGCGTTGTTGCAAAACGTGCCCGGATACTATGCTTCGGGCAGGAGTGCGTACCGTCAGAGCGGCACCCTGCCATTGGGAGGAGTATACCATGAGCGGGGCCGTTGCGGTCCATCATGGTGCGTTCGGACGAACCGCGCTTTACGAACTGGATCGTCCCTTTGTCATGCATGCGCACCGCGAGGGACATCTGATCTTCTACGTCAGCGGCAGACCGGCCGGCGTTCAGGTCGTCGACCGCGTCAATCCGATAGACGACACCAGAGGCGTCGCCGTGTCGCCCTGGGAGCCGCACAATTTCGACCGCGAACCGTTCGGCGAAGCCACCCTTTGCCTGGTGATGTACATCAAGCCGATGTGGTTTCTGGAAAACTGCCAGTCGGCGGAATGCGTGCTGGATTTCGGCAGCCCCGTGGTGCCTGTCACCGACGAGGTCCGGCGCTGGATCATGCGCCTGACGGCATTGCTTCTGAACCAGCAGGACAGCGACCTGCTTGATGGCTATCTGTTTGAAATGACACGCATATGCTATGAACTAAGCTGGTCGCGCACCAACGGCCGCACGCCGCTCGGGCGGCGCAGGGCGCGCTTCAACGACTTTCGCGTCCGCCGCTCGCTGCGGCTGATGCAGGAAAATTTCACCGAAGAGATCGCGATGGACCGGCTGGCCCGCGACGTCGGCCTGTCGCGGCCGCATTTCTTCAAGCTGTTCAAGAAACAGATGGGGATCACCCCCAACCTCTATCTCAACACGCTGCGCGCGGAACAGGCGATCACCGAACTGCTGACGACCGAAAAGTCGATCACCGATATCGGTCACGATCTGGGCTTTTCCAGCCAGGCCAGTTTCACCCGCTTCTTCGCCACCAATGTCGGGATTCCCCCCAGCGAATACCGCCGTGTGGCGCACCAGAACTGAACCGGGCATTTTGCCGATGACGGGTGATTGCATGATACTGGCGGGTACGCGGAATGCGCGCGCGGTTGTCTAGCCTTTCGGGCATGAAGAACCCAGCCGGCCGGACCCGGCCGCCCGCGGGAGGTCGAAACGCAATGACGGTTTGTCCGAAGGCAGACAGCATCGCCCGCGCCCGGCGGCGGGCAGGATGAGGGCATTCGCCGACCGTCACCCGTTCTGGAGCCTGGTGATCCTGGTGCTCGCGGCGGTCCTGCTGTGGATGATCTTCGCCATCTGGCCGGACTGGCTCGAGGATCTGATCGGCCGCAAGAAGGTGTTCCTGAACGCGCTGTTCAACGGCATCACCCTGGGCGGGCTGTATTTCCTGGTGGCCAGCGGGTTCACCCTGATCTTCGGGCTGATGCGCAACGTCAACCTGGCGCATGGGTCGCTCTATCTGCTGGGCGGCTATCTGGGCTATGTGACCGCCGATGTCACCGGCTACTGGCTGCTGGCCTTTCCCGTCTCGTTCATCCTGGTGGGCGCCTTCGGCATCCTGTTGCAGATTTTCGTGTTCCGGCGGATGGAGGGGCAGGATCTGCGCCAGACGCTGGTGACGATCGGCATTTCCATCGTCATGGCCGACCTGATGCTGTGGATCTGGGGCGGGGATTTCTACAACATCTCGCCACCCGAATGGCTCAGCGGGCCGATGTCCACGTTCTTCGTGACCGGCGCCAAAAGCTCGGGCGAACTGGTCTACATGAAATATCCCATGGTTCGCATCGTCATCTTCGCCGCCTCGGTGGTGGTGGGCGTGGGCATGTGGCTCCTGCTGAACCGCACCCGCATCGGGATGCTGATCCGCGCCGGGGTGGACGATCGCGACATGCTGTCGGCCACCGGCGCGCGCATCCAGCTGGTGTTCGTCGCCGTGTTCGCCTTCGGCGCCGGGCTGGCCGGGGTCGCCGGCGTGGTCGGCGGCACCTTCCAGTCGATCGCCCCGGGCGAGGACGTGCGGTTCCTGCTGGCCTCGCTGGTTGTGGTGATCGTGGGCGGCATGGGCTCGATCCAGGGCGCGGCGCTGGGGGCGCTGATCATCGGCATGGCCGAACAGTTCGGATCGGTCTATTTCCCGACCTATGCGGTCGTCCTGACCTTCCTGATCATGGTGGCCGTTCTGGCCTTCCGGCCGCAGGGCCTGATGGGGAGGAACTGAGATGGCCGTGACCGAGCGCGATCCGGCGCGCGATGCCCGCCCGCTTTCGTGGATCGAACGGATCCCGGGGCGGTACTGGCTGATTGGCGCGGCGCTTCTCGTCATGCCGGTCTTCGCAAGCGATTTCGTGCTGTTCCAGATCTTCGGCTGGACCTTCATCCTGGGCATCATCGCGCTCAGCCTGATGTTCCTGGGCGGCTATGGCGGCATGGTGAGCCTGGCGCAGATGACCGTGGCGGGGCTGGCCGGCTATATGGTGGCGATCTTCGGCGAAAGCGCGATCAGCGCCATTTCGCTGAACTGGCCCTGGTACATCGCCATCCCGCTGGCGCTGGCCATCGCGGTGCTGTTCGGCACGCTGACCGGGTGGCTGGCGGTGCGCACCGACGGCATCTACACGATCATGATAACGCTCGCCATCGCGGCCGCGTTCTTCTATTTCGTCCGGCAGAACTATGTGATGTTCAACGGGTTTTCCGGCTTCAACGGCGTCCTGCCGCCCGATCTGTTCGGCGTGGACTGGCGCGGACCCAAGGCGTTCTACTACCTCACGCTGTTCTGGGCCGTGATCTGCTATCTGGCGGTTCTCTACATCAGCCGGGCGCCGTTCGGCCTGGCCCTGCAAGGGGTGCGCGACAACCAGCGCCGGATGTCGGCGCTGGGCTACAACGCCACCGCGCACCGGGTTGCGGCCTATGCTTTTGCCGCGGTTCTAGCGGGGATCGGCGGCATCCTTCTGACCTGGCAGTCGGCTCAGGTTTCGCCCGGAACCGCCGGTATCGGCCCGGCCATCGACGTTCTGGTGATCGCCGTGATCGGGGGTATGCGCCACCCGGTCGGCGCCTTCATCGGCGCCTTCGTCTATGTGATCCTGAAGACCTTCGCGCTGGATGCGCTGGTCGCCGTCGGTCTGGCGGGCGAGCGGTTCCAGCTGCTGATCGGGCTGGGCTTTCTGGTGATCGTGTTCTGGTCGCCCGACGGCATCCTCGGCCTGTGGGACCGCTGGCGCGAAAGCCGCGGCAAGGATCCGCTGCTGGACCGCGGAGGAGAGGGGCCATGACTGAGGCGGCCACCGTTTCCGACCGGCTGTCGGCCACCGGAACCGCGAATGCGCTGGAATTGCGCGGGGTCAGCAAGCTGTTCGGCGCCCTGGCGGCGCTGGAAGACATCGACCTGACGGTGCGCCCCGGCGAACGCCGGGCGGTGCTGGGTTCGAACGGCGCCGGCAAGACCACGCTGTTCAATTGCGTCACCGGGGATTTTCTGCCGACCCGGGGAACGATCCGGTTCTTCGGCGAGGACATCTCGGCCTTTCCGCCGCACGAACGCATCCGGCGCGGGCTGCGCCGGACCTATCAGATATCGCTGCTGTTCACCGGGCTTTCGGTGCTGGACAACGTCTATCTGGCCTGCGTCGGTGTCTCGCGCAGCCGGTTTTCGTTTCTGCGGCCGCGGCGCGACGATGCGCTGGTGGCCAGCGCCGAAGACCTCGTGCATGTGGTCCATCTGGACGACGCCCGCGACACCCGCGTCGCCAACCTGTCCTACGGCCAGCAGCGCCAGCTCGAGATCGCCATGGCGCTGGCGGGCGCGCCGCGCTTCATCCTGTTCGACGAACCGGCCGCCGGGCTTTCCCCGACCGAACGCCGCGAACTGGTCGAGATCCTCAACGGTCTGCCGGACCACATGGGATACATCATCATCGAACACGACATGGATGTGGCCCTGCGCGTCGCCGAAAGCGTGACGATGATGCACAACGGGCGCATCTTCAAACAGGGCAAACCCGCCGAAATCGAACAGGATCCCGAGGTTCAGGCGCTCTATCTGGGGGGCGGGCATGGCTGAAGGCGGCACGGGTCCGGCGCTGGAGGTGCGCGACCTCAACGTCTATTACGGGCGCTCGCACGCGCTTCAGGGGGTGGATCTTCGGCTGGATCGCGGCGTGTTGTCGGTGGTCGGGCGCAACGGCATGGGCAAGACCACGCTGTGCAAGGCGATCATGGGCCTGGTGCCGGTGGCCTCGGGCGACATCTCATTCGGCGGCCGGTCGCTGGTCGGCAAATCCCCCGCCGAGATCGCCCGGATGGGAATCGGCTATGTCCCGCAGGGCCGCCGGCTGTGGAAGTCGCTGACGGTGGACGAACACCTGAAACTCGTGGCGGCACGCGGTGGCGCCTGGACGGTCGAGCGCATCTATTCCACCTTCCCGCGCCTGGCCGAACGCAAGGACAACGGCGGCGCGCAACTGTCGGGCGGCGAACAGCAGATGCTGGCGATCGGGCGCGCGCTACTGCTCAATCCCCGCCTGCTGGTGATGGACGAACCGACCGAGGGGCTGGCGCCGGTGATCGTGTCGCAGGTCGAGGAGATGCTGGTGCGGCTCGGCCAGGAAGGCGAGATCGAGGTTCTGGTGATCGAACAGAACATCGGCGTCGCCTGCGCTGTGGCGGAAAACGTGGGCATCATGGTCAACGGGCGCATCGGCCGGACGATGGATTCTGCCCTGCTGGCGGCGGACCGCGACCTGCAACAGGCGATGCTGGGGGTCGGGCGGCATGCCCATGACGACCCGCCCCGGGCGCCCCGCGACGAGGCCCGGCCAGCCGCGGAGTCGCGCCCCGCACCCAGCCGCGTCTACATGTCCAACCCCAAACCGCCCACGCGCTGGTCGCGCCCGGTGCCGGTGCGCGTGATCGAGGGCAACGCACGCACCGTGACCGAGGTGAAACCGGGCGGGGCCGCGCGCCCCGATCCGCTGGCGGCGCAGCGCGCGCGCGGCAGCGGTGTGGTGCTGGTCTGCGGCACGCTGGACACCAAGGGCGCCGAACTGCGGTTTCTGCGCGACCTGATCAAGGCGCAGGGGCTGGGGGTGCAACTGGTGGACATCTCGACCTCGGGCAAGCCCTCGGGCGCCGAGGTGCCGCCCCATGCCGTCGCGGGGTTTCATCCGCGCGGCGTATCGGGCGTGTTCACCGGCGACCGGGGCAGCGCGGTGGCGGCCATGACGCTGGCCTTCGAACGCTGGATGACGCATCAGCACAATGTCGCCGGTGTCATCGGCGCCGGCGGATCGGGCGGGACCGCGCTTGTGGCGCCGGCCTTCCGGGCACTTGCCGTGGGCGTGCCCAAGATGATCGTCTCGACCGTCGCCAGCGGCAATACCGGGCAGTATGTCGGCGCTTCCGACATCACCATGATGCCTTCGGTGGCCGACGTTCAGGGCCTGAATTCGATCACCCGGGCGGTGCTTGCCAATGCGGCGCACGGGCTTGCGGGCATGGTCCGGGGCCGCCAGCAGGGCGCGCGCACGCAAAGCGACAAGCCCGCCGTGGGGCTGACCATGTTCGGTGTCACGACGCCCTGCGTGCAGATGGTGACGAGGGCGCTGGAACCCGATTTCGACTGCCTGGTGTTCCATGCCACCGGCACCGGCGGGCGGGCCATGGAAAAGCTGGTGGACAGCGGCATGCTGTCGGCCGTGCTCGACCTGACGACGACCGAGATCTGCGACATGATCGCCGGCGGCGTCTTCGCCGCCGACGAGGACCGGTTCGGCGCCTCGATCCGCGCCGGGCTGCCCTATATCGGCGCGTGCGGCGCGCTCGACATGGTCAATTTCAACGCCCCCGAAACGGTGCCGGCGAAATACCGCGACCGGCTGTTCTACGAACACAATCCGCAGATCACGCTGATGCGCACCAACGCGCAGGAGAACGCGGAAATGGGCCGCTGGATCGGCGAGCGGCTGAACCGCATGACGGGGCCGGTGCGCTTCTTCCTGCCCGAGCGCGGGGTATCGGCGCTGGATGCGCCGGGTCAGCCGTTCTGGGATCCGGAGGCCGACGCCGCGCTGTTCGCGGCGCTTGAAAACACGGTTCGCCAGTCCACCGCGCGGCAACTGATCCGGGTGCCGCACAACATCAACGACCCCGAATTCGCCGACCTGGTGGTGCAGACCTTCCGGGGCTTCCATTCCGCGCCGCGCCGCAGATCAGCAGGAGAGTAGAGACATGCACGACCGATCCGAACTGATGGCGAAATTCCGCGCGATGCGGGATGCGGGCAAGCCCATCATCGGCGGCGGCGCGGGGACCGGGCTGTCGGCCAAGTGCGAGGAGGCCGGCGGCATCGACCTGATCGTGATCTACAATTCGGGGCGCTACCGCATGGCCGGGCGCGGATCGCTCGCCGGTCTGATGCCCTATGGCGATGCCAACGCGGTGGTCATGGAAATGGCCGGCGAGGTGCTGCCGGTGGTCAAACACACGCCGGTCCTGGCCGGGGTCTGCGCCACCGATCCTTTCCGCCTGATGGGCCGGTTCCTCGATCGGCTCAAGGCGGCCGGGTTCTCGGGCGTGCAGAATTTTCCCACCGTCGGCCTGATCGACGGCACCTTTCGCGCCAACCTGGAAGAGACCGGCATGGGCTATGCCCACGAAATCGACATGATCGCGATGGCCCACGAGCGTGACATGCTGACGACGCCCTATGTGTTTTCCGAGGCCGACGCAGCGGCGATGGCCGGGGCGGGGGCGGACATCATCGTCGTGCATCTGGGGCTGACCACGGGGGGCAGCATCGGCGCGCGCACCGGCACCACGCTCAAGCAGGCGCCGGGGCTGACCGATGCCTGGGCGGCCGCCGCTCTCAAGGTCAATCCCGATGCCATCGTCCTGGTGCATGGCGGGCCCGTGGCCACGCCGGCGGATGCCGAATTCGTTCTGAAGAACACGAAGAACTGCCATGGTTTCTATGGCGCCTCGTCGATGGAGCGGTTGCCGACCGAAATCGCACTGACCGAACAGACGCGGAAATTCAAGAAGATCGGCCGCAAGGGCCAGGGCTGAGGATTGGCCGCCGCTGCGGCCGATGGGAGGAAGAAAAGATGACCGGGCAACTCATCGGACAACTGATCCTGTGGCTGATCGCCGCCGTGATCGTCGTCTTCATCGTCTACTGGGTGATGCACTGGCTTTACCGCCGCTCGACCAAGGAGGTCGCCTTCGTGCGCACCGGCTTTCTTGGCGAACGCGTGGTGATCGACGGCGGCGCCTTCGTCTGGCCGATCATCCACGACATCACGCCGGTCAACATGAACTCGCTGCAACTGGAGGTGACGCGCGCGAAGGATCAGGCGCTCATCACCAAGGACCGGATGCGCATCGACGTCGAGGCCGAATTCTACGTCCGGGTCAAACAGACCCGCGAGGCGGTCAGCCTGGCCGGCGCCACGCTGGGCCGGCGCACCCTTGAACCCGAACGGCTGCATTCGCTGTTGTCGGGCAAGTTCGTCAGCGCCCTGCGCACCGTCGCCAGCGAAATGACGATGGAGGAGTTGCACGAGAACCGGAACACCTATGTTGCCCGCGTTCTGGAGGCCGCGCAGGCCGGGCTCGACAAGAACGGGCTGGAACTCGAAACCGTCGCCATCACCGATATCGACCAGACCGATATCGAGTATTTCAACCCCTCCAACAAGTTCGACGCCGAAGGTCTGACCACGGTCATCCAGGCCATCGAGGAGCGCCGCAAGCTGCGCAACGACATCGAACAGGACACGATGATCCGCATCCGTGCCCGCAATCTGGAGGCCGAGAAACTGGCGCTGGATATCGAACGCGAAAGCGAACACGCGCGTCTCGAACAGGAACGCGAGATCGAGTTCCGCCGCGCCCAGCAGCGGACCGACCTGGCCCGCGAGCGTTCGGAACGCGAGAAGGAGGCCGAACAGGCGACGCTGCTGTCGCGCGAAGCCATCGAAACCGCCCGCATCGCCAACGAACACCAGATCGCCGAAGCCCGCATCACATCCGAGCGCGATATCCGCCAGAAGGAAATCGAACGCCAGCGCGTCGTGGAAGAAGCCGAGATCTCGACCCGCGAGACCATCGAAAAGGCCCGGATCAACCAGGAAAAGACGCTCACCTCGGAACGGATCAAGACAAAAAAGGAAACCGACGCCGCCGAAATCGCCGCGCACGAAGCGATCGAGAAGGCGCGGATCGCGCAGGAACGCTCGGTCACGGAGGCGCGGATCGCCAAGGATCAGGACACCCAGTCCAAGGAGATCGAGCGCCAGCGCGTGATCGACGAGGCCGGCATTTCCGCCCGCGAGGTGATCGAACGCGCCCGCATCGCGCAGGAACGCGTCATCAGCGAGGAACGCATCTCGCTGGATCAGGCCACCCGCGAACGCGAGATCGCCCGCAACCTGGCGGTGCAGGAGGCCGAGATCGCGGCGCGCGAGGCGGCCGAAAAGCTGCGCATCGCCCAGGAACGCACAGTCAACGCCGAACGCATCAGTTCCGACCGCGAGATCCGCTCGCTCGAGATCGAGCGCCAGAAGGCGCTGGAAGAGGCCGAGATCGCCAGCCAGCAGGCGACCGAAGCCGCCCGCATCGCCCGCGAGAAGGCACTCAGCGCCGAGCGCATCGCGTCCGAACAATCCACCCGCGCGCTGGAAATCGAGCGCCAGAAGGTGCTTGACGCCGCCCAGATCGCGGCATCCGAGGAAACCTCGAAGTCCCGCATCGCGCAGGAAGAACGCGTGCGGGCGCTGGAAATCGCGCGCAATCAGGCCGTGGACGAGGCCGAGATCGCGGCGCGCGAAGCGGTGGAAAAGGCGCGCATCGCGCAGGATCGCCAGATCACCTTCGAACGCATCTCGGCAAAGGAAGCCACCGACGAGCGCGAAGTGCAGAAGGCCGCCGCGCTGGAAGCCGCGCAGATCGCTGCGCTCGAGGCCACCGAGGCCCGGCGCATCGCCCAGCAGAAGGCGACCACCGCCGAGCGCATCGCCTTCGAGAAGGACACCAGGGCGCTGGAGATCGAGCGCAACAAGGCGATCCAGGAGGCCGAGGTCGCGGCCTCCGAAGCGGTCGAAGCCGCGCGGATCGCTAAGGAGGCGGGCCTGACCGTCAGGCGGATCGAAAGCGAGGAAACCACCCGCGAACGCGACCTGGCCCGCGCCCGGGCCGTCGAAGCCGCCGAAATCGCCAAGGCCGAGGCCGTCGAGGCGGCGCGCATCGCCAAGGAAAAGAAACTTGCCGCGGCGCGCATCGCCTACGAACAGGATCTGCGCGAACGCGAGATTTCCCGCAACCGCGCCGTCGATGTCGCCAATATCTCGGCCCAGGAGGAAGTCAGCGCCGCGCGCATCGCCGAAGAGATCAAGACCCGCGCCGCCGAGATCGCCAAGGAGACCGACCTGCGCACCCGCGAGATCGCGAAGGCCGAAAGCATCGAGACGGCCGAAATCGCCTCGCGCCGGCTGGTGGACAGCCAGCGCATCGAGAACGAGGCCGAAACCACCGCCGAGAAGATCTCGCGCGACGAGCGCATCCGCAATCTGGAGATCGCGCGCAACAAGGCGCTGGACGCCGCCCAGATCGCCGCCGACGAGGCGATCGAGGCCGCCCGCGTGGCCAAGGCGCGCACCGTGGATGCCGAAAAGATCGCCGCCGAGCAGACGCTGGATGCGCGCAAGCTCGAGCGCCGCAAGGTGCTGGAACAGCTTGAGATCGGGCGCGTGCAGGCGCTGCGCGAGGCCGAGATCGCCAGCCAGGAGGAAATCGAACGCGCCCGCATCGCCTCTGAACGCGGCCTGGACGATGCCCGCATCGGCCACCAGACCGAGCGCCGCAAGCTGGAAATCGGCCGCGAACGGGCGGTGGAGGAGGCCGCGATGGAAAAGGCCATCGCGCTTTACCAGAAATCGCTTGAGGAAAGCGCGGCGGCCGCCGAGGCCGAGATCGCCCGCGCCCGCGCGGCCGAGGCAACCGAAAAGGTCGTCACGGCCAAGGAAACCGAAGTCGCCTCGCGCCGAAAGTCCGTCGACGTGGTGCTGGCCGAGAAACTGGCCGAGGAAAAGCGCATCGCCGCCGAGGCCGAGAAAGTGCGCGCCGCGGTCGAGGCCGAGGCCCGCAAGCTCATCAACGAGGCCGAGAACGTGCTGTCCGACGCCGCCCGCCACAGCCTGTTCAAGCGCAAGATGCTGGAACATGTCGAGGGCATCGTCGCCGCCAGTGTCAAGCCACTCGAGAAGATCGACGAGATCAAGATCATGCAACTTGGCGGGTCGGGGTCAAACGGCATCGGCTGGGGCGGGGCCGGCGGCGGTTCGGATGGCGGCGGCGGCAGCCCGACCGACGAAGTCATCAACTCGGCGCTGCGTTACCGCGTGCAGGCACCGATGATCGACAGCCTGCTGTCCGATATCGGCATCGACGGTGCCAATCTGGCCAAGTCCAGCGTGCTGCGCGATGCCCAGGATCTGGCCCGCGCCGGCAACGAAGCCAAGCGCCTGAAAGGCGAAGGCAGCCCGAAATCCGGCCCTAAACCCGACCCCAAACCGCAGGGGGACGACTGATGGCCCGTGTCTATGTGTCATCCGTGATCGGGGCGAGTGCCGCAAAGGTCTGGGAAAGGGTGCGCGATTTCAACGCCCTGCCCCGCTGGCATCCGCGCATCCGCGACAGCCGGATCGAAGACGCGCTGCCCGGCGACAAGGTCGGCTGCATCCGCAACTTCAACCTTCAGAACGGCGACAACATCCGCGAACAACTGCTGGGTCTCAGCGATTACGACATGTTCTGCACCTATGCGATCCTGGCCAGCCCGATGCCGCTGAGCGATTACGTCGCCACGCTCAGGCTGACGCCGATCACGGATGGCGACCGCTGTTTCGCCGAATGGTCGGCCGAGTTCTCGTGCGATCCCAAGGACGAGGACGATCTTGTCGCCGGTATCGGCTCCAACGTGTTTCAGGGCGGTTTCGACGCGCTCAAGCGGCATTTCGGGGGCTGACATGGTCCGCGTCATTCGCAGCACGATCCTGAACGCCCCGACCGACGCGGTCTGGGAGGTGATCCGCGATTTCAACGGTCACGACCGCTGGCACCCGGCGGTCGCCACCAGCCAGATCGAACGCGCCAGCCCCTCCGACAGGGTCGGCTGCGTCCGCCGCTTCCGGCTCGAGGACGGCTCGGAACTGCGCGAGCAGCTGCTGACGCTGTCGGACATCGAACAGTGCTTTACCTACTGCCTGCTGGATACGCCGATTCCGATGTTCAACTACGTCGCCCATTGCCGCCTGTTCCCGGTCACGGACGGCGATTGCACCTTCTGGGAATGGGAAAGCAGGTTCGACACGCCGGCCGGGCACGAGGCGGACCTGGCCGCGATGGTGGGCGACAACATCTACAGCGCCGGGTTCGCCGCCGTGCGCGAACACATGGGACTGGAAGCCGCGCAATGAGCATTACCGTCGAGACGTACCCCAGCCTGCGCGAGGCCGCCCGCGCCATGCGCGAGAGCACATGGTATCTGGGCGGCGGTACGCTGCTGATGCGGGGCGTGAACTATGGCGCGCAGGGGTTCGACCGGATCGTGCGGACCACCGACGCGGCCATGCGCGAGATACATCCCGAGGGCGGCGGCATCCGCCTGGGCGCGGGTGTGCGCATGGCCCAGGTGATGGCCCATCCCGACCTGGCCTTCCTCGCCCCGGTGGCGCGCAGCGTCGGCGGCCCGGCCGTGCGCAACATGGCCACGGTCGGGGGCAACCTGTTCGCCCGCTCGCCGTTCGGCGATTTCACCACCGCGCTGCTGGCGCTGGATGCCAGCGTGCAGATGGCCGAAGGGCCGGCACTGCCGCTGGAAAGCTTCCTGTCGGGCCGCGACCGGCAACGCGGCATCGTCGCCTCGGTCCTGGTGCCGCGCCCGTCGCAGGGCGCGTTCCGCTTTGCCAAGGTGACGCGAACGCGGCCGAAGGGCGCCAGCGTCATGTGCATCGCCGCCCATCTGCCCGGTGGCGGGCGCATCACCAATGCACGCGTCGCATTCGGCGCGATGGGTGCGACGCCGCTGCGCGCCAAGGCCGCGGAAACCGCGCTGGAAGGCGCCGGCCCGGATGCCGGCGGCATTCAGAGGGCGCTGGATGTCTGCCTGCAAGGGCTCGACCCGCAGGATGACGCCATCGCATCGGCCTGGTACCGGCGCGAGGTGGCCCCGGTTCACCTGCGCCGCCTGCTGCTGGGCGAGGAGAGATAGCATGGCCAAGACCCCAATCCGGTTCACCCTCAACGGCGCGGAAACCGGCGTGTTCGCCGACCCCGGCGCCAGCCTGCTGGACGTGTTGCGCCGCGAAGCCGGCGACCTGAGCCCGAAACAGGGCTGCCAGCAGGGCGGATGCGGGGCGTGTACGGTGATGATCGACGGCACGACGCATCTGGCCTGCCTGACGCTGGCCGAAACCGCCGAAGGCGCGCGCATCGATACCGCCGCCGGGCTGGCCGGTGGCCCCGACCTGCACCCGCTGCAAAAGGCGTTCATCGAGGGCTTCGCGGCACAATGCGGCTTTTGCACGCCGGGGATGCTGATGGCGGCCAGGGCGCTGCTCGAGTCCAACCCGAACCCGACCCGCGATCAGGTGGCCGAGGCGATCTCGGGCAATCTCTGCCGCTGCACCGGCTATGAGCCGATCATCAACGCCATCCTGACCGCGGCGGCCGAACTGCGCGGGAGGGCCGCCTGATGTCCAGTTTCGAGATGCGCAAGGATCTGTTCGCGGACGAACGCGACGACGCCCTGAACGAGATCGGCAAGCCGACCATCCGCCAGGACATCGAGGGGCACGTCACCGGCCGGTCACGCTATTACGACGACCACCTGTTCGAGGGCCTGTTGCACATGCGCTGCGTGCGCTCGCCGCATCATCACGCGCGGATCCGGTCGGTCGACACCGCGCAGGCCGAACGGATGCCGGGGGTGCGGCGCATCGTGCAGCCCCAGGACGTGCCGGTCAAGCGCAACACGCTGCTGTCGCTGATCGGCTTCGGCCGCGACGACGAACCGCTGCTGGCATCCGAACGGGTGGCCTACAGGGGCGAACCGATCCTCGCCATCATCGCCGAAACCGAACGCCAGGCGCGCGATGCGGTGGCGGCGGTGCGGGTGGACTGGGAGGAACTGCCCCATGTCCTGGACGTGGAACAGGCGCTGAAGCCCGACGCGCCCGTGGTCAACGAGGTCTATCCCAACAACACCTTTGATTATCACGAACGCTACGACCATCAGAAGCTGCGGTTCGGCGATGTCGAGGCGGCCTTCGCGCAGGCCGATCACATCGTCGAGGGCGAATACCGCATGTCGCCGATCGAACAGGCGCCGGTGGAAACCTGCGGCGCCATCGCCGCGCCCGAACAGAACGGGCGCATCGTCTGCCATACCTCGACTCAGGCGCTGTTCTTCTCGCTGGGGACGACGGCCAAGCTGCTCGACCTGGCGTCGTCGAAACTGCATTTCGTCGGCGGCACCGTCGGCGGCGGCTTCGGCGGCAAGGTCGACAGCCACCACGAACCGCTGGCGGTGCTGGGCGCCATGCTGACCGGGGCGCCGGTGAAATACGCCTGGGACCGGTCCGAGGAAATGCAGGTCGGTGCGCCGCGCGGGGCCGAACTGTGGCGTATAAAGGACGGGGTGAGCCGGGACGGACGCATCCTCGCGCGCAGCTTTACCGGCTTTTTCGACAGCGGCGCCTATACGCGGCTGTCATCCTACGCGATCATCAAGGCCGCCGGCCACCTGCCCGGCCCCTATACGATCCCCAATGTCGCCGCCAACATCTACTGCGTCTATACCAACCGGACTCCGGCCACCGCGATGCGCGGCTTTGGCATCACGGCCGCCGATTTCGCCATCGAGTGCCACATGGACAGGGTGGCCGAGACCGTGAACATGGACCCGATCGAACTGCGTATCCTGAACGCCTATCGCGATGGCGACATGAAGGCGCATCGCAGGGCGGCCAAGAACACCGCGCTGATCGAATGCTGTCAGGTGGCCGCGGGCAAGGCCGGCTGGGCGCTGGGCGCAGAGGCGGCGGCCGCCAGCAGCAGGCTGGGCGGCGGCGAGGGCTGGCGCGGCGAGATACCCGAGACGACCACCGATCAGGCCGGCCGCATCGGCGAGAGGCGGCGATCCGAGATCCCGCCCGAACCCTTCGGCGGCGCCAGCCAGCGCGGCCGGGTCGCGGCCGGTACGCATGGCGAAACCGTGGTGGCCGCCGAGGTGCAGGACGGCGACATGCAGATCGACCCGGCGCGCATCGGCCATGCGGTACGCCAGGCGCTGGCGCCGCAGGCCCCCGCCGCAGCCCCGCCCGCGGCCCCGCGTGCAGCACCTCTCGCGGCGCCACCCAAGCCGCCA
>JAGRMG010000077.1 GCA_020441385.1 Paracoccaceae bacterium
ACCGCGTCCATGCGCGAGATCAGCCAGCGCGGAAATGCCGAATGCCGCCGCTGCGCGGCCGAGGTGAAGACGATGCGCACCGGCAGGCGCAGCACGTCACGGGCCCAGAGGGCCGCGCGCATTTCCGGGTTGCGGCGCACATGCCAGATCGCGAAGGGCCGCCCCGGGGGCGGCGTGCGGCAAAGCGCGCGGGCGGCGCCCGGGGAAATCGGGGCAGGGCAGCCGGGCAGCGGGTGGCCCACCAGCCGCAGGTCGAAATCCGCGCCCTGGCGGCGGACCACGTTGGCGGCGGTCGCCGAGACGCCGGTGAAGTTGCGGTTGAAATTGGTGACGAACAGTTCAGGCATCGCCGTCCTCGAGCGCCAGCGCCGAACAGAGGCTTTCAGCGACGTCGTCAAGCACCGATCGCCCTTGCGCCACGAAATCGCCCGCCGCCCTGCGCGCGGCAGCCAGATCGCCCGGCCGCCCGAGCCAGGCCGCCACCGCAGCCGCCAGCCCCGGGGCATCGCTCACCTCGATCGCGCCGCCCTGCGCGATCAGCGGGGCGAAGGTTTCCGAAAAGTTGAAATGGCCCGGCCCGGTGATGATTGCCGCGCCCGCCTGGGCCGGTTCGAACGGGTTGTGCCCGCCGATCGGGCGCAGCGAGCCGCCGAGAAACACCAGCGGTGAAAGCGCATACCAGGTGCCGGTTTCGCCCAACGTGTCGGCCAGAAAGACCTGGGTGCCGGCGCCGGGCATCTCGCCCCGGCTGCGGCGGGCGCAGGTCAGGCCCGCGCCGGCGGCCAGCGCGGCCACATCCTCGCCGCGTTCGGGGTGGCGCGGCACCAGCACCAGGCAGAGATCGGGGTGTTGCGCCAGAAGGGCCGAATGCGCCGCCAGCACGCATTCCTCCTCGCCCTCGTGGGTGGAAGAGGCGATCCAGACGGGGCGGCGGCCAAGCGCGGCGTTCATCGCGCTCAGGGTCTCGCGATCCACCGGCAGCGGCGCGGAGGCGGACTTGAGGTTGCCGCCCACCCGCACGCGGGCCGGATCGGCGCCAAGGCCGATCAGCTTGCCGGCGATGGGGTCGTTCTGGGTCAGGATCAGGTCGAACCGGGCCAGCAGGAACCGCGCGGTCCCTTGCCGTTTGCCCCAGCGGCGCAGCGACTTGTCCGACAGCCGCGCGTTCAGCAGCGCCAGCCGCGCCCCCGATGCCCGCGCCCGCACCAGCATCACGGGCCACAATTCGCTTTCGACGAAGATGCCGGCGCGCGGGCGCCAATGCGCCAGGAACCGGCCGACCGGGCCGGGTGCGTCGAGCGGCGCGAACTGGTGCCGGGTGCGCGGGGGCAGGCGCCGGCCGATCAGGGCGGCCGAGGACGCGGTGCCCGAGGTGATCAGGAATTCGGCATCGGGCAGACGCTCGCCCATGCGCGCGATCAGGGTCAGGACCGACAGGCTTTCGCCCACCGATGCCGCGTGAAACCAGACCGGCGGCGCCGCGGGCCGGGGCAGGCTGGCATGGCCCAGCCGTTCGTGCATCCGTGCCGGCGCAACCCCGTGCCGGCGCAGCTTGCGCGAGACCGCGGCCCAGGCCAGCGGCACCAGCAGCCGCGTGGCGCTTTCATAGATGCGGTAAAGCGGCGTCGGCCCGCCGTCCGGGCAGGTCATCTACGGCCTGCCCCGTTCGGGCCGGTCGGAGATACCGGGCGGGCGAGGCATGCCCCGGGGCGTGCCGCGCTCATTCGGATACGGGCATTCACCCGCCGGGGCGAGGCCGCGTCTTCAAGGAACAACGCGCTCGGCCCGGCGGGTGAATTCGATTGAACGCGACACGCGCTAGCCGCCCGTATGGCTCATGTGGCGTGGCATCTGCCCGTCGGCCCTCTGGCGCGAATAGTCGAAATCATGACCTTTCGGCTTGCGCCGGATCGCGGCGCGGATCGCCGCTTCCAGCGGTTCGCCGCTGTCGGGATGGTCGCGCAGCGGCGTGCGCAGGTCGGCCATGTCCTCCTGGCCCAGGCACATGAACAGTTCGCCCGTGCAGGTCAGCCGCACGCGGTTGCAGCTTTCGCAGAAATTGTGGCTGAGAGGCGTGATGAACCCGATCTTCTGGCCGGTTTCGCCCAGCCGGATATAGCGCGCCGGGCCGCCCGTGGTTTCGGTCAGGTCGGTGGTGGTGAAGGCGCGGTCGTATTCCGCGCGCACGTCCCGGAGCGACCAGAACTGGCCCAGCCGGCTGGCATCGCCGATATCCTCGCCCATGGGCATGACCTCGATCCAGGTCAGATCCATGCCTCGTTCGGCGCACCATTCGGTGATGCGGGGCAACTCCGCCTCGCTGAACTCCTTCAGCGCCACGGCGTTGATCTTGATGCGCAGGCCCGCCTTCTGCGCCGCGTCGATACCCTCCAGCACCTGCGGCAATCGGCCCCAGCGGGTGATACGCGCGAACTTGTCCGGATCCAGCGTGTCGAGCGACACGTTCACCCGGCGCACGCCGGCATCGTAAAGCTCGCCCGCAAAGCGCGACAGCTGCGAGCCGTTGGTCGTCAGCGTGAGTTCCTTCAGCGCGCCGCTGTCGAGATGGCGCGTCATCGCCCGGAAGAACGTCATCACGCCGCGCCGCACCAGCGGTTCGCCGCCGGTGATTCGCAGCTTTTGCACGCCCATGCGGACGAAGGCCGAACACATGCGGTCCAGTTCCTCCAGCGTCAGAAGCTCCTTCTTGGGCAGGAAGCTCATGTTCTCGGACATGCAGTAGACGCAGCGGAAATCGCAGCGGTCCGTTACCGAAACGCGCAGATAGGTGATGGCCCGGGCGAAAGGGTCTGTCAGAGGGGCTGTCATGGGCCAATAGGTAAAGCGGCACCCCGGCCCCGGCAAGGGCAATGTGGTTTTCCGCACTGGCGTGGGCCGGGGCGGCAGGCTAGCTTCGGGGCATGAGATATCTGCTGATCCCTGTCGTAGCGTTCTCGCTCGTGGGCGCCGGATGCGGTGAACGACACAAGGCGCGCCAGTTCGCGTCCGCGCCGGGCGAAGTCCTGACCACCGTCGAAGGCTCGGATGTGGTGATGGCGGAGGGCGCGGCTGCGGGCGTTGCGGCGCCGGGTTCGGGCGCAGCGGCGGGCCCCTCGGCCGCCGGGGCCGGGCCGTCCGCAACCGGCGCGGGACAGGGCGGCAGCGATGCCGACCGCCGTCCCGACCCGGCCGACCTGGCGGCGCTGGACGATGACGGCGACGGGGTCAGGCATACCGTCGCGGGCCTGGGCGATCCGGCGCGGGCGGGGATGTGGATGGAAACGCCGCTGGTGAGCAGACAGCGGCCGGCGCGTATCGTGGTGTCGCGTTCCGCGAGGGCGGCGCATGTCACGCTGATTCCGGCGGGCGGGGCGCCCTCGGCCGGCAGCCGCCTGTCGCTCGAGGCGATGCGCGTATTGGGACTGCCGCTGACCGAACTGGTCGAGCTGGACGTATATCTGGGCGGCTGATTTGACCGGCGCGGTATCGGGCGGTCATGCCGGGTTGGTGCGCCCTCCGGACAGGGTCCGCGCGACCTCGCGGGTGGCGGCGCGCGCGGGGTTGCCATGGCGCGGAACCGGTTGCGGCATGCGCTCTCTCCTTCGTTCCCGCCAGCCCGGGGCGTGACTTTCCCAAGATCACGAGGGCTGGTATGCAATGCCCCATGCGGCAGGAGCGGAACCATGCGATTTCTCAAGGGTATCGAACGGGCGGCCAGTCGGCTGGCGCCGGAAAGCTGGCGCAAGCATTTCCGGGCCTCAAAATACGAGCTTCTGATGCAGCGGCGCGCACCCGTCGACCTGATCGTTCACGTCGGCGCGCATTGGGCCGAGGATGCGGCCTTCTACGAGGCTTGCGGCGCGCGGACCGTGCTCTGGATCGAGGCCGACCCTGACACCCACGCCAGACTGGAACGGATCCTGGCGGAGCGCGGCGGACCGACCCGCCACCTGAGCGAATGCGCGCTGGTCTCGGCGCAGGACGGCGAGGATCTGACGTTTCATCGCTTCAGGGGCGATGGATCGTCATCGTCCGTACACCGGGCCACGGACACGCTGAAAGCCCGCTTTCCCGGCGCCGGCGAAAGCGGCGAGGTTCTCGAGATGACCTCCCGCAGCCTGCCCGAGATCCTGGCCCGGCACGGCATCGACGTTGGCGCGGCGCGGCGCCCCATGCTGGTGGTCGATGTGCAGGGCCACGAATTGCCGGTGCTGGTGGGGCTGGGCGATGGCTTGCGTGGCTTCGCGCAATGCAAATGCGAGGTCAGCCGGGTGGCGATGTATGATGGTGCGGCGATGTTTGCCGATATCGACCGGCATATGCGGGCCATGGGGTTCCGGCTGGCCTCGCATCGCTATGTGCAGGTGCCCAAACATGGCGACGTGCTTTACATCCGCGATGGCGCCTGACCGGCGCACGCGGCTTGTATGCCCGGCCGGTGCGGTCTAAACCACTTCGGAGCGCGCCGGCCCGGAAGGGCAGGCCGCGGGCGCAAGATCGGAAGGGGCCTTGATGACCATCGCATTCGTATTTCCCGGGCAGGGCGCCCAGACCATCGGCATGGGCAAGGCGCTCGCCGACAGCTACCCCCGGGCCCGGGCGGTGTTCGAGGAGGTGGACGCCGCACTGGGCGAGAATCTGAGCGGCCTGGTATGGGACGGCGATATCGAGACCCTGACGCTGACCCGCAACGCCCAGCCGGCGCTTATGGCGACCTCGGTCGCGGCGATGCGGGCGCTGGAGGCCGAGGGCGTGGAGGTGGACCGCGCCACCTTCGTT
The DNA here is from genome assembly GCA_020441385.1 of Paracoccaceae bacterium. Classification (GTDB taxonomy): domain Bacteria; phylum Pseudomonadota; class Alphaproteobacteria; order Rhodobacterales; family Rhodobacteraceae; genus JAGRMG01. The sequence goes on from JAGRMG010000077.1 coordinate 4,780, forward strand.
GCGGGCCATTCATTGGGCGAGTATTCGGCGCTGGCGGCGGCAGGGGCGCTGAGCCTTTCGGACACCGCCTTGCTGCTGCGTGCCCGCGGTGATGCGATGCAGAAGGCGGTACCGGCGGGCGAGGGCGCGATGGCGGCGCTGCTGGGGCTGGATTTCGAGACCGCCAGCGCGGTGGCCGCCGAAGCCGCACAGGGCGATGTGTGTCAGGCGGCCAATGACAACGACCCCGCGCAGGTGGTGGTCTCGGGCCACAAGGCGGCGGTCGAGCGCGCGGTCGGGCTTGCCAGGGCACGCGGCGCCAGGCGCGCGGTGATCCTGCCGGTCAGCGCACCGTTTCACTGCGCCCTGATGCAGCCGGCGGCGCGCACCATGGCGCATGCCCTGTCCGAGGTCGAGATCGGGACGCCGGCTGTTCCTCTGATCGCCAATGTCCGCGCGGCAGCGATCCGGGATGCGGCGGAAATCCGGCAGCTTTTGGTGGAACAGGTCACCGGCGTCGTGCGCTGGCGCGAAAGCGTGCTGGCGATGGCCGCCGCGGGCGTAACCGAGATGTGGGAGGTCGGTGCCGGAAAGGCGCTGTCGGGCATGATCCGTCGCATCGACCGCAGCATCGCCACGCGAACCGTCGGCACGCCGGAAGAGGTCCGAGAGGCGGCGCAGAGCCTGGGCGGCTGAGACGGGCCAAGGTTTTCAGAAAAACCTTGGCAAAAAGTTTTTCTCAAAACTTTTGCATCGCCCGTTGGCGGTGCTGGGGAGATCAGACGGATGTTCGATTTGACGAAAAAGACCGCTCTTGTCACGGGGGCTTCCGGTGGCATCGGGCGCGCGATCGCCATGGCGCTTCACGGCGCCGGGGCGAGCGTGGGGCTGTCGGGCACGCGGCTCGAGCCGCTGGAGGCATTGGCGGGCGAACTGGGCGAGCGGGCGCATGTGCTGCCCTGCGATCTGGGTGATCCCGACGCGGTGGCGGACCTGCCGAAACAGGCGGCTGCGGCGTTGGGCGGGGTGGATATCCTGGTCAACAATGCCGGGATCACGCGGGACAACCTGTTCATGCGCATGTCCGACGAGGAATGGCAGAGCGTCATCGACGTGAACCTGACCGCGACCTTCAGGCTGTGCAGGGGCGTGTTGCGCGGCATGATGAAAGCGCGCTGGGGCCGGATCGTGAACATCTCTTCCGTGGTGGGCGTGACGGGCAATCCTGGCCAGGGCAACTATGCCGCCGCCAAGGCCGGAATGGTGGGCATGTCCAAGTCGCTGGCGCACGAGGTGGCGAGCCGGGGAATCACCGTGAACGCCGTCGCCCCGGGCTTCATCGCCACGGCGATGACCGAAAGGCTGACCGGGGAGCAGAGGGCCGCCATCCTGGCGCAGGTTCCCGCCGGACGCATGGGCGAACCCGCCGAGATCGCCGCTGCGGTGCTGTATCTGGCCAGCCCGGAAGCCGCCTATGTCACGGGCGCGACCTTGCATGTAAACGGCGGAATGGCCATGATGTGAACCGTCCGGCGGGTCGGCTGCGAAAGCGTTTGCCTCGGCTTCCGACTGTGCTATAGGCGGCGAAGAATTGCAGGTCACGGCCCGCTGCGGGCGTGCATGACCGCACACCCGGACAGCACCCGGGGCCAAACCGCCCGAACCGGGCGAAACCACGCCACCCCGAGCGGGTCAGGGCAGAACCGGGCCAAGCGCCCCGAAGGAACGAGGAAGAAACATGAGCGACGTCGCAGATCGCGTGAAGAAGATCGTTGTGGAGCACCTGGGTGTTGAAGAGGACAAGGTGACCGAGAACGCCTCGTTCATCGACGACCTTGGCGCCGACAGCCTCGATACGGTCGAACTGGTCATGGCGTTCGAGGAAGAATTCGGGATCGAGATTCCGGACGACGCCGCCGAGACCATCCAGACCTTCGGCGATGCGGTGAAATTCATCTCGGAAGCCTCCTGACCGGGCTTGGCTGACGCGGGCCCGTCCCGCCAGCAGATCCCGACGCCACCAATTCTAGACAACGCGCCTCTCCCAGCGGGAGGCGCCTTTTTTCGTCACGCGGCGCGCGATCTGCCCGCCGTCGGTCGGCAATCCGCTTTGCCATCGGCGGCATGCCGCAAACCCGTGCCGACCTGCCGAATTCGTGACGCCAAGGGGCCCGACTTGCGCTATGGTCGGCGTCGTCTGGACTTCGTTTTGGGGAAGCGGTCATGATCATCTATCCGACGATGGAACTGTTGAACGGGCATTGCGTGTCGCTCGACCGGGGGCGCCTTGACGAGCCGTCGGTATGGCATGTGAACATCGTGGAGACCGCCCGCGGGTTCGCCGCCGCGGGGGCGGAGTGGATGCATCTGACCGATTTCGACGCGGTCGAGGGGCGCGATGTGAATGCCGGCCTGATCGAAGAGATCATCCGCACGGTGGGCATACCGGTGCAGCTTGGCGGCGGCATGCGTGGCCGCGAGCGGATCGAACGCTGGATCGACCGGGGCGCGGGGCGGATCGTCGTCGGCTCGCTGGCGGCGCGCGAGCCGCATCTGGTGCGCGAACTGGCCAAGTATCACCCCGACCAGATCGTTCTGGCGGTCGATGTCTGGCAGGGGCAGGTTGTCACCGAGGACCGGCGCGAAACCGGCGCGTTTTCGCCCGAGGGATATATCGAGGCGTTCGGCGATGCCCCCTTTGCCGGCATCATCGTCACCGATATCGACAGCGACATCGACAGGCTCGAAGCCTCGATGAGCCTGATCTCGCGGCTTGCCGGGGTGGCGCGGGCGCCCGTCATCGCCAGCGGCGTGGTGCGCAGCACCGACGATATCGCGCGCCTGAAATACATTCCCAATATCGCCGGCGCGCTGGTGGGGCGGGCCTTGCTGAGCAAGACCGTGGATCTGGGCGAGGCGCTGAGGGTGGCCCAACCCGCGCCCGAACCGGTTGCCGGGTTCCAGTAGGCCTTGCCCTTGCATCCCTGACGCGCCATCCTGGTGCGGTCGGTTGGAGAAAGCGGGATGGTCGAACTGAAGGATCTGTTCGGGGTCGGCGGCGTGCCGAAGACGTTTCTGGGCCTGCCTGAGGCCCGGGACTGGGCGGCGCTGGATGCCGATATCGTGATATTCGGTGCCGATTGCGCAACGCCCTATGCGCAGGGCGGGGCCTATTGCGCCGGTGGACCGGGCGCGATGCGCGGCGGCGCGGCGGCCTATGCCGGGGATTTGTCGCGGCTGAATTTCGATCTGGGCGGTCCGGTGCTGCCGGACGGGGTGCGGGTCGTGGATGCCGGCGATCTGGCGACCGATCCCGCCGACGCGGCCGGCAACCGGGCGCGGATCGGCGATGCGACCCGGGCGATCCTGTCGGCCGGCGCGGTGCCGGTGCTGCTGGGGGGCGACGATTCGGTGCCGATTCCCATGCTGGCTGCCTTTGCCGGGCAGGGGCCGCTGAGCATCCTTCAGATCGACGCCCATATCGACTGGCGCGACGAGGTGCAGGGCGAACGCATGGGCCTGAGTTCGACCATGCGGCGCGCCAGCGAGATGGGCCATGTCGAGCGCATCGTCCAGGTGGGCGCGCGCGGAATCGGATCGGCGGGTATGGCCGAACTCGAGGCGGCGCACGACTGGGGCGCGCATCTGGTGCCGGCGCACGAATTGACGGCGGGCGGCTTGCAGCGGGCGGCCGATCTGATCCCCGATGGCGCAAGGGTCGTGATATGCTTTGACTGCGACGCGCTGGATCCGTCGATCATGCCGGCGGTGATCGCGCCCACGGCGGGCGGGCTGAGCTATGGCCAGGCGCTCGCGCTGATCCGCGCCGTGGCGCGAAAGACGCGGGTCGCGGGCTTCGATATGGTCGAGTTCATGCCCGAACGCGACCGTGACGGCGAGGGCGCACGACTTGCGGCGCAGCTTCTGACATCGGTGCTGGGGATCGTGGCGCGGCAGGTGGCGGGCGGGCGCTGAGCCGTGCCTTGCACTTGCCCGGTGCCGCCGCGCGCGGTAAGAGCGTTCGAAATCGTTCAGGGGCAAGAGGGTAGTACATGCGCAGAGTTGTAGTTACCGGTCTGGGGCTGGTCACGCCGCTGGCCTGCGGTGTGGAGGAAACCTGGACGCGCCTGCTGGCCGGGCAGTCCGGTGCGGGACCGATCAAGCGCTTCGATGCGGTGGCCAGCGGGGTCGTGACCACCTATGCCTGCGAAGTGCCGCGCGGCGACGGCAGCGACGGCACGTTCAACGCCGATGACTGGCTGGCCCCCAAGGAACAGCGCAAGATCGACGATTTCATCCTGTTCGGCATCGCCGCGGCCGAGATCGCGGTGCGCGATGCCGCCTGGATGCCCGAGGACGAGGACAGCCGCCTGCGGACCGGGGTGATGATCGGGTCGGGTATCGGCGGGCTGTCCTCGATCGCCGATACCGCGGTGATGATCAAAGAACGCGGCCCGCGGCGGGTTTCGCCCTTTTTCATCCCCGGCGCCCTGATCAATCTGATTTCCGGTCAGGTCAGCATCCGCTATGGTTTCAAGGGGCCGAACCATGCGGTCGTCACCGCCTGTTCGACGGGCGCGCATGCCATCGGCGATGCCAGCCGCCTGATCCGGCATGGCGATGCCGATGTGATGATCGCGGGCGGCGCCGAGGCGGCAATCTGCGAGATCGGCATTGCCGGGTTCAACGCCTGCAAGGCGCTCAGCACGAAATGGGCCGACCAACCGGCCCGGGCCAGCCGCCCCTATGACGCCGATCGCGACGGCTTCGTCATGGGCGAGGGCGCAGGGGTGCTGGTGCTGGAAGAATACGAACATGCCAAGGCGCGCGGCGCGAAGGTCTATGCCGAGGTGCTGGGATACGGCCTGTCCGGCGATGCCTATCATATCACCGCGCCCGCCGAGGATGGCGACGGGGCCGAACGCTCGATGCGCGCGGCGCTGGCCAATGCCGGGCTGAGGCCCGAGGATGTCGATTACATCAACGCCCATGGCACCAGCACCATGGCCGACACCATCGAACTGGGCGCGGTCGAGCGGATGATGGGCAATGCCGCCGGCAAGGTCACGATGTCGTCGACCAAGTCGATGACCGGGCATCTGCTGGGCGCGGCCGGTGCGATCGAGGCCATCTTCTCGGTTCTGGCGATCCGCGATCAGGTGGCGCCGCCGACCATCAACCTGGACAACCCGGCGGTGGATACGCCCGTGGACCTGGCGCCGAATGTCAGGCGCGACCGCAGGATCGACGTGGCGCTGTCCAATTCCTTCGGCTTTGGCGGCACCAACGCGAGCGTGGTTTTCGGAAAGGCCGGTTGATGTGGAGGGCCCTTGCCTCGAACATGCTCACCATCCTCGCGGTGGTGCTTTTCCTGCTGGCCGGGGTAATCCTGTGGGGCAAGGCGGAATATTCCGCCCAAGGCCCGCTGGGCGAGCCGATCTGCTTCCGGGTCGAGCGCGGCACCAACATGACGCGGGTCAGCCGCGAGCTTGAACGGGCCGGGGCGATCTCGAGCGGCGTGATCTTCCGCATCGGCGCCGATTACAGCGACAAGACGGCGGACCTCAAGGCGGGCAGTTTCCTGGTGCCCGAAGCCGCGTCCATGGCCGAGATCGTGGATGCGATCACCCGTGGCGGGGCCAGTACCTGCGGCACCGAGGTGGTTTATCGCATCGGCATCGGCAAGACCGCGACGGTGGTGCGCGAACTCGACCCGGCGACGCAGAAATACGTTGAGCAGGCGCAGTTCGATCCCGCCGGGGAGGCGCCCGAGGTTTACACGGAAAAGCGCAAGGAACCTGATACGCGCTATCGCATCGCCATGGCCGAGGGCGTGACCAGCTGGCAGGTGGTGGAGGCGCTGAAGGCCATCGACGTGCTGAGCGGCGAGGTGGCCGAGCGCCCGCTCGAGGGCACGCTGGCGCCCGACAGCTACGAGATCGGACCCGGCACCGAACGCGCTGCCGTGCTGGCAGAGATGCAGGAGCGCCAGAGCCTGCTGCTGAACGCGGCATGGGAGGGCAGGCAGGCCGGGCTGCCGCTGGGCAGCCCGCAGGAATTGCTGGTCCTGGCCTCGATCGTCGAAAAGGAGACCGCGTTGCCCGAGGAACGCGGCCTGGTGGCGGCGGTGTTCGTCAACCGGCTTCGCGAGGGCATGCGGCTGCAAACCGACCCGACCGTGATCTATGGTCTGACCAAGGGCCAGGGCGGGCTGGGGCGAGGTTTGAGGCAGAGTGAGCTTCGCAAGATAACGCCTTGGAACACTTATGTTATCGACGGTTTGCCGCCGACGCCGATCGCCAATCCGGGCAAGGCGAGCCTGGAGGCGGCGGCGCACCCGGAGGCGAGCGATTTCGTGTTCTTCGTGGCCGACGGAACCGGCGGGCATGTCTTTGCCGAAACCCTTGAAGAGCATAATCGCAACGTCGCGAAATGGCGCGAGATCGAGGCGCAGCAGGGCGCGCCGCAGGACTGAGCGCCCGATGCGGGCGCGCATCCCGGCATCCGCGCCGGCGGCGCCGGGCGCGGCGCACCGCGGCCGGACCCGCAGGGCAGCGGTGCGCGCAACTGTCGGGTTGACCCTGCCGGCCGCCGGGGCCAAGTAGCGCAGCAAAGCGCGGGGCCATCCGCCGCCATCAGAGCAACCGCAAGGACCAAGGACCGGACATGGCACGATCCAAGACCGCCCGAACCGCCGCCGCCGCCCCGCCGGGCGCCGAGGCCGAACGCGCCAAGGCCGATGTCGGCGGTCTCGAGGCGCTGTGGCCGTTCCTGAAGCCCTATCGCGGCATGATGACCGGCGCGGGCGCGGCACTGGTGCTGACGGCGATGACCTCGCTGTCGCTGCCGCTGGCGGTGCGCCGGGTGGTGGACAATTTCCGTATCGACGACGACCGCCTACTCAACCAGTATTTCCTGGCCGCGCTGGCGATCGCGGGGGTTCTCGCGGTGGGGACCGGTCTGCGCTATGCGCTGGTAACGAAGCTGGGCGAACGGGTGGTGGCCGATATCCGCATGGCGGTGTTCGACCGCGTGATCGGCATGAGCCCCGAGTTCTTCGAGAAGATCATGACCGGCGAGGTGCTGAGCCGGATCACCACCGACACGACGCTGATCCAGTCGGTTCTGGGCTCGTCGGTTTCGGTCGCCCTGCGCAACGTGCTGCTGTTCGTGGGCGGCATGGTGCTGATGCTGCTGACTTCGGCCAAGCTGACGGCGCTGGTACTGCTGATCGTGCCGGCGGTGATCGTGCCGATCCTGCTGCTGGGGCGCAAGCTGCGCAATGTCAGCCGCGAGAACCAGGACTGGATCGCGGCCTCCTCCGGCAACGCCTCGGAATCGCTGGGCGCGGTGCAGACGGTGCAGGCCTTCACCCACGAGGCCGTGAGCCGCGCCAGTTTCGCGCGCATCACCGAGACCGCCTATGACGTGTCGCTGGTGCGGATCCGGGTGCGGGCGCTCTTGACGGTGATCGTGATCTTTCTTGTGTTCACCGGCATCGTCGGCGTTTTGTGGATGGGCGCGCGCGACGTGCGCGCCGGCAACATGAGCGAGGGCACGCTGGTCCAGTTCGTGATCTATGCCGTCATGGTGGCCGGGTCGGTCGCGGCCCTGTCCGAGATCTGGGGCGAATTGCAGCGTGCCGCCGGTGCGACCGAACGGCTGATCGAACTGCTGGAGACGCGCGACACGGTGCTCGACGCCGCCGCCCCCAGGACGCTACCGAGGCCCGTGCAGGGCGCCATCGCCTTCGAGGATGTCACCTTCCGCTATCCCTCGCGGCCCGAGATCCTGGCGCTGGACGGCGTGTCGCTGAACGTCGAGCCGGGCGAGACCGTGGCCTTTGTCGGCCCGTCGGGCGCGGGCAAGACCACGATCATCCAGATGATCCAGCGCTTTTACGATCCGGATCGGGGCCGGGTGACGCTGGATGGTGTGGCGCTGAACGAATTGCGGCGCGACGAGTTCCGCCGGTCGATCGCGCTGGTGCCGCAGGATCCGGTGATCTTCGGCGCCTCGGCGCGCGAGAATATCCGCTTTGGCCGGCCCGATGCCAGCGACAGCGAGGTCGAGGACGCGGCCCGGGCGGCGGCGGCGCATGACTTCATCGTGGCGCTGCCCGAGGGCTATGACAGTTTTGTCGGTGAACGCGGCGTGATGCTGTCGGGCGGGCAGAAACAGCGGATCGCCATCGCCCGCGCCATCCTGCGCGATGCGCCGGTGCTGCTGCTGGACGAGGCCACCAGCGCGCTGGATGCCGAAAGCGAGGTGGCGGTGCAGAAGGCGGTGGACGCGCTTGCCCGCGACCGCACCACGCTGATCGTGGCGCATCGTCTGGCGACGGTGAAGAAGGCCGACCGCATCGTGGTGATGGATGGCGGCCGCATCGTCGCCATGGGTCCGCATGACAAGCTGGTGGCCGAGGGCGGACTTTATGCGCGCCTGGCGCGGCTGCAATTCACCGACGGCATCGCCGCGGAATAGGGCGCCGGGACGGGGCGCGCCGCCCGGATGAGGCCGGTTCCGGGAGTTGCCAAACTGAGGCCCGTTCCGGGAGTTTCCTAAATGAGGCCCGTTCCGGGCCATGCCATCTGTTTTGCGCGCCTGCGGCGCGCGTGCCTCCGGCGGGAGTATTTGCGTCCAGAAAGAAGTCGTTCCGGGGGTGTGTCGCATGGTTTTGCCCTGCCGCGGGGTCAAGGGCGGGCAGCGCGGCTTGCGCCGGTGACGTTTTGCTTTCATCCTGTCGGCAACGCAGGATCGGGCCGCTATGCGGGCCGGAAGGGGAGGACACGTCATGGGGTTTGCCGGGATCGAGGATCGCGACGCGATCGAGGCCGAGGCGCCGTGGGAGCAGCGCGATCTGCCAAGGACGCTGTATCAGATGCTGGCGGGCACGGCGGAGAAATTTCCCGGCCACAACGCGGTCAGCTTTCAGTTGCTGTCCGGGCCCGGCGACAGGGCCGAAACCCTGACATGGTCCGAGTTGCTGGCCCGCACCTGCCAGGCCGCCAACCTGTTCCGGTCGCTGGGTATCGGTGAAAGCGATGTGGTGGCCTATGTGCTGCCCAATTGCAACGAAACCATCCTGGCCCTGCTGGGCGGGGCGATCGCGGGCATCGTCAATCCGATCAATCCGCTGCTGGAACCGGAACAGATCGCCTCGATCCTGCGGGAAACCGATGCCAGGGTGGTGGTGACGCTGGCACCGTTTCCGAAAACCGACGTCGCCCAGAAGGTGAACGAGGCGGTGCGCCACGCGCCCCGCGTCGATACGGTTCTCGAGGTCGATCTGAACCGCTATCTGAGCCCGCCGAAATCCTGGATCGTGCCGCTGGTGCGCCCCAGGATCGCCGACAAGGCGGGCCATGCCCATGCCGATTACCGCAATTTCAACCGCGAGATGGGATTGCAGCCCAGGACGCTGGATTTCGAGGACAGCCCGGGCGACCGGGTGGCCTGCTATTTTCACACCGGCGGCACCACGGGCATGCCCAAGGTGGCGCAGCACAAGTATTCGGGCATCATCTACAACGGCTGGCTGGGGCACCGGCTGCTGTTCACCGAAGACGACAACATCATGTGCCCGCTGCCGCTGTTTCATGTCTTTGCCTGTCATGTGATCCTGATGGCGGCGGTTTCCAGCGGCGCGCATGTGGTGTTCCCGACGCCGGCGGGCTATCGCGGGGATGGCGTGTTCGACAATTTCTGGAAGCTGATCGAACGCTGGAAGATCAGCTTCATCATCTCGGTGCCCACCGCCATCTCGGCGCTGATGCAGCGCCCGGTGGACGCCGACGTAAGCTCGGTCCAGACGGCGTTTTCCGGCTCGGCGCCGCTGCCGGTGGAACTGTTCAGGCGCTTCGAGAAGGCGACCGGCGTGACCATCGTCGAGGGTTACGGGCTGACCGAGGCGACCTGCCTGGTGTCCTGCAATCCGGTGGATGGCGAAAAGAAGATCGGCTCGATCGGCATTCCCTTCCCCTATACCGAGGTGAAGATTCTCAAGGCCGGGCCGGAGGGGCTGGTGGAGGCGGCGGTGGACGAGGTGGGCGAGATCTGCGTATCCAACCCCGGCATCTACCCGGGCCACACCTATACCGAAGTCGACAAGAACCGCGATCTGTTCTACCACGAGGTCTTTCTGCGCACCGGCGATCTGGGGCGGGTCGATCCCGACGGATACCTGTGGATCACCGGGCGGGCCAAGGATCTGATCATTCGCGGCGGTCACAACATCGACCCGGCCGAAATCGAAGAGGCGCTGCTGGGCCATGACGCGATTGCCTTCGCCGGCGCGGTGGGCCAGCCCGACGCCCATGCCGGCGAGGTGCCTTGCGCCTTTGTCGAACTGGTGGAGGGTGCCAGCGTCAGCCCCGGCGAACTGATGGAATACTGCAAGGTTCATGTGCATGAACGCGCGGCCCGGCCCAAACATGTGACGATCCTGCCGGAACTGCCCAAGACCGCGGTCGGCAAGGTGTTCAAGCCCGATCTGCGCAAGCACGCGATCACCCGGGTCTACAATGGCGCGCTGGAAGAGGCGGGCCTGCCGGCGCGGGTGCGGCGCGTGATCGACGACAAGAAGCGCGGGCTGGTGGCCCAGCTTGATCGCCACGGTGCCGATGAGGCCGATGTGGCGCGCGTTCTCGGGGCCTTCACCCGGCCCTGGGAATGGGCGCAATAGCGGGAGCGTGGCGGGGTGGCCGATTACCGACGACTGATCGACACCGAGACCTGGGCCTTTATCCGCCGCAGCCGGGAGTTGTTCGGGACGGACGCCGCCGGCAAGGACATCGAGGAGCGGCGCCGTCTCTATGACGCGATGTGGGCGGCCTTCGCGCTGCCGCTTCCCGAGGGCGTCGCCTCGCGCAACATGTCGGCGGACGGGGTGCCGGTGCGGGTCTGGTCGGGGGGCGATCCGACCCGGACGGTGGTCTATCTGCATGGCGGCGGGTTCGTGCTGGGCGGGCTGGACAGCCATGACGGGATCTGCGCCGAGATCTGCGCGGGAACCGGCTATCGCGTGGTCTCGGCCGATTACCGCCTTGCACCGGAGCACAGGCACCCCGCGGCCTTTGCCGACGCCTGGGCCGCGGCCTGCTGGGCGGCGGCGCATTTCGGCGACCCGCTGGTTCTGGCCGGGGACAGTGCGGGCGGCAATCTCGCCGCCGCCGTGGCGCATCACGCCCGCGGCCGGTTGCAGGGCGTGCTGGGGCAGGTTCTGATCTATCCCGTTCTCGGCGGCGACATGACCGCGGGATCGTATCTCGAACATGGCGACGCGCCGCTGCTGAGCCGCGAGGACATCCGGTACTGCCGCGACATCAGGGTCGAGGGGGCCGTGCCGGCCGGCGATCCGACCTTCGAGCCGCTTGCGGACGACGACTTTTCCGGCCTGCCGCCGACGGTGATCTTCACCGCCGACTGCGACCCGTTGCGCGACGACGGGCGCGAGTATCGCGACCGCCTGCGCGAGGCCGCGGTGCGGGTGGCCTGGATCAACGAGGACGGGCTGGTGCACGGCTATCTGCGCGCGCGCGGCATGGCGGGCCGCGCCGCCGACAGTTTCGAACGCATCGTGCTGGCGATCGAGGCGCTGGGGCAGAACCTGTGGCCCTATGACTGAAGCCTGGGGGCGGCCGCGATGATCAGGCGCGCAGGGCGACGAGAAGATCCATGACGTTGGTGCCGGTGGGGCCGGTGATCAGCAGCGCGTTCCGGGCCTGCAGACAGGACCCTGAATCGGCCGAGGCCAGCGCGCTGTCCGCGCCCGCCCCCCAGGTCGTGCCATCGACGATGCCGCCGGCGGCATCGGTCGGCCCGTCGCTGCCATCGGTGCCGCCGACCACCACGCTCAGCCCCCGGGTTCCGGCGATCTCGCGGGCAAGGGCCAGCGCCAGCGCCTGGTTGCGCCCGCCCCGGCCGGGATTTGCGGGCAGCACGAGCGTCGGCTCGCCGCCCAGAACGATCGCGCCGGGGTTCATGGCGCGCAGGCGCGGGCCCCAACGGGCTGCCAGCGCGTTCAGATCGTCATGCAACGCCTCCTGGTTCTCCAGGACATGCAGGCCGCGCGCCCGGGCGGCGCGGGCCGCTGCGTCGCGGGCGGTGGCGTTGCTGGCAACGATGCGGAAGGTATGGCCGAAGGCGTGCCCGTCGGGCGCGATGCCGATCCCCGACCCGATCACCCCCGGATCGTCGCCCGGCACATCCGAGATTGCCAGAACGTCGGCCTGCAAGCCACGGAAATGGCAAAGCAATCCACCGGACTTGATCCGGCTCAGCCGGCTGCGTCGTGCATTCATCGCCCCGATGTCCAGCCCGCCGGCGAGAAGCTCCCGGTTCAGCGCCGCAATGTCCTTGAGCGTGCAGCCCGCAACCGGATCCTCGGCCAGCGAGGACGCACCGCCCGAGACCAGCAGCAACAGCCGCGACCCCGGCGCCATCGTCTCGACCGCGCCGCGCAGCGCGCGCCCGGCCACGAGGCTGCGGCGGTCGGGTACCGGGTGCGCGGCCTCGATCAGGCGCACATGCCCCGGCAGGGTGCCGCCGTGGCCGTCCTTCGTCACCACCAGCGCGGGTACAGGGCCGAAACGGTCAAGCGCCGCCTGCATCATGGCGGCGGCGGCCTTGCCCACCGCCAGCACCAGATCGGGCGGCCGCGCATCCTTCAGCGCGGCGCGGGTCGCCACGAAACCGCCCGCCGCATCGACCCCGGCGCGCCAGATCGCCACTGCGGTGTCGTGCCTGCGCGGGTCCATTGCTCAGAGATCCATCCAGATCGTCACCGGCCCGTCATTGACCAGAGTGACCGCCATATCGGCCCCGAACCGCCCGGTTTCGACCGCGACCCCCTGCGCCGCCAGTTGCGCGGCGAACTGTCCGTAGAGCCGTTCGCCCAGGTCGGGCGGCGCGGCGGCGGAGAATCCGGGCCGGTTGCCGCGGCTGGTGTCGGCGGCCAGCGTGAACTGGCTGATGACCAGCGCGCCGCCGCCGGTATCGAGAACGGAGCGGTTCATCCTGCCGGCCTTGTCGCGGAAGATGCGCAGCCGGGCGATTTTTGCGGCCAACTGGCCGGCCTGTGCCTCGCTGTCGCCCTGCATGGCGCAGACCAGGACCAGCAGCCCGGCGCCGGTCCGGCCGATGGTTTCGCCCTCGACCTCGACTCTGGCGCGGGTGACGCGCTGGATCAGGGCGCGCATGTCGGCCCGCCCCGCCTCATTCGCGCCAGTCCACGATCTGGTCGATCGGCGCGCGGCCGGTCCGGAAGGAGTTGGCGGGATGCGCGGTGTCGGAAAGGCCGAATGCGATCCCGCACAGGATCTGGCGGTCGTCGGGGATGTCGAAATGACCGTGCAGGAACGGCGAGAACCCGGCCACCGCGGCCTGCGGGATGCTGGCCACGCCCAGCGCCTCGGCCGCCAGGGTGAACGCGGTAATGAAGCCGCCGCAATCGAGCACGCCATAGGGGCCAAGATCGGCCGGGCTGGACAGGATGGCGCAATGGGGCGCGCCGAACAGGGCGAAATTCTCGGCCATCTGGCGCGCCGATCCGGCCCGGTCGCCACGTTCGACTCCGACCGCCTTGTAAAGGCTCCAGCCGCAGTCGCGGCGGCGATCGAGATAGACGCCGCGATAGCGGATCGGAAACGGGACATCGGGGCGCGGCGCGCCGGCCTTTGCCTGCTGCATCAGCGCGGTGCGCAAGCGTTCGGTTTCCGCGCCGCTGGTGATGGTAAGGTGCCAGGGCTGCGAATTGCACCATGAGGGCGCGCGCCCGGCGGTTTCGACGATACGTTCGATCACGTCGCGGGGCAGCTGATCGGGGCGGAAGGCGCGGCAGGAATGGCGGCGGCGCAGCAGCGCATCGAGGCGGGTCAGATCTTGGGTCATGCGCAGACGACTCCCCGGGCAGGTTCCGGGAGCAGGATGGCGCTGGCGGGCCCGATCCGCAAGGGCGCAGGGTGCGCGCATTTTGCGCAGGCGGGCGTTCTGGATTCGAAATCGCCGATACCTATCTGAGATTCACTCAAGCCCAAAGGAGGAGTGAACATGGTTGAGAAATCCGACAATTCCGGCCTCTGGCCGTCGCTTTACGATCCGTTCCGTGCCTTCGGCTCGCGGCTGGCTGACTGGCTGAACCCGGCCACCGAAGCCTCGAGCGGGGACAAGGCATACGACATCAGCATGGAACTGCCCGGCGTCGCCGAGGGCGACATCGAACTGACCGTCGAGAACGGCGTCGTCACCGTTCGCGGTGAAAAGAAGACCCAGGAAGAGAAGAAGGGCGATACCTGGTATTTCAGCGAACGCCAGTACGGCGCCTTCCGCCGCTCGTTCCGCCTGCCCGAGGATGCCGAGGGCGACAAGGCCGAGGCCCGGATGAAAGACGGCGTGCTGCATGTGAGCGTGCCAAAGAAAAGCAGAGAAGCCGTCGAGAAGGCAAGGAAGATCGCGATTTCCCGCGGATAGGCCCGCGGGCGGCCGGGCTTACTGGTTCATCGCCGCCAGATAGCCGAGCCCGGCCGCCACCAGCAGGGCGAGGATCACCGCCGCGGCCACCTTGACCGCCGACCACGGCCGTTCGCCCCGCACCTGGCCCGAACGGCCGTTCACCACGAACCGGTAGGTCTTGCCGCGATATTTGTAGGCGGCCAGCCACACCGGCAGCAGGATATGCTTGAAGGTCACGTCCGACACCGTGGTTCTGATGTCGTGGATGCGCTGCTGATCGCCGCCGATGTCAAAGCGCACGTCACGCGCGATGGTCTGGTCCATCCGCGCGCGCGCCTCGACATAGCCATCCTTCAGTTCGATTGTATAGGCCTCGGCCCGGAACCCGGCCAGATATTGCGGCTGATAGGGTTCGAGCCCGCCGAGATCCCAGGGTTGCAGCGCGTCGGTATAGGCTTTGGGCAGGCTGTTCGATGCCAGCACCAGCACATCGTCGAAGAACCGCGCCACCCGGCCCGAGGCGGGGCTCCAGCGCACCCTGGCAACCCGTTCCTGCACGCGCTTGCCGTCGCGGGTAACGGTGCGGGTCTCGTAATATATCGTGCCGCGTTCGCCCCGATAGCTGGATTTCGTGTCGGCATCGAAGGTCCAGTAGGGCACATAGATGCCCTGCATCCGGCGTCCCCTGCGGGCATATTCCCTGAGCCCGTTCGGGGCGAGCCACAGCCGGCCGAGCCAGTCGGTCATCGCCTCGCGCGCGCTGTTCTCGTCAAGCGCGAAGGGCAGCACGCCGCGCGGCTTGATCTGGCGGTGGGCGCCGGTCCCCGTCACGACGGGGGTGGCGCAGAACGGGCATTCGGCGGCATGGGTGGCGGGGTCGAATTCGAACCGGGCGGCGCAGTTGGGGCAACTGACGACGCGTTTCTCCTCGATCTCGGCCTCGGGCAGATGGCGCGCGATGGCGGCCTCGAAATCCAGCTCGCTCAGCGCCGATCCGCGCCAGGGCCCGCCTTCGACCGGCTGGGTATTGCCGCAATGTTCGCACACCAGCAGCCCCCGGTCCGGGGCAAAGCGCATGTCCGCGCCGCATTGATCGCAGGGAAAGCGGTGTTCTTCGGGCGCGGCGGGGGCGCTGGTCTCGGGCATGGGCTGCCTCCGGCGGGGAGTGGGCGGCGTTGTCAGGAACGCACGGGCCGGGCGTGTCGGGCGCCAGCGGCCGGGGTGCTCAGGCGGGGGGCGGCGGTGGCGGCAGAACGGTGAAAAGCTGGGCCAGTTCAGAGACTTCGCCGGCTTTCTTCCAGCCGTCCTGGCCGGCGGTCCAGACGTGGGTGTCGCGGCTCAGTTCGCCACGTCCGGCCATCTGGCCCATACTGGCGCGCGAATAGGGTCCGCGGGTTTCGCCGTTCTCGGCGATGTGCCAGACCTTTTCGACGGGGGGCGGTGGCGGCGGGGCCGCCGGGCGCACCGGCGCCGCGCCCCAGGGGCCGGCCACCGGGTGCTGTTGCGCCATCTGGCCGGCCATGGCCATGCCCATGCCCGCGCCCAGCCCGGCCGCCATGCCGCCGCCGGCGGGGTTCTGGGCCGCCGCCGTCATCGCTTCGGCGGCGGAATACTGGGTGAAACTGCCCAGATCGCCGGCCAGCCCCATCGAGGTGCGCTTGTCCAGCGCCGCCTCGACCGCGGGGGGAAGCGATATGTTCTCGATGTAGAGTTCGGGGATGCTCAGCCCGTAGCCGTCAAGCGTCGGCGCGATCTCGGTGGCGATCAGCTTGCCCAGATCGGCGGTGTTGGCCGCCATGTCCAGCACCGGGATGCCACTGCCGGCGATCACCCGCGAAAACTCCTGCACGATGATGTTGCGGATCTGGAAGCTGATCTCGTCCATGGTGAATTCGCCGTCGGTGCCGACGATCTCGACCAGAAAGCGCGCCGGATCGCTCACGCGGACCGAATAGGTGCCGAAGGCGCGGATGCGCGTCGGGCCGAATTCGGGATCGCGCAGCATGATCGGGTTCTTGGTGCCCCATTTCAGGTCGTTGAACCGGGTGGTGGCGACGAAATAGATCTCGGACTTGAAGGGCGACTGAAACCCGTGGTCCCAGTGCTGGAGCGTCGTCATGACCGGCATGTTGTTGGTTTCGAGCATGTAGAGCCCGGGCGTGAATACGTCGGCCAGCTGGCCTTCGTGCACGAACACCGCCGCCTGGCCTTCGCGCACCGTCAGCTTGGCGCCGTACTTGATCTCGTGGCCCTCGCGCTCGAACCGCCAGACCATGGTGTCGCGGGTGTCGTCGGTCCAGTGGATGACGTCGATGAATTCGCCGGTGAGAAAGTCGAAGATGCCCATATCATTCGCCCTTGGGTCGCTGAACGGCCGAGGCCACACCAGCCGGCGGTTTCGGCGCGGTTTGCGGTTTCGACGACGCGTTCGCCGACGGTTGATAGCCGCGTGAAACGGATATTTCCTTCGGTTTGGTGCGATAGCCGCTGTTCAGGACCACGCGTTTCGACTTGTTCATTGCTCTTTCTCCGGTTTCAGAATTTCCACGCTGCGCACGTCGGCCAGGTTGACCAGCGCGGAGCGCGGCACTTCGGGGTCCGCCAGCTCACCGCTTTCCCCGACACTATACAGATGCTCCAGATATATGTCGCGCAGTTCGCGATTGCTCGCAGCCAGCGAACTTTCACCGAAATACCCCGCAATTTCAGTGCCGTCGGTGAAGGTGATCAAGAGAATGGAAGGCTCGGGCTGGTTTCCGAACCAGAAGTCATAGGCGGTCTCAACAGGATGGGTGACAGGCAGCGAAAGGCGTCGCAGAACTGCATTTCGCCAGCCTGCCGAGAGGGTCCAGCCCAGAAATGCCCCCAGGACCGCAGGCGCGACCAGTACTTTCAGCAGGAAGACACCGTTGGAGTCCCGCCATTCGGGGCCGAAACGTATGGCGAGTGCCTCGCCCATCCCGAACCAGTCGAGAACAACCGCGGCCACGACCAGAAACAACTGGACCCACAGGCTGAAGATCACGGCTTCTATGATCAGTTCCGCAGGCTTAGGCCGCAGACCCGCAACAAACCGAGATCTCACTATGATGACGACATATCCGGCAAGCAGATACTGCGCGAAAAACTGAAATGTCTCCGGCTGCAGAAGATCGGCAATCACAGCGGCTGTCCCGTCAGTTCGCGGGCGATGATGCGGGTCACGGGGCGGGCCTGGGCCGCCGTCATGCCTGGTTTCAGGCGCGGATCATAAAGCATTTGCAGAAGCATTTCGTCATGCGTCGTCAGCAGCGCGAATTCGTCGTCGTCATTGAAGATAGAGGGGCGCGCCTCGGGGCTGTCATTGGGCAGCCCCAGCCCCTGGGCGATCTCCTCATGGATGCAGGACAGACGCACCAGGTCGGGGTGTTCGGCGCGGATCAGCGCGATGGCGCGGGCGTAGGTGTTGGGGTTGCGCTGATCCGAGACCGCCACGACGAAACAGTAAAACGACCGCGGCAGGTCGCGAAACAGCGCCAGTTCCGCCTGCGACACGTTCGGGACAAGCTGTTTCAGGCGGTGCTGCACGAAATCGCGGTCGTCCTCGCCGGCCACGAAAACGTGGAAATTGGCCTTGCCCTGGGCCATGCCGATCGGATGGCCGGTGATGCGCGCCAGCCGGGCCGCGTATTTGCGGATATCGGCGGCATCGCGGCTGCGTTGGTCCAGCGGCACCGAGCCGCCGAATTCCAGCCCTATGCGCACCGGTCCCGACCAGCGGCCCAGCGCGCCGCCCGATGCCGCCGGGGCGCCTCGGGAATATTCGTCGTAGAACGCGATCTCCTCGAAATCGCGCACCAGATCGTCGGCATCGAACGGTGTGTCGGGACCGCCGCCATCGGTGCGCAGCAGGCCGCCGGTCAGCAGATCGTTCTGCACCGTGCGATAATAGCGCGCCAGGTCGGCGCTTGCCGCCGACGGGGCCGCCGCGACCGGGCGGGCGGGCGGCGGGCTGGCGGCAAGACCGGCCTGCGCGTCGGTATGGCCGGTATCGTCGCACCCGCTCAGCGCCGCACAAAGCGCCAGCGCGGCCCAGATGCCGCGCCGCCGGTCCGGTTGTTCTGGCCGTATTCGCCCCGCCATCGCCCGTGTCAGCCCGGAACCGCCGTGGCGGCGGTGTCGCCCGTGCCGTCGCGGCGGGCTTTGGCGGCGGCCAGCGTGTCGCGCAACTCGCGCTCCATCTTCTTCATCTCCTGTTCCGCTTCGGCGCGGCGGGCCTTGCCTTCGTCGGCGATCTTCAGCGATTCCTCGATGGTGCCGATCAGGTCGGCGTTGGCCTGCTTGACCGCCGCGATGTCGAACACGCCGCGCTCCATCTCCTGGCGGATCATCTTGTTGCTCTCGCGCAGGTTCCTGGCATTGGCGGTCAGCAATTCGTTGGTCAGGTCGTTGGCTTCGTGCACGGCACTCGCGGCCTCGGCGCTGCGCTGGATGGTGACGGCCTGGGCCAGCTGGGTTTCCCACAGCGGAACGGTGTTGATCAGGGTCGAATTGATCTTGGTCACGAGCGACTTGTCGTTTTCCTGCACCAGCCGGATCGAGGGCAGCGACTGCATCGTCACCTGCCGGGTGAGTTTGAGGTCGTGGACCCGGCGTTCGAGATCGTCGCGCGCGGCACGCAGGTCGCGCAGTTGCTGGGCGCGCATCACCTGATCGGCCTCGGGGGCGGCCTTCACGGCGGCCTCGAGCGCGGGGATGTCCTCATTGTCCAGAACCGACAGCTTGGCTTCGCCCGCTGCGATGTAGAGCGCCAGTTCGTCGTAGAAGTTCAGCGTCTTCTCATAAAGCAGATCCAGCGACTTGATGTCCTTCATCAGGCTGTGTTCGTGGCCCAGCAGATCGTCGGTGATGCGGTCGATCTGGCCCTGCACCTCTTCGAAGCGCGCGGTGAACTTGGCAAAGGGCGCGGCCCGGCCCAGCAGCCTTTCCCAGAAACTGCGCTTGCGGCGCACGTCCAGTTCGCTGACCGAAAAGCCGCGGATCGTGGTGACGATGCTGCGCAGCGAATCGCCGGCGGGGCCGACATCCTTGTTGCGCACATCCGCCAGCATTGCCTGGCTGATCTGTTGAAGCTCGCTTTGCGCGCCCGACCCGAAGCCGACGATCGAGTTGCTGTCGCCCATGTCGATCTCGTCCATGCGCTTGCGGATCTCCTCGCGCAGGGGCGGCTCGGCCTTGTCCATCGCGACCACCTCCTCGCCCGGTTCCGGCAGGACGACGGCGCTCAGTTCCTCGACCGCGGCCAAGGTTTCGGCGGCCTTCTTGCGGGTGGTGTCGGACATGGGATCGTTCCTTTTTCCTGTCGCAGGGTCCGGTCAGTCGGGCCGCACGCCTTCGCGTTGCAGCCGTTCACGCAGCACGTCGATTTCCACGGTCAGGTCGCTGCGGTCGTCCCGCAGCATCTTGCGCGTGCGGGCGGCGAAATTCTGTTCCAGATCGTCCAGCAGCGCGGCGTAGTCGGCCAGCGCCTGGCCATCGCGGGTCCGCAACCAGATGTCGGCGAACTTGGCCGTCGCGTCGCGCGCGCCCATGAGGTAGACGGTCAGATAGCGGCGCGCGGCGGTCAGGTCGCGGGGGTCTTCCTCGACCGTGCGGATCAGGTCGCGGGCGGCGGTCTGGAACTTCTCGACCCGGGTTTCCATCTGGCGGTTGCCGGCGCGGCCGATCGCCTCGCTCATGGCCCCGAGATAGGCTTCGGCCTCGGTCACGACCCGGGCAACGCGATCCTGCTGGAACGTGTCGATACCGGCCATGCCCTTGTCGCGCAGCGGGTCGATGCCGAAGGCCGCGCCATGCAGCGCCGTTGCCGCGAGCCCGAAGATCAGCGGCGCCGCCAGCCCCGGTTCGCTCAGATAGGCGGCCATGCCCGCGCCGATGCCGGTCAGCAGGCTGGCCGCCATCTTGCGCGGCATCGCCGGGCGGCGCGCGACCTTGCGGGCGGCATAGGCGGCCTCGGCACGCAGCCCCTCGCGCAGCAGCCACGCCGCCAGCGTCAGAACGGCGGCGGCGCCAAGGCCCAGCGCAAGCCGTGCGGCACCGCCGGTCAGCGACAGGAACACCAGCGGGATTGCCGGCAGAAACAGCGCGTTGGCGCGCGCCCCGACCGGATCGATCCGGGCGCCGTCATAGGCGCCGCGTGGCCGGGTTTCGTCCTCCTGCGCGGCCTCGGGGCTGAATTTTCCGCCATAGCGTCGCGCCATTTGCGTCAAAGCCCCCCGATCAGGCCGGTGGTCAGCCCGAACAGCAGGATCAGCAAGGCCGCATAGGCCACTTTCTGAATTCCGCTCGGTGCCAAGAGTTCCCTTTCCCCCGCTTGCAGCATCGGCCGCACCATATCCTGCCCGGCCGCATAGACTCCGCGCAAGATTGACAGCAGGAGCACCGCAAAGGCAACGGCCAGCACCAGCAATCCCAGAAAAATGACAAATCGGCCCATCATGTCGCTCCTTTCGCATAGATAGGCGTTTCGCCCGCCGCCCGCCAGTAAGACGGCGCCGGCAACCGACCGGCCAGGCGTGAGAACCATGCCGGAGCGGCCCGATCGCGCAATCAGCGCGGCGCCCGGCCGGTCGGCTTTGCGCCGGATCCGGGTTTGGCCCGGCCCGCCGCCCTTTGCCGCCGGCGCGGCGCGGGTTTCCGGCCCGCCGTTTCGCTGTCGGTTTCAGCCTCCAGCCCCAGCTGGTCGCGCAGCACGCGCCGGCGCACCTCCTCGACCTCGCCGGGCTTGAGGTTTCCCAGCTGGAACGGCCCGTAGGAGACGCGGATCAGACGGTTGACGACAAAGCCGAGTGCCTCGATCGCGCGGCGGATTTCGCGGTTCTTGCCCTCGCGCAGGCCAAGCGTCAGCCAGGCGTTGGCGCCCTGCTGACGGTCAAGCGTCACCTGCATCGGCTGGAACCGTTCCCCGCCGATGCTCAGCCCGGCGCGCAGCGGCTCGAAATCCTCGTCCTGCGGCCTGCCGTTGATGCGCGCGCGGTATTTGCGCAGCCAGCCGGTCGCGGGCAGTTCCAGGCGCCGCTTGATCGCGCCGTCGTTGGTCAGCAGCAGCAGCCCCTCGGAATTCAGGTCGAGCCGCCCGACGCTCATCACGCGCGGCA
Organism: Paracoccaceae bacterium; assembly: GCA_020441385.1. Taxonomy (GTDB): domain Bacteria; phylum Pseudomonadota; class Alphaproteobacteria; order Rhodobacterales; family Rhodobacteraceae; genus JAGRMG01. The sequence goes on from JAGRMG010000077.1 coordinate 26,346, forward strand.
GGTCGTCGGGCAGGGCGTCGAAGATCGTGCGGCGGCCCTGTTCGTCGCGCGCCGTCGTGACCAGGCCCGCCGGTTTGTGGTAAAGCCAGAGCCGCGCCGGTTCAGCTTGCGCCAGCGGCTTGCCATCGACCGCGATACGGTCGCCCTCGGTCACGTTGAGCGCGGGGGTGTCGAGCGTGCGCCCGTTCACGCTGACGCGGCCGGCCTGGATCATGCGCTCGGCGTCGCGCCGCGAGGCGACACCGGCGCGGGCCAGCACCTTGGCGATACGTTCGCCGGGATGGGGAGGCTTTTCCATGCCTTGCGCCATAGCCTGTTTCGCGCCTGCGCGAAAGCCGCCATTGCGGCGCGGGGCGGCGCGGTGCAGGATGTGGCGGGATGTTCATATCGTACATGAATCAGGCACTTGCCGAGGCGCGGGCGGCGGCCACGCGGGGCGAGGTTCCGGTCGGCGCGGTGATCGTGGCGCCGGGCGGCGCGGTGCTGGCGGCGGCGGGCAACCGCACCCGCGAGTTGCACGATCCCACCGCGCATGCCGAGATGCTGGCGATCCGCGCCGCCTGCGCGGCGGCGGGGTCCGAACGGCTGGGCGGTCACGACCTCTACGTGACTCTCGAACCCTGCGCGATGTGCGCGGCGGCCATCGCGGCGGCGCGGATCGCGCGATTGTATTACGGCGCGTCCGATCCGAAATCCGGCGGCGTCGCGCATGGGGCGCGGGTGTTCTCGCACCCGCAGGCCCATCATGCGCCCGAGATCTACGACGGCATCGGCGCATCCGAGACCGAACGTCTGTTGAAGGCGTTCTTTGGTGCGCGGCGGGCCTAACGGGCGGCGGTATGGGCGAAAGCGGGCGGGTCTGCCTGACTGCCTTCGCTTTCCTTGCTCCGGGTTCCGGTCTAAAGCAGGCGCATGGCAGAGCGATTTGAAACACTGGCCGCGTTGCTGCAACACGGCTTCGATACGCTGATCGACGTGCGCAGCCCCGCCGAATACGCCGAGGATCACATTCCCGGCGCGATCAGCCTGCCGGTGCTGAACGATGCCGAGCGCGCCGAGATCGGCACGATCTACAAACAGCAAAGCCCGTTTCTCGCCCGCAAGCATGGCGCAGCGCGGGTGTTCCGCAATGCCGCCGACCACGTCGAACATCGCCTGATGGACCGTGACGGAGGCTGGCGCCCGCTGGTCTATTGCTGGCGCGGCGGCCAGCGGTCGGGATCGTTCACCTGGATGCTGGGGCAGATCGGATGGCGGGCCGGGATGATCGCGGGCGGCTATCGCACCTATCGGCGGCTCGTGAAACGCGATCTCTATGACGATCCGCTGCCGCACCGGCTGATTGCGCTTGCCGGCTATACCGGCACCGCCAAGACCGAACTTCTGCACCGTCTCGCGGCGCGCGGGGTGCAGATGCTCGACCTCGAGGGCC
>JAGRMG010000078.1 GCA_020441385.1 Paracoccaceae bacterium
CCCTTCGACGGCGTAAGCTGGGGCTGACGCGGGAGCCGGGCCGGCCCGGGCGCGGTCTCCCCCGCGCGGGCCGGCCATGACACATGATACGGGAGTGACCCACCTTGACGAAATGGCCGAACGGCGCTGATGGCGGCCGGTCCCGCGAGGGCAGGACATGACAGCATTCGCACCGCCCGTCCGAGAGGAAGGCAACCGGGCCGCCTCGGACGAGACCCTGCTCGATCTCTACCGCACCTGCCTGCGCATCCGCCGGTTTGAGGAACGGACGGTCGAACTGTTCCGCGAAGGCGTGATCAAGGGGGCCGCGCATTCCTATATCGGTCAGGAGGCGATTGCCGCCGGGGTGTGCCACCACCTGCGCCGGAGCGATGCGATCGGCAGCTATCATCGCGGGCATGGCCATTGCATCGCCAAGGGTGCCCGGCTGGACATGATGTTTGCCGAACTGATGGGGCGCGATACCGGCTATTGCCGCGGCCTGGGCGGATCGATGCACATCGCCGATACCGATCTCAACATTCTGGGTGCCAACGGCATCGTTGCGGCCGCCCTGCCGATCGGGGTCGGCGCCGCGCTGGCCGCCCGGCTGCGCGGCAGTTCCGACGTGACCGTCGCCTTTTTCGGGGACGGCGCCAACAACAACGGCGCCTTCCATGAATCGCTGAACATGGCCGCGGTCTGGAAGCTGCCGATCGTCTTCGTCTGCGAGAACAATCAGTGGGCGCTGACCTCGGGTTTCACCGAGACGACCGCCGTGTCCGAGGTTGCCCGAAGGGCGGCAGCCTATGACATGCCCGGCCACAGGGTTGACGGCAACGACGCCATCGAGGTCGGCGACATTGCCAGCGAGGCGATCGCGCGCGCGCGCGCCGGTCAGGGGCCAAGCCTGATCGAGGCGATGACCTGGCGCTGGGGTCAGCATTCGGCGCGCCTGAACCTGCCCGACCCGCGCGACCCCGACACGATGAAGAAATGGCTTGCCCATGATCCGGTCGTTCTTCTCGAAAACCGCATCACCCAACAGATCGCGGATGGCCGTGGCGCCATCGAACGGATCCGGCGCGCCACAGAGGAGGAAATCGGGGCCGCCGAGGCGTTCGGGCGGGAAAGCCCGCCGCCGGCGCTCGACCAGCTGGCCGGTGCCACGGTGGCGCCGCATCGCCGCTGGGCCGAACCCGCCGATGCCGGATCGCGCGAACTGACCTATGCGCAGGCCCTGAACGAGGCGCTGCATCAGGAAATGGCGGCGGATCCGGCGGTGTTCCAGATCGGCGAGGATATCGGCCGCTCGCAGGGGGTGTTCACGGTCACGGCCGGGCTGCTGGATGCCTTCGGCCCCGAACGCGTGCGCGATGCGCCGATTTCGGAGGCCGCGATCGCCGGGGCAGGTGTCGGGGCCGCGGTTTGCGGGCTGCGCCCGATCGTCGAATTCCAGTTCGCCGATTTCGCCACGCAGATGATGGACATGATCGTCAATCAGGCGGCCAAGTTCCGTTTCATGAACGGGGGCAGGGCAACCGTTCCCGTGGTGTTTCGCGGGCCCCAGGGGGGCGGCATCCGGCTGGCTGCCCAGCACAGCCAGTGCCTTGAGGCATGGTTCGCCCATGTGCCGGGCCTCGTCGTGGTCGCGCCTTCGACCGCCTATGACGCCAAGGGGCTGCTGATCTCGGCCATCCGCGACGACAATCCGGTGGTGTTTCTCGAACACAAGCTGCTTTATGACGGCGAGAAGGGGCCGGTGCCCGAGGCGCCCTATGCGATCCCGCTGGGCCGGGGCGCGATTCGGCGCGAGGGCAGCGACGTGACGCTGGTCGCCACCCAGCTCATGGTGTCGCGCGCCATGGCGGCGGCGCGTCTGCTGGAACGCGACGGCATCAGCGCCGAGGTCATCGACCCGCGCTGCCTGTATCCGCTGGACAGCGAGATGATCCTGTCATCGGTGCGCAAGACCAACCGTCTGGTCGTTGTCCACGAGGCGACCACGCGCTACGGCTTTGGCGCCGAGGTGTCGGCCATGGTCATGGAACAGGCCTTCGACTGGCTGGACGCGCCGGTGATGCGCCTTGGCGGGATGGATGTGCCCACGCCGTTCAACGACGATCTGGAACGGGCCGTGATTCCGACGCGGGACGCCATAGTTCGGGCGGTCAAGGGGTTGTTCTGACGCTAGAATTCTTCCTTGACGATCTGCGCATCCGCGACGCCCAGATCGTGCAGGGCCTCCGAAACGGCACGCATCATCGGCGGCGGCCCGCAGAGATAGCAGCGGCTGTCCGCCTTGACGAACCGGCGCAGGTAGTCCCGGTCGAGCCGTTGTCGGGGGACGCTGGCGCCGGGTTCGTCCACGACGAAGGCGGTGGCCAGCCCCTCCATGGCCTCGAACCTGTCGCGCCATATGATGTCGGCCTCGGTCTTGTTGGCAAAGACCAGCGTCGAGCCTGAAAGCGTGCCATGATCGTGCAGCCGTTTGCGCAGCACCGCGATCATCGGCGTGACGCCGGCGCCGCCGGCGATGAACACACCCGGCCCCTGATCCGAGATCGCGCCGAAAGGCCCCTTCATCTCGACCTCGTCGCCCGGTTTCATCCGGCCGATCTGTTCGGTTACGCCCTTGTGGTCGGGATAGGACTTGATGATGAATTCGAGGTCGGGTTCGTGGGGCAGGGTGATCGGCGTGAACGGCCGCCCCTTCTTTTCCCAGCCGTCCTTGAGCAGATGCAGTTCCACCCCCTGGCCGGGCGAATAGTCGAACCCCTCGGGCCGGTCGAAGACAAGGTGGTGCGTATCGTGGGTGACGGGTTCGATCTTCTTCAGGGTCAGACGATAGGCCATCGGATATCTCTTTCCATTGCTCCATGCGCTGCATTCCCTGCACAGGCGAGACCAACATAGTCGCGGCCGGCCCTGATGGATAGACCCTGGGCAAACGCGCCCGTTGCTGACCGCCCGTTATTGGTATTTGCAATGCCGATTATTCTTTGATATATTAAGTATTGTCAATGCAGGTTTCAGGGGCGGGGAACGCGCCTTGCCTCGTTCGCCCGATATGGCGCCCGGGGCGGCGTGTCGGATGGCGGCCTGCGGCGGGTTTGAGCCAGCGTCGAACCATTTTTGAGAGGAAAGAACATGTCCGATACGCCTTTTCCCGAGAATACCGGCGGGCTGGCAAGGCGGCGCAAGGAACTGACACCCGATGCGACCAAGGCGTTCCAGGCATTCAGCCAGGCCGTGTTCGCCCAAGGCGCGCTGGATACCAAGACCAAGCAATTGATCGCCGTCGCGGTCGCACATGTCACCCAGTGCCCGTATTGCATCAGGGGGCATACCAAGGCGGCGCTGCGCCACGAGGCGAGCGAGGCCGAAATCATGGAGGCGATCTGGGTCGCCGCCGAGATGCGCGCGGGCGGTGCCTTTGCCCATTCGGTGCTGGCGCTTGACGAAATGGACAAGGCCGGCGCAGGCGGCTGATCGGCGGGAATGCACCGAAGCGGGGAGGCAACATGATCGAGCGCTTGACCCTTGCCGAGGCCAACATCGCGGATGCCGCGCGCCGTCCGGGCGATTTTGCCGGCCCGGTCAGGTTGCCGAATAGCCGCAGCGCGTTAGATGAACACGAGAACCAGGAACAACCCGCCAGAAGATGGCGGCGGCCCTCGGGCGCGCCTGCCGTCGGGCGGTGAGCGGGGGTTGCGAACATGACCGGAACGTTCAATGTCGTTCACGCCTATCCCGAACAGAAGCGCGCCCAGATCCGCGCCGCCGCCAATATCATCGGTATCGACGAGGCCTATCTGTCGGTGATGGTGGATGCGTTCTACAGCCGCATCCGGTCGGATGCGCGGCTGGGTCCGATTTTCGATGCCGAGATCGGCGACCGCTGGGGCCCGCATCTGGACCGGATGAAACGGTTCTGGGCTTCGGTCGCGCTCAACGCCGGTACATATTCGGGCAAGCCGGTGGCGGTGCATCAGCGCCTTGCCGGTATCGTGGCCGAGGATTTCGACCGCTGGCTTGCCCTGTTCCGCGAAACGCTGGACGACACGGCGCCGACCCCCGAAGCCGTCAACTACCTGATGATCCGGGCCGAGCGGATCGCGCAAAGCCTGCGCATGGCGATGTTCGAGCGCACCGGCAGCGGTGTGCCGTCACTTGGCTGAAACGAGGCGCGCCGCCGGCGCAGGGAAAGGGGACAGCAGGCCATGATCGCCAAACTCACCATCGGGGAACGCCAGTCCGCGCTTGTCCTGCTTGCGGTCATGGCCGTGCTGGGGCTGGCGATGGCCGCCCTGGGCGCGGGCGATGCGATGGGCGTTCACGGCTTCATCGTGCTGTTCGTCGCCCTCGCGCTTGTCTTCGTGGTCGGCGGCGGGCTTTACGAGCCCGCCCCCACCGAGGACCGCAGCAAGGCGTATTACGACGATCCGATCAAGGTCGGCATCGTGCTGGCGATGATATGGGCGGTGATCGGCATGGGGGTCGGCGACTGGGTGGCCTGGATGCTGGCCTTTCCCGATGCGCGGTTCGATGGCGCCTGGTCGAGTTTCGGACGCATGCGGCCCGTCCATACCACCGGCATCATATTCGGCTTTGGCGGCAATGCGCTGATCGCGACCTCGATGCATGTGATGCAGCGCACCTCGCGCGCACGTCTGGCGGGCCAGATTTCACCCTGGTTCGTGATCATCGGCTACAACCTGTTCGTCATCATGGCGGCGACGGGCTATTTGATGGGCGTCACCCAGTCCAAGGAGTATGCCGAGGCGGAATGGTATGCCGACATCTGGCTGGTGATCGTCTGGGTCGTCTATTTCGTGCTTTACATCCGCACGCTGGCTCGGCGCAACGAGCCGCATATCTATGTCGCCAACTGGTACTACCTGGCCTTCATCCTCGTCGTCGCGGTTCTGCATATCGTCAACAACCTGGCGGTGCCCGCGTCGTTCACGGCCGCGAAAAGCTATTCGCTGTTTTCCGGCGTGCAGGACGCGATGACGCAATGGTGGTACGGGCACAACGCGGTGGCGTTCTTCCTGACCTCGGGCTTTCTGGGGATGCTGTACTATTATCTGCCCAAGCGGGCGAACCGGCCGATCTATTCCTACCGGCTGTCGATCCTGTCGTTCTGGGGCATCACGTTCTTCTATATCTGGGTCGGCTCGCACCATCTGCATTATA
>JAGRMG010000079.1 GCA_020441385.1 Paracoccaceae bacterium
CCAGCGACAGCATCGAGGTCGCCAAGAAGCTCAAGCAGGAACTGGACACGACCTTGCAGTTCAGCATCGAGGATCCGATCGCCATCGAAGGCGTCGACCGGGTTCTCGGCTATGCCCAGTTCGAGAACTATGTGCTGCAACTGTCGAAGGGGCGGCGTTTCACGTCCTTCGCCACCGCGATCAAGATCGCGCAGGCCAGGCATCTGCACCTGAGCATGTCCTCCAGCGATTTCCGCGACGTGCTTCAGGATACCGCCTTCGCGATATCCAAGCTGACGCGCAGCACCGGCAACGTCCTGTGCTATCGCGGCAACGGCACCTTTCTTTGCATCAGCGATGCCAAGAAGAAGGTGCCGCTGGCCGCGCTCGAAACCCAGCTGAACCAGTTGATCGCCACCTTGCTGTCGCGCCGCAAGATCTCCACCGAGGTTCACGTGCTGATCAGCGACAGTTTCCCGATGCGCTCTCTGACCAAGCTCGGGGCGCTTTATGCGCTCAACCGTTCGATCGAGAATGTCGAGATCCGCGATCACGACCTGGAAGACGTCGCCAGCTTTTCGAACCGGGTTCTGAAAAGCCGGTCGCTGAGCAGCGAGGAAGCGCATCTCGAACGGCGCTCCTACGAGTTAATACTGCAAGAATTGCTGCGCGAGGATCAGTCGCTGCGCAAGATCTGAGCGCAACGCCGGGACATGGCGGCGGCGGCGGGCTGTGCCGGCCTGCCGCCGCCTGTCCCGTGTGAGGCATCCGCGCACAACTGCCCGAAATTCAACAATTTCGCGGCTAAACTTGTCCAAACTGTTCGGTTAACCTGACCCAACGCCCCAGGATCGGAGCATCGCAACACCATGGCATTCATCGACCAGGCACTGGGTTTTGGCACCGAGCATGTCCGCGACGACATGATGGAGCGCCAGCTCAAGGATTATGTCTCCATCACGGCGCGGCTGATCTGGCAGCGTCAGTCGATCTTTTTCGCCGCCACCACGCTGACCGCGTTCTATTTCGATCCGGCCCGGTCCATCGCCTGCTACGGCGCCGTCCTGTTCACCGAGGTTCTCGACCTGATCCTGGCCCGGCGCATCCGCGAGTGGACCGACCACGACCCCGCCAAGGCCCGCCGCTTCATGGCCTGGATCCTCGCCAATACGGCGCTCAGCGCCGGGGCGATCTCACTGTTCGTCATGGTGATCGCGCTGCAGCAGGATGTCGGGGGCCACTTCACGCCGCTGTTCTTCCTGTTCGCCGCCGCGCTGTTTGCGGCCATGAACAACCATCAGCTGGTGCCCGCGCTGGCGCTGCGGCTGACGATCTACGGCGCCACCTTCTTTTTCATAACCTTCCTCGACATATGGCGTGTCAACCCGCCGCTCAGTTCCGAACTTTGGCTGCATTTCTTCACGGTGGTGTTCGTCCTCTACTTCATCATCGACTGTTCCTTCATGTTCCTGCAGCTCTACCGAAGCCGGCTGCGCCAGCTTGAACGGCTGCGCGAGGAACACGCCCGAACCCTCGCCGCCTTCGAGGTCAAGTCGCAGTTCGTTTCCGTGGTAAGCCACGAGTTGCGCACGCCGCTCACCTCGATCAAGGGTTCGCTCGACCTGCTGAATTCCGGCGCGCTGGGGCCGGTACCCGAGGCGATGGCGCCGCTGGTGGACATCGCCACCAAGAACAGCGCGCGGCTGTCCAACCTGATCAACGACATCCTCGATTTCCAGAAGATCGAGGCCGGCGAGATGACCTACAATTTCGACGAGGTCGAGATCTCGCGGCTCGTGACCGACGCCATCGAGGCAAACCGCGGTTACGCGGATTCGCTGGGCATCACGATACGGGGCGACCTGCCTGCCGGCGATCTGGTCTTCGTGCAGGGCGACGAATCGCGGCTGATGCAGGTGATGGCGAACATCATCTCGAACGCGCTGAAATTCTCGCACGAGGGCGGCGAAGTCATCGTGGGCTACGAAAACCTCGGCGCGCAGGTCCGCGTCTTCGTCCAGGATCACGGCGACGGCATCCCGGAAGAAGCCCGCAAGATGGTGTTCGACCGGTTCACGCAGCTGGACAGTTCCGACCAGCGCAAGGTCGGCGGCACCGGGCTGGGCATGAACATCTCGCGACAGATCGTCGAGCAGCACGACGGCCAGATCGACTTCGTCAGCGAGACCGGAATCGGAACCACCTTCTACGTCATTCTCGATGTTCACGACCCCCTGGCCGAGGACGAATGACCGCATGCGGCTGCTGCGCACATGCGCGCAAATGTCGCAAATTAACGTCATGTTTTCCGGTATTTGAACTGAATCGGCGTCAGCGGGGCCGGAATCTGTTGCCCGTTTTCCCGCCCGCCGCAGTTTTTCCACATTTTCACCTTACTTAAACTGAAAACGGTGGACACGCGCCGCGGTTCTGCGATTCTTCGTCTCAAGTTGACGGCGAGAGCAGAGCATGAACCACCCCAGGCAACTGGCAGATCCAACTCGGGCATGGTCGGTGTTTCCCGACCTCGAGCCCGCGCGCCAGCCGGCCCCGTCGCGGCGTCTGAAACTGCTGCGCAAGACCCCGGAAACCGTCGTCGCACCCCAGCGCGCCCCCGAGGCCGGGCGCCATGTCCGCGCCAGTACCCTGTCATTCGCCAACATGCAGGACTACGGCAACCTTCTGGTCAACTATCTCAAGGCGCGGCGCGCGGTGTTCATCGACCGCCTGGCCTGGCAGCTTCCGCAGGCCGACGGCATGGAGTTCGATCAGTACGACACGCCGCTGTGCCGCTGGATCATCGTGCACGAATACGGCGAGATCATGGGCGGCGTGCGCCTGGTGCCGACCACCGCCAGCGTCGGTCATTATTCCTACATGCTGCGCGACGCGCAGAACGGCCTGCTGGAAAACATCCCCAACGACGTGCTGTTTTTCAAGGCCCCGGTGGATGACCGGGTCTGGGAGGCCTCGCGTCTGTTCATCACCGAAGCGGTGCCGGCGCACCGCCGCGCCGCCGTCCAGACGGTGCTGATGGACGAGATGAGCAGGACCGGCCGCGAACTGGGCGCCACGCATGTGATCGGCATCGTGCCGGCGGTGTGGTCGCGCTGGCTGCGCCGGCTGGGTCTGGGCGCGGTGCCGGTGGGGCCGAAATTCTCCATCGACGGCACCACCAGCCAGGCCGCGCTGTTCAACGTCTCCCAGCGCTACGTCAACTGACGGCAGCCGCCCGCCCCACCCGGCGGATCGCCACCAGCCAGAAGCGCAGCATCAGCAGCACCCCGGCCACCGCCAGCGCCAGGACCAGCCCCATCCACACGCCGATTCCCTCCAGCCCGGCGGCGAACCCAAGCAGGTAGGAGGCCGGAAGCCCCACCGCCCAGTATGCCAGGGCCGCGATCGCCATCGGCATCGCGGTATCCTGCACCCCGCGCAGCAGCCCCAGCGCGATCACCTGCGCGCCATCGACCAGCTGGAACAGCGCGGCCACCGCCAGAAGCCCGGTGCCGATCTCCACGATCCCCGGGCGGGCCGGATCGTCGCCTTCCATGAACAGCGACAGCAGCGGCCCCGGCAGCGTCAGGAACAGCACGATGGTCATCGCCGACATCGCCAGCGACATCGCCGTCACCACCAGCGCGCCGCGCGCCATATGCGCCCGGTCGCCGCGGCCATAGGCGTTGCCGGCGCGCACCGTGGCGGCATTGCTCAGCCCCAGATGCACCATGAAGGTCAGGCCCGAAAGCTGCACGGCGATGCCATGCGCGGCCAGCGGCACGGTGCCCAGCCAGCCCATCATCAGGGCGGTGGCAGTGAACAGGCTGACCTCGCTCAGGCTGGTGATGCCGATCGGCACGCCCAGCTTGAACACCCGCCCCAGCATCGCGCCATCGGGGCGCCACAGCCGCTCGAACAGCCGCTGCGCCGGCAGCGCCCACGCGGCATAGCCGATCACCGCCAGCAGCGAGACGCCCTGGGTCACGACCGATGCGATGGCCGCCCCCCTCAGGCCCAGTTCGGGCGCCCCCCAGTTGCCGAAGATCAGCGCATAGTTGACCAGCCCGTTCACCGCTGCCGCCAGAACGGTGATCCACAACACCACCTGGGTGCGCTCCAGCGCCGCCAGATGGGATTTCAGCACCACCACCAGCAGCGCCGGAAACATGCCCCAGCCGGCAATCCGCAGATAGGTTTCCGCCGCGCCGGCCACCGCCGCGCCCTGCCCGAACGCACTCAGGATCGGGTCCGCCCGCCACATCGCCGGCATCGCCAGCACGGCAAAGCCCACCGACAGCCACAACCCCATACGGGTGGCGCGGCGCAATCCCGTCTCGTCGCCCGCCGCCGCCGCCGCCGCCACCATCGGCATCACCGCCCAGCCGAATCCCGATCCCATCAGGAACAGCGTGAAGAAGAAACTGCCCGCCAGCGTCACCGCCGCCAGCGCCTCGACGCCGTACCAGCCCAGCATGACGGTATCGGTCAGCATGATCGCGAACTGCGCCACATGCCCGCCGATCAGCGGCAGCCCCAGCACGGCCAACGCCCGGGCATGGGCGGCATATGTCATCTGTTTCGTCATCCAACCCGCCCGAACATGCCCATCCGCCGCGCCCAGATGCCCCCCCGCCATGGTCGCCGGCAAACTCCGCAACCCCCTGTAGGCGCGGCGCGGCATCGGCGCAAGCTCGCAAACCGCCCCGGCAAGGCTTCTTTCTGGTGGCAAATACTCCGGGGTTCGGGGCGGAGCCCCGATCCGCACGCAGTGCGCAAGGGGCATGCGCCGAAGGCGCGCTATTTCAGCCGCGCTTCGGGATGCAGCGCCGCGCCCAGGATGTGATCGGCGCGATGGATCACGTGATGCGCCTGCCCGACGATCAGCGGATCGGGCGGCCGCACGATCTCCTCGTCCTTGCCCGGATAGTCCACGCTCGACAGGAAATGGCGCATGCAGTTCAGCCGGGCGCGCTTCTTGTCGTTGGACTTGACAATGGTCCAGGGCGCATCGGCGGTGTCGGTGTAAAAGAACATCGCCTCCTTGGCCTCGGTGTAGTCGTCCCACTTGTCCAGGCTGGCCTTGTCGATCGGCGACAGCTTCCACTGCTTCAGCGGATCGTTCTCGCGGCTGCGGAACCGGCGCTGCTGTTCGGCCCGCGTCACCGAGAACCAGTATTTGTAAAGCCGGATGCCCGAGCGGACCAGCATGCGCTCCACCTCCGGCGTCTGGCGCATGAACTCGAGATATTCCGAAGGTGTGCAGAACCCCATCACGCGCTCGACGCCGGCCCGGTTGTACCAGGACCGGTCATAGAACACCATTTCACCCGAAGTCGGCAACTCCTTGATGTAGCGTTGGAAAAACCACTGGCCGCGCTCCTCTTCGGTGGGCTTGTTCAGCGCCACCACCCGGGCCGAGCGTGGGTTGAGATGCTCCATGAACCGCTTTATCGTCCCGCCCTTGCCGGCGGCATCCCTCCCCTCGAACAGCATCACGAACCGTTCGCCCGTTTCCTGCGCCCAGAGCTGGAGTTTCAGCAGTTCGGCCTGCAACCGGGCCTTGTCCGCCTCGTAGCTGCGCCGCGAGAGCTTGCGCGCATAGGGGTATCGGCCGCTTTCGAACGCCTCGCGTACCTGATCGCGCGAGGGCGGGCGCGGCCGCACCGGCCCCGAGTCCACCACACCGGGGCCGGATACCGGGGCCCGCGCCCCCGCCGCCGCGTCCTCGCCGTTCGTGCCGGTCCTGCGGGCGGCATCGGCGGGCCGGGCGGATTCGGTTTGCGTTCGCGACATGGGGTTCTCCTCGCTCCGGGTTTGCGCACATGTTAGCGGACCGCACCGGGAACGGCTTTGATTGGGGTCAAGAAAGGCGTCACAATGAGTCAGGTTTTCGACGCCCCGACCGGCATGAACCGCCCCGGGGCGCAGCGCTCAGGAAAGGCACGAGGATGAGGCAAGCGACGATCGAGCTGAACGCGAAGCGCTTTCATGTCCGGCAATGGGGCGATTCGCGCCTGCCGGCGTTGCTGCTGCTGCACGGCTTTCCCGAATACGGCGGCGCATGGAGCGATCTGGCGCCCCGCCTGGCGCATCGTTTCCGCTGCATCGCCCCCGATCAGCGGGGCTATGGCCAGAGCTGGGCGCCCGAAGGGGTGGAAAACTACACCGCCGCGGCGCTGGTGTCGGACATGGCGGCGCTGATCGGGCATGTCGGCGGCCCGGTCGCCGTGCTGGGCCACGACTGGGGTGCCGCGGTGGCCTACGGGCTGGCCATGTTCCGCCCCGATCTGGTGTCGCGCCTCATTGTCGCCAACGGGGTGCATCCGGTGCCGTTCCAGCGGGCGCTGGCGGCGGGCGGGGCGCAATCGGCGGCCTCGCGATATATCGGGTTTCTGCGCCGGGACGGATCCGAGGATGCGCTGGAAGCCGACGGTTTCGCCGGGCTGCTGCGCCTGTTCTCGGCCAACATGGATCTGGGCTGGCTCTCGGGCCGCCGGCTGGCGGAATACAAGGCCGAATGGTCCCGAGGCGGCGGGCGGCTGAAAACCATGATCCACTGGTATCGCGCCTCGCCGCTGCGCATCGCCGCCCCGGGCGAGGCGATCGCCGATCTGCCGGAATTCCGCCGCGACCGGCTCATGGTGCGCTGCCCGCATCTGCTGATCTGGGGCGAGGGCGACACCGCGCTCTTGCCCGAGGCGACCAGAGGGCTCGAGGCGTTCGCCCCCGACCTGACCCGCGTGTGCATCCCCGGCGCCGACCACTGGCTGCATCACCAGCAACCGGCGGCGATGGCGCGCGCGATACTCGACTGGACCGGCCCGCAATAGCGTGCCTCACGACATGCGCCGCCCGTGCCCGGCGGGTCCACGCCATGACCGGCGCGGACCCGGTCGCCATCGCCTCTTTCCCCGGCCCCGCGCATTTGTCATAATCGCCGAAACCCAAGAACACGAGCAGCAGGCCGATGCCAGACGATCTCCTGACCAAAGCCCAGGACGACTACAACGCCGCATCCATCGAGGTGCTGGAGGGGCTCGAACCGGTGCGCCAGCGCCCGGGCATGTATATCGGCGGCACCGACGAACGCGCGCTGCATCACATGGTGGCCGAGATCCTCGACAATGCCATGGACGAGGCCGTTGCCGGCCATGCCAACCGCATCGAGGTGGAACTGCACGAGGATCACGCCGTGACCGTGCGCGACAACGGCCGCGGCATTCCCGTCGACCCGCACCCGAAATTCCCCGAGAAGTCGGCGCTCGAGGTGATCCTGTGCACCCTGCATTCGGGCGGCAAGTTCTCCGGCAAGTCCTACCAGACCTCGGGCGGGCTGCACGGGGTCGGCTCCTCGGTGGTCAACGCGCTGTCGGATTCGATGGTGGTGCAGGTGGCCCGCAACCGCGAACTCTACGAACAGCGGTTTTCGCGCGGCAAGCCGCTGGGCGGCGTTCAGCGGCTGGGCGCCGCCTCGAACCGGCGCGGCACCACCGTCACCTTCCATGCGGACGAGCAGATTTTCGGCCATCACCGCTTCAGGCCCAAGCGCCTGTTCACGCTGGCCCGGTCCAAGGCCTACCTGTTCTCGGGGGTCGAAATCCGCTGGAAATCCGCCATCGACGACGGCGAGACCCCGCAAGAGGCGGTGTTCCACTTCCCCGGCGGGCTGGCCGACTACCTTCGGGAATCGCTCGGGGGCGCGTCCACCTATGCCGACGCCCCGTTTGCCGGCAAGGTCGGCTTCGCCGAGAAATTCGGCGAACCCGGCCATGTCGAATGGGCGATCAACTGGACCCCGGCGCGCGACGGCTTCACCCAGTCCTACTGCAACACCGTGCCCACCCCCGAAGGCGGCACGCATGTGCAGGGCTTCTGGGCCGCGATCCTCAAGGGCGTCAAGGCCTATGGCGAACTGGTCAGCAACAGGAAGGCCGCCCAGATCACCCGCGACGACCTGATGGCGGGGGGCTGCGCGCTGGTCAGTTGCTTCATCGCCGATCCCTCCTTCGTGGGCCAGACCAAGGACCGCCTGTCCACCGAATCCGCGGCGCGCATGGTCGAGAACGCGGTGCGCGATCATTTCGACCACTGGCTTGCGTCGGACACGAAATCCGCCGGCGCGATCCTCGATTTCCTGGTGCTGCGCGCCGAGGAACGCCTGCGCCGGCGGGCCGAGAAGGAAACCGCCCGCAAGTCCGCCACCAAGAAGCTGCGCCTGCCCGGCAAGCTGGTCGACTGTTCGGCCACCGCGCGCGAGGGCACCGAGCTTTTCATCGTCGAGGGCGACAGCGCGGGCGGTTCGGCCAAGATGGCGCGCGACCGCAAGACCCAGGCGCTGCTGCCGCTGCGGGGCAAGATCCTCAACGTGCTGGGCGCGGCCTCTTCCAAGCTGGGCTCGAACGCCGAGATCTCCGACCTGACGCAGGCGCTTGGCGTGGGTCTGGGGGCGCGGTTCAACATCGACGATCTGCGCTATGACAAAATCATCATCATGACGGATGCGGATGTGGACGGCGCCCATATCGCCTCGCTCCTGATGACCTTCTTCTTCACCCAGATGCGCCCGATGATCGACGCAGGCCACCTCTACCTGGCCTGCCCGCCGCTCTACCGGCTGACGCAGGGCGCGCGCCGCGTCTACTGCCTGGACGAGGCCGAGCGCGACGCTTGGTTGGCCAAGGGTCTGGGCGGCAAGGGAAAGATCGACGTTTCCCGCTTCAAAGGTCTGGGCGAGATGGACGCCAAGGATCTGAAGGACACCACCATGAACCCGGCCACCCGCAAACTGATCCGGGTGACGATAGACGAGGACGAACCCGGCGAGACCGGCGACCTGGTCGAACGGCTCATGGGCAAGAAGCCCGAATTGCGTTTCCAGTACATCCAGGAAAACGCGCGGTTCGTCGAGGAACTGGATGTTTGATTGAAAAGCGGGTCTGCGTTCGCAACCGACCGCCAACGCCCACACTGCTGTCTCAAAAAAGCCGAAGATCGGGTCGCCAGGTGCCTGCGCGCCCGATAGGGCGCGACGTTGCGCGGGGTTCCGGCCGTTCCACAACGCATCGGCGGGCGGGCGCTGCGGCCGGGTGAAACGCTGTCGAAACTCCGCTGCGCTCCGGTCAGCGCCCCGGTTCGACCACCAGCCTCGCCACGCCGGTATCCTTGCGCGCCAGCCGGTCGAGCGCGTCGTTGATGCCGTCCAGCGGATAGGTCGCGGTGATCGAATGCGACAGGTCCAGCCTGCCGCGCGCAACCAGCGTCATCAGGTCGCCGATATCGGCCTTGTTCATGCCGAACGATCCCATCACCGAGATTTCGCGCCCGACAAAGCCGA
>JAGRMG010000080.1 GCA_020441385.1 Paracoccaceae bacterium
CGCGGGCCACTTCCTCGGCCAGCGCCAGATAGCGCGAACCGGCGATGTCGCGGAAGAAGTCCGACTTGCGGTCGGCATCCGGGGCATACATGGCCGGGGCCTCGCCGCGCAGGCGGCCGAACACCTCTTTCAGCGCCGCTTTCACGGCATCGGCGTTCTTCGCGAACCGCTCGCCCTTGACCTGGCGCAGACAGGTTTCTTCCAGATCGTCGAGCTGTTCGAGGAACTGCTCGAGGCGGAAGGACCGTTCCAGGTCGGCGAGGAATTCCTCGACCTTGTCGTCAAGCCCGCGCTCGGCGTCGAATTCGCGGCGGAACAGGGTAAAGCGCGCGTCGATCTGCGCCTCCTGGCTGGCAACCCGGCAGGCGGTGTCGTAGTTCGACCGCGAGTTGGTGATGCCACGCCCCAGGATGTCCTTGTTCTCGTCAAGGATGACCGCCTTGGTGGTGGTCGATCCCAGGTCGATCCCTACAAAGGTTTTCATGCCGCGATTCCTTTCCCGCTGCGTTTCTGTTCGACCATCTGGAAATAGCTTTCCAGGCGGTTCTTGACGTTGGCCGCCGAGAAATAGCGCGGATCGACCAGGTCGGTTTCGATGAAGGCCGCCGGCTTGCCGGTGCGCTTTTCGACTTCGCGCATGATCAGCAGCTGGCCCGCCGAGAAGCTGTTGCAGCTCTTGATCGAGTTGATCAGCAGCCCGTCGGCCTCGTATTCGTTGATGTAGTTGGACAACATCTCGATACGCATCGGCAGCGACCGGTTGGTATAGACGTTCAGGCAGTATTCCGCCAGCGATTCCAGCGGCTTGCTGGGGTCGTGCCGGAAGCCCAGATCGTAGGTGCCGCCAACCTTGGTGTAGGACGAGGCGACCACGGTCGCGCCTTCCTCGTAGAACATCTTCCAGAACTGGCGGAAGCTGGTGTAGTTGGGCGGACCCTCGACGACCAGGCGGTACTTTTCTTCCGCCATCGGCCCGTCGGGCGTGACCGGGCCGAGGCCCAGCTTGACCCGCTGGTCGACTTCCTCGCGCAGGAACTTGTAGTATTCGGTCGCGTCCTCGGTGCCGCGGAAGGCGCCGAAGATCGGGCCGATATAGTAGATGCCGCCGAAATAGGCGTCGATCGGCGAGGGCTTGTTCTTGGCCGATTGCAGCACATGAACCAGGTCGTCCTCGGCCTTGGCCGATTCGGCCAGGTACTGGCGCAGGCGGTCGATGTCGAACTTGACGCCCGAGACCTGTTCCAGCGTCGGGATCACGTCTTCCTTGAACTGCTTGACCATGTAGTCGATCATGTTCTTGGTGATCTTGCCGTCGGCCATGTAGGGCGTCTGCATGAAGATGGTCGGGCACTTGTACTGCTCGCGCAGCAGTTCGAACCACTTCAGGAAGGTGAAGCAGCCGGTATAGGACAGCAGCAGCACGTCGGGCTTGGGCAGTTCCTTGCCGTTGGGCCCGATATTGCCCTTCATCATCATCCCGATGTCGGACTTCACATAGGTGCAGACGTCTTCGGAATGGCCGGCGCGTTCGGCTTCCATGATATAGCCGCCCGACTGCTTGCGCAGACCCGACTGGATGGCGTTGACCTCGGGCAGGTTGTTGACCAGGTCAAAGCACATGATCAGTTCGTTGAGGTTGCCGGGCACGAAGGTCGAACACACCTTGGCGCCGGTTTCAGGGGCGCTGGACAGACGCTCGTAATGCGCGGCCATCATCGCCTTCTGCTTGAGCATCGAGTCGTCCTTGAGGACCTCGGCGGCGGGTTTCTTGGCAGTGGTCGGTTTCATGCTGCACTCCACAGTTTGATCGAATCGACAAAGGTTCCGGCCTGTTCGCGGATCGGCTGCATCTGGCCGGAGTTCTCGGCGTACTTGAACGCGATGAAGGGCACGTCGGCGGCCTTGAGCACGTTCTGCATCATCGGCCGGTCCAGCAGCGCGGGGTCGCAGAAGCTGGTCGAGGCGAAGATGACGCCTTCGGCGTTGGCGTCACGCACCTGACGCACAAGGAACTGGCCCTTCTCGGCCTCGTTCGGTTCGTATTTGGCAGCGGTCGACATCGACCGGTGCAGGAAGGCCTGGCTCAGGTTGTGGACCGGGTCGCCTTCGGTGGGCACGTCGTCCATCAGCCAGCGGCTGACCAGGACGAAGTCGTCATTGACCACATAGCAGCCCGACAGTTCCAGCGACTTGATCAGGTTCAGCGGGGGCTGTTCGCAGAACATGCCGGTCAGGACCACGCGGGAGTTGTCCTTGACCGGGCGCTGTTCGGCCGAGGCGGCGGCGACGTAGTCGCGCACGAGCTGGGTATGTTCCTCGACCGGCAGGACCAGGCCGGCGCGCAGCACCAGGTAGGCTTCGGACGCGGGCGCGTTCCAGGGCTGGGACTGGCGCAGGGCGTAAAGCTCGGCGATGGCGCGGCGGTTCTCGTTGTAGACGGCGATCGAGGCGCGGATGTCGTCATCGGTGATCTTGCGCCCGGCGATGCCTTCGAGATCGTGCAGGAATTCGCGCATCTCGTTGGTGTAGAACTCGCCGCCGATCTCGTCGCGATAGGTCTGGGGCACGTCGAAATACTTGGAATAGACATCGGGGAAGAGCATCTTCCACATGCCCGAAAGGTTGCGGATCACGTCGCAGATCGACGGGAACAGCATGCCATCGACGAAATCCAGCCGCCCGGAGACGCCCAGTTCGATGGTCGAGCGCGGAATGCGGCAGATATAGCTCTGGTAGTAGGCGTCGCCGTGGATCACTTCCAGGTTGTCGCCCCCGCCCATGATGCCCAGCGGCAGCATGCCCGCGGCATGGATCAGTTCGCGCGGCACATAGAGCGGCATGAAGCCGATCACCTTGCGGCCGGGCTTTGCGGCCTTCCATTCGCGGGCCGCGTTGAAGTACAGGTCCTCGTAAAGCGCCTCGCAGCGCGACACGATTTCGGAAACGGTTTTTTCGGTCATCTGTTTTCCCACTTTGCTGGACGTTTCTCGATGAAAGCCTGAAGCCCCTCGACCGCATCACGCGTTGCCATCAGATCGTTCAGGTAAAGTGCCTCGACCTCGTCGAGGCGCGCTGCCATGCGGCGGCAGTATTCGGCCCGCGCGGCGCGCACGGCCATGCGCAAGGAACTTGCGCTTTTCGGTTTCAGGTGCTGTTCCACATAGGCCACGGCCACCGCTTCGGGATCGTCGGCCAGCACATCGGCCAGGCCCATCTTGTAGGCGTCCTCGCCGCTGACCGAGCGGCCGGAATACAGCAGATCCTCGGCCCGCGCCTGCCCGACACGTTCGGGCAGCAGGCACGAAGCGGCGGGCGCGAACACCCCCAGCATCATTTCCGGCTGGCCCAGGCTGGCCGAGGGCGCGGCGAAAATCGTGTGTCCCGCCATCGCCACTTCAAGCCCGCCGCCCAGGCACTGGCCGCGCACCGCGACCAGCACCGGAACCGGGTATTCCAGCATCCGCCGCACCAGCGCGTGCAGCGATTTCAGCATCGCGGCACAGCTTTCGGGCAGATGTTCCTCGACCGAGGCGCCAAAGCTGAAATGCGGGCCTTCGGCCTCGACCAGCACGGCGCAGAGATCGCCGTTGCCGGACTGATCGGCCAGGGCGGCGTCGAGCGCGGCAATCATCTGCGCGTCGACGATGTTCGCCTTGGGCCGGTTCAGCCGCAGCCGCAGCAGCGCGCCGTCCAGATCCGTGCTTATGGCCAGCGGCTGGCTCATTTGCGCACACCCGGCATCATGGAGTCGATGAACTCGGGGGTCCATTTGGCGCCTTCGGCCAGTTCGCGGCGCAGCAGCGCGAAATCGACCTCGCGGCCCACTTCGCGGTTGCCTTCGTTGAAGGCGCGGAAGCCCATGTTGGCCTCGGTCATCATGTTGCCGCCCAGCCAGGCGCGGCTGTTTTCCTTGTTGGCGTTCCAGGCGTTCAGCTTGGGCTTGCGCAGTTCCTCGACCGACTTGGTGGTGCAGTCGGGGAAGGTCAGCAACAGCTTGGCGCACAGTTCCTCGACCTTCTCGTCCAGCGCGCTCAGGTCCATCTCGCCCTTTTTCATCAGCGCCTTGCCCTCGGCCAGCGCCTCGCCGGTCTTCATCTCGCCATGCAGCAGGCGGCCCCATTCGTCGGTGACGTAATTGGTTTCGACCATCGGGTTGGCGACGTATTTGCCATCGACCTTGAGGCCCGGCACGATGTCGGTGAGGATGCCCAGCCGCAGCGCCTTCTGCGCGGTGAAGCTTTCGCACAGCACGCCCGAGTTCATCGCCTGTTCGCAGCCGATCATCACCGGCAGGAAATCGGTCGAACCGCCGATCGCGGCCGAGCCGTGTTTCGGGCCGGCCTGGCCGAACCGCGCCATGTCCTGCGCGATCGAGAAGTCGCAGGCCATGCCGATTTCCTGGCCGCCGCCGATGCGCATGCCGTTGACGCGGCAGATCACCGGCTTGTCGCAGCCCAGGATGGCCGAGACCATGTCGTTGAACAGCCGCATGTACTGGCGGTACTCGTGCGGGCGACCGGCATAGTATTCGGCGTATTCCTTGGTGTTGCCGCCGGTGCAGAACGCCTTGTCGCCGGCAGCGGTGAACACCACCGCGTTGACGTCGCGCATGTTCGATGCGGCGCGGAACGACAGGATCACCGATTTCACCATGTCGGTGGTGTAGGAGTTGTATTGCGCCGGGTTGTTCAGCGTGATCCAAACGTTGTAGAGGCCCTTGGCCTCGGTGCCGTCGGGCAGGCGCGCCGGGCGCCTTTCGAACAGCACCTTGTCGGATATGCCTTCGCGCGTGGCGTCGGACACAAGGTCATGTGAAACGAAATCGAACTTGGCATAGTTCATGGTTTTCTCCCTCAGTTCCCCGGCACAAGGATTTGGCGCCGGACCATCTTGCCGTCGTGGACGGCCTGAAAAACGTCGTTGATGTCATCGAGCGGCTTCTGCTCGACGAAGGGGGCCAGCTTGACCTTGCCCGACAGGACAAGTTCCAGCGCGCCCGGGTAGAGATCGGGCGGGCAGCCCCAGTTGCCCAGAAGCCGGGCGTGGAAGGCCATCAGGTTGGACAGGCGCACCTCGACCTTGTCCATGGTGAAGCCGACCACGCACATGGTGGCGCCATGCACCAGCAGGCCGAAGGCCGCGGTCTGGCCGGCACTGGTGCCGGAACATTCCATGATGATCCATTCCGTGGTGCGCAGCCCGTTCTGCTTGGCGAAACCGATGATTTCCTTCTTGAGCGCACGCGAATCGAATTCCCGCGCGTTCAGCGTCAGCGCGGCGCCAAAGTCCCTGACCGCGTCGAGCTTGGCCTGCGCCACGTCGATGGCGACCACGGTCGCCCCCAGCGCGGCGGCGACCTGCACGGCATAGCCGCCGACCCCGCCGACGCCGTTCACGATGACCAAATCGCCTTGCCCGATGCCGGCCTGCACCGCCGCCTGGTAGGGCGTGGTCAGCGCGTCGGCCACGACCGACACGTCGGCCAGTTCCAGCCCGACCGCCTTCAGGCGATCCATGTCCACCGGGCACAGCCCGCGCGCCGGAACCGTGATGTGGCTGGCGAATCCGCCCTGGATGTCGTTGCCGGGCATCTTCTGGTTGCGGCAGATGGTGCCCTTGCCGCGCTGGCACAGGTCGCATTCGCCGCAGGGCATGACCGCGGGCACGATCACCTTGCGGCCCATCCAGTCCTCTGCGCCCTCGCCGGCCTGCACCACGGTGCCGCTGATCTCGTGGCCCAGGCACAGCGGCAGCGGCTGGTTGGTGCGCACGCCGTCATAGTAATAGCCCAGGTCGGTATGGCAGACGCCGCAGCCGGCAATCTCGACGACGACTTCGCCGGCCTTGGGCGAATCGATCTCGAACTCGACCTTTTGCAGCGGCTCGTCGCCCGAAACCATCATCCAGCGTGTCGGCATTCCTGTCTTCCCCTTGCGTTTTCGGCCCCGCGTTCGTGCGTGTTGACAGGGCTCGCGATCTCTATTACCGTAAAGTGGTACTCGATTACTGATTTAGCGTCAACCACCAAAAACAGGCAGGTTCGGGAAAGCTGATCCGGGACCGCCGAAGCGAGGAACGGAACACCGATATGAACGCCTCTTCACATCACGCGAAAAACGTCTCCTTCGCGATCGTCGGCACCGGCGGCGCCGGCGCGGTCACGTCGGGCAAGATTCTGCTCGAGGCCGCCGGCAAGGCCGGCTGGTACGGGCTGATGAACCTGTCCGTGGGGCCGCAGATTCGCGGCGGCGAGGCGGCGGCGCTGGTCCGGCTTTCGACCGAACCGGCCGCCACGATGTCCAAGGATTTCGACATCCTGGTCGCCATCGACTGGAAGAACGCCGAGCGGTTCATCAGCGCGATGCCGGTGGCGAAGGGCGGTCTGGTGATCTGCGACCCGACGGCGGGCAGCCCGCCGAAGGCGGTGCTCGAGGCCGAATGCACGATCATCGAATGCCCGATCGGCGAACTGGCCAAATCGGTCGAGGGCGGACGCGAGAACATGATCTCGATCGGGCTGGTGGCGCAACTGATCGGTCTGCCTCTCCAGCGGGTGATGGACGTGGTCGGCGCCAAGCTGGCGCGCAAGGGCGAATCGGCCGTCACCAACGGCCGGCTCTGCATCGAGGCCGGCATGGAAGCCGCTGCCGATTTCGGCCAGGCGTTCCCGCTGGCCCCCGCGCCCGAACAGCAGGGCAAGCGGTGGCTGATCACCGGCAACGAGGCGGTGGGCTATGGCGCGCTCAAGGGCGGGCTGCAATTCGCCGCCGCCTATCCGATCACGCCCGCCACCGAGGTTCTGGAATACCTCGCCCCGGCGCTGGCCGGCATCGGCGGCGCGCTGGTTCAGGCCGAGGACGAGCTGTCCTCGATCAACATGATCATCGGCGCCTCCTTCGGCGGGCGCCCGTCGCTGACCGCGACCTCGGGCCCCGGCCTGTCGCTGATGATGGAAAGCCTCGGCCTGGCCGCCGCGTCGGAAACCCCCATCGTCGTGGTGGACGTGATGCGCGCCGGCCCCTCGACCGGCATCGCCACCAAGTCGGAACAATCCGACCTCAACATCGCCGTCTACGGCTTTCACGGCGACGCGCCGCATGTGGTGGTGGCGCCGCTGGGCGTGGCCGACTGCCTGTTCACCGGACAATGGGCGATGCATATCGCCGAAACCCTGCAAACCCCGGTCATCGTGCTGTCCGACCAGTCCATCGGCCAGTCCCGCGTGCTGATCGACCGGCCCGCCGATGTCAGCTTCCTGACCCGGCGCAAGACCTATGAACCCACCGGCGAGGTCTACAAGCGCTACGCGATCACCGCCGACGGCGTGTCGCCGATGGCGCTGCCCGGCCAGGCCGGCGGCCAGTACACCGCCGACGGGCTGACCCATACCGAGCGCGGATCGCCCTCCAGCGCCAAGCGCGACCAGAAGGAACAGATGGACAAGCGCCTGCACAAGCTGGAGGCGTTCGATTTCGGCAACTACTGGGGCGTGAACGAAGGCAAGGGCGACACGGTGATCCTGACCTGGGGGTCGCTGACCGGGGCGGCGCGCGAGGCGCTGTCGCTGCTGGCCGATGACGGCATCGACGCGCGCCTGGTGTCGCTGCGCCAGGTTTCGCCCTTCCCCGTGGCGGCGCTGAACGGCGCGCTGGAAGGTGCCCGGCGGGTACTGTTCGTCGAACAGAGCCACTCGGGCCAGTTCTACCGCCATGTGCGTTCGAATATCGACCTGCCCTTTGAAATCCGCAAACTGCACCGCGAAGGGCCCGATCTGATCGGCCCGGACGAGATTGCCACCCAGATCCGCGATTGGAGCGTCCAATGAACATCCAGGCCAAGGCCCACAAGGCCAGCGACTACAAATCCGACATCACCCCGATCTGGTGCCCGGGCTGCGGCGATTTCCATGTGCTGCTGTCGATCACCAAGGCGCTGGCCTCGCTGGGCCGCGCGCCCGAGGATATCGCCGTTGTCTCGGGCATCGGCTGTTCCTCGCGGATCCCGGCCTATACCAACTGCTATGGCTTTCACGGCGTGCATGGCCGGTCGCTGGCGGTGGCCGCGGGGCTCAAGGTCGCCCGCCCCGACCTGACCGTGATGGCGATGAGCGGGGACGGCGACGGGTTTTCCATCGGCGGCAACCATTTCCTGCACGCCTGCCGGCGCAACGTGGACATGACCTATGTGGTGATGGACAACCGCGTCTACGGCATGACCAAGGGCCAGCCATCGCCGACCACCGAACCGGACTGGGACAGCGCGCTGTCGCCGGGCGGCACCGGCCTTTCGCCGTTCCATCCGCTCGTGATCGCGCTGGCCTCGGGTGCCAATTTCGTGGCGCGCGAATTCTCGGGCGACATCAAGGCCTGCACCAACACCATCGCCGAGGCGGTGCGCCATCCCGGCTTTTCCTTCGTCGAGATCCTCAGCCCCTGCGTCACCTTCCGCCCCGACGAGAAGGAATGGAAGAACCAGGTCCACAAGGCCGCGGTCGAGGAAACCGACGACCCGGCCCGCGCCGCGCGCCGCATCATGACCGATGACGGCATGAACACCGGCATCCTGTATCGCGGCAAGCGCAAGCCCTATTTCGCGTCCGTGTCCGACACGATCAAGGACGTCACGCCGCTCGAGGCCGCCTTCGAGGTCTGATCGGCCGCCCCGAGGATCACGGCGCATCTCGTGCAACGGCTCCCGTCCCGGGGGCCGTTTTGTTGTTGTGTGAACCAAATGGTCAATAGGACGCAGACGCACGAATTGACAACTTCGCGCCCAACCGCCGAAAGTGCCCGCGGAGGAGACACAAGCCGCATTCCGGTACGCATTTGCGATCCACATGCCTTTCAGCTGGATTCCCTGCGCCGATGCGGACAAGACCGTCGTTTCCCGTCACCTGCGAGAGGGAGAGAATTCCAGGATGATAGCCCAATACACCAAAGCAGCCGTTGCCGCGGCGCTGACCCTCGGCCTCGCGGCCGGAACCGCCTGGGCGGAGGGCAAGCATACCGAGGGCGAAAAGGTTCTGCCCTTCGGCCCCAGCGAACCGATGGAAACCGAAAAGCCCGGCATCAAGCCCGGCGTTCCGGTGATGTCCGATGTCGAGTTCGACCGCGGCCAGAAGATCTATTTCCAGCGCTGCGCCGGCTGCCACGGCGTGCTGCGCAAGGGCGCCACCGGCAAGCCGCTGACGCCTGACATCACCCGCGAACTGGGGCTGGACTATCTCGAAAGCTTCATCACCTACGGATCGCCCGGCGGCATGCCGAACTGGGGCACCTCGGGCGAACTCAGCCCCGAAGACGTGAACCTGATGGCGCGCTATGTCATGCAGGATCCGCCGACCCCGCCGGAATTCGGCATGAAGGAGATGTTGGCGACCTGGAAGGTCCATGTGCCGGTCGAGGACCGCCCGACAGAGCAGCAGAACGACTGGGATCTCGACAACCTGTTTTCCGTGACCCTGCGCGATTCGGGCGAGATCGCCCTGATCGACGGCGCCACCCACGAAATCAAGTCGATCATCAAGACCGGCTATGCGGTGCATATCAGCCGCGTGTCGGCCTCGGGGCGGTATCTGTTCACCACCGGGCGCGACGCCAAGATCAACCTGATCGACCTGTGGATGGACCCGCCGACCACGGTGGCCGAGATCGACACCGGCATCGAGGCGCGTTCGGTCGAGGCGTCCAAGTTCGAGGGCTGGGAAGACGTCTATGCGATTTCCGGCACCTACTGGCCGCCGCAATTCGTGATCATGAAGGGCGACACGCTGGAACCGCTCAAGATCGTCGGCACCCGCGGCATGGTGGTGGGCACCCAGGAATACCACCCCGAACCGCGCGTCGCGGCCATCGTCTCGTCGCATTACAAGCCGGAATTCGTGGTCAACGTGAAGGAAACCGGCAAGGTGCTGATGGTCGACTATACCGACCTCGACAACCTCACGATCACCTCGATCGACGCGGCGCAGTACCTGCATGACGGCGGCTTCGATTCGACCGGGCGCTATTTCATGATCGCGGCCAACGCCTCGAACAAGGTCGCCGCCATCGACACCAAGGAAGGCAAGCTGGCCGGGCTGATCGAAACCGGACCGACCCCGCACCCGGGGCGCGGCGCCAATTTCGTGCATCCCGAGCATGGCCCGGTCTGGGCCACCAGCCACCTGGGCGACGAGACCATCTCGCTCATCGGCACCGACCCCGAAGGCCACCCCGATCAGGCCTGGACGGTCGTGCAGACGCTGGAAGGCCAGGGGGGCGGGTCGCTGTTCATCAAGACGCACCCGAATTCGTCGAACCTGTGGGTGGACACGCCGCTGAACCCGGACGAGGACACCAGCCATTCGGTCGCGGTGTTCGACATCAACAACCTGGATGCGCCCTACGAGGTGCTGCCGATCGCCGACTGGGCCGGCGTCCATGAAGGATCGCGCCGCGTGGTGCAGGCCGAATACAACTATGCCGGCGACGAGGTCTGGTTCTCGGTCTGGAACACCAAGGACAACACATCGGCCATCGTCGTGATCGACGACAAGACGCGCGAACTCAAGACGGTGATCAAGGATCCGCGGCTGATCACGCCCACCGGCAAGTTCAACATCTACAACACGCAGCACGACATCTACTGACGGGTTGGGAGGCGGAACCGGGCGGCGTCCGAAAGGGCGTCGCCCGGTTTCGTTTTCGCGGGTTGCCTCTCGGGCGGCCGCGAGCGTCCGGGTCGGCGTGTTCACCGGCCGGGGCGGGGCCGGTATCGCGGTATCGACCTGCCGGTTTTTCCGCCTACCAGTTCACCACGGTGAAATGCACCATCGCGCCCTTGCCGGTCTTTTTCAGATCGCGCGGATCGGCCCAGACCTTGATCGAGAACCTGGCCCTGGTGTCGTGCCTTGGATCCACGACCCATTCGGTAATCGGGATCGTCAGCGACGGAACCCCCGAACCCGGCGGTTTGGGCACCCATTTGGCGCTGGCCCTGGGCATCGGCCCTGGCCCGGCCGGCCGCTTGTTCTTCTTGTCCAGCGCCTCCCTGAGCTTGTCGGCAAAGAACTGGACCGCGGTCTTGTCGATCGTCCTGACCTCTTTCCTGCACTTGTCGGCGATAGCCTTTTCCAGCTTGCCGCCCGAATCGACGGTCCTGACCGATTTTCCGATCTTCCTGGCCACCCGCTTGCAGGCGTATTCCATCCTGGCCCTGGCCGCCCTGGGAATCGGATCCACCATCGCTGCACCCTCCGTGCGAAAGATTGACCACGCCGCATTCTATCATGGCCCGCGCATCCGGCCTACGGGCCGGTGCGCCGCCCCCGCGCGGGCGGCGCGAGCCAGAGCGCGAAAGGACAAGCCCCGCCGGGATGGCGGGGCTTGCGGGTGGCGGATCGGCGGTGGTGCCGGGCCTATTCGGCCGGCGCGGCGACCGGGCCGGTGTCGATGATGCGCGCCCTCGAGATGTCGAGCAGGAAGATCAGCATCCCCACCGCCATGAACAGACCGAAGATCAGGATGAAGTACCCGTAGATCATCCAGCCTTCCTGATCCCAGGCGGCAAAGCGGCGCGGCATGCCCGCGGCGCCGGCGGCCAGGAACGAATAGTTCACCCCGACGGCGCCGACCGTGAACAGCGTCACGAACCACTTGCCACTGTCGGCGCTGAGCGTGCGCCCCGTGATCACCGGGTAGTGATGGATCAGCACACCCATCCACATCAGTGACATGGCGACCAGAACCGCCATGGTATGCCCGGCCTGCCACATGGTGCCGTGCAACTGGAACGACCAGGCCACGTTCGACGTGACGATCGCGCTGACCCCGTCGAGGATGTAGAGCGTGAAGCCCATCAGCGCCGCCATGATCCCGGCCGAGGGGCGCAGCCCGTGCTTGAAGATCGTCATGGCGATGGTGAAGATGGTGACCGCCGCGCCGATGCCGGTGCCCCAGCTCATGATGTTGCCGTGATAGCTGAGCGCCGAGGGCAGCGCCGGGAACATGGTGAAGAAGTGGTGGAAGAACGACGTCACCGAAGTCACCAGCAGGATCCACAGCGCCAGATTGGCCATCCTGTCGCTGTAAAGCTTGCGCGTCCCGTCGGCCAGATACAGCGGCAGCGTGGCATAAAGCGCGCTGATGATCATGATCGCCATGGCTTCCATCAGGTTGTGCGCGAAGATGTAGAACACGAACTGGAACACCATCGGATCGGTGGCCCAGGCCACCCAGGCCATCGGCAGGATGCCGTAAAGCGCCAGCAGCACCGCACTGGCCACGATCAGCAGCGGCGCGCCCATGATCAGCAGCACGAAGGCGGCCATCGCCATGCCCAGCATGCCCGGATCGTTCAGCGTGCGCGGCGACAGGATCAGATCGTCCTGCGCGCGGTCGAAGAACAGCATCTTGATGACCTGCACCGGGTAGAGAAGGATGACGGTCAGCAGGATGCCGGCGATGCCGGTGAACCCGATCACCACGGCCGTCATGCTCCATTGTCCGGTCTGCACGCCGACGATGGGCAGCGGATACATCACCGCATAGCTGATCTTGAGCCCCATCAGTATGGCGATGGTGAACAATATGCCGCCGATGTTCATGCACCAGAAGGCCAGCGCCGGGATGATGCCGGTGATCGGCTTGCCCAGACAGCCCGCCGCGCGGTGCAGGCCGACGCCCATCATCAGCTGGAACACATAGGGAAAGGCCATGGCCGCCCCGTGCGCCGTGACCGCGGTATAGAACAGGCTGGTATCAAACCCCAGCATCTGCGTCAGCGGCAGCGAGATCCCCAGCAGGACGGCGACCGAGAACCACATGAAGGAGGCCATGATCATGGCCGCGGGCCAGGCGTTGATCGGTTCCAGTTCCGGTTCGCCCTCAAGCTTGAACATGCGCCCGAACACCGGAACGCTGGCGACCATGGAAGATGCGAAAGACATGACGGTTTCCTTTCTGAGCGTTCAGGTGCTGGCTTCGGTCACGGTGATCTCGTCGTTCATCTCGTGATGCGCGAGGCCGCAATATTCCAGACAGCGGATCTTGTAGGTGCCGGGCTCGGTGAAGGTGTAGATCAGCGACGAAACGCCCACCCCCGGCACCAGCATCATGGTGAACAGAACCTGCCCGTCGGGGTGATAGACGGCAAAGCCGTGCATCGTGTCGAGGCTGCGGGCATTGAAGCGCACCGGCTGGCCGACCTCGAATTCCTGCCGGGACATGTCATAGCTCCAGGATTGCGCATCGACCGCGACGTCGATGGCCGGAACGCCGGATGCCGCCGCGCGGGCGGTATAGATCGCCGGAAAGAACTGGATCGACACGAGGTTGACGATCAGGAACAGCGCGATGACCAGCGCCATCCAGCCCCGGCGCAGGCCGCCGATGCGCGCATCCGAAATCTCGCTTGGCCCGGTATTCACATAGGCCTTGCGGAAGACCAGGGTCAGGAAGACCAGTAGAAACGGGATCTGGAACAGGAGCATGACGGCGAACGCGCCCCACCCTGTCCGGTAGATGAAATCGAGCATGTGTGTTCCTCCACTGTTGCGTGTTCATCAAGGCGCCCGGGACGGCCGTTCCGGCTCTTGTCGCGCCGGGCGCTCTGGTGTGTCTTCACTCTGTCGTTCGTACCGGCGTCCTTTGCGTCTGATCGGGTTTGCGTCTCTTGGTCGTGGTGCGGGCGCGCGCCTTGCAGCGGGGGTGCGGCGAAACACGCAGGAAGGCTCGCGGCGGAACGGGGGCACTGGTACGCGACAGGCCCACCGCGCGGCAGGGGCATCGGTCTGGCGCGACGGTGAGAACGAAACTCGGCTTTCGACCCGGTGCCTCATCCCCACCTGCCGAAATGATTTCTCTCCATTCGATATTACGGATAACATTTCCGTGAGAGCAAGAGTTTTGGTACCTTCCCGGCCATGACCTGCCGATTGTGCGGATTGCCATTGCCCGCGCCGCCCTTCAGGGCCGGCGAAAACAGCTTTTGCTGTCCTGGATGCCGCGAGGTTTTTCAACGATTCGGGGATGTTATCCTTGACGGGCGCGCCCGCGCCCCGGCCGGGCCGCAGCCGGGCGAACCCGAAGGCGCGGTGGCCTTCCTGCGCATCGAGGGCATGCATTGTTCATCCTGCGAAACGCTGATCGACCGCATGGCAGAGCGAATCGGCCCTTTACACGCGGTCAGATCGAACTATGCGACCGCAACGGCGCGCGTGGTCTACGACCCCGAAAAGCTGCGCGAAGAGGACCTGCCCGCGCTGCTGAGCGGGTCGGGATACCGCGCCAGCCTGCGGTCGCAGCCGCGCCCGGCGCCCGATACCGACCGCGCCCTGTTCCGGGTGGTGACGGCGACATCGCTGGCGGCGGTCGTCATGATGCTTTACCTCGCGTTCTTCTATCCCACGCATCTGGGGCTCGTGGATTATGCCGATCTCGAACCGGTGCGCTGGCTGGCCTTCGGCGCCGCCCCGGCGGCGATCTTCGTGCTGACCAGCGCGATGGTCGCCTATGTCGGCCTGCCGCTGTTTCGCGGCGCGCTTGTCGGCATCCGCGCCGGCGTTCTGAACATGGACAACCTGCTGTCGGTGGCGGTGCTGGCGGCCTATGCCTATTCCACGGTGCAGGTCTTCCGGGGCAACCTGGACGAGATGTATTTCGACGTTGCCGCCGCCATCCTGACGGTGGTGACGGTCGGGCGCTATTTCGAGGCCGGCGCGCGCGCCCGGGCGGCGGGCGCGCTGGAAAGGCTGATGGATGCCTGGACACCGGTGGCGCGGGTCATGCGCGAGGGCCGGCCGACGACGGTGCCGCTGGACCGGCTGCGCCCCGGCGAAACCCTGACGGTCGGCCCCGGCGAGGCCATCCCGATCGACGGCATCATCCAGACCGGCAATGCCGCGGTGGACATCTCGCTGCTGACCGGAGAACCCTTCCCCGTGCGCCAGGAGCCGGGCGACCTGGCCCGCGGCGGCACCATCGTCGTTGAAGGCGAGATCTCGCTGATCGCCGATCCGGCGGCGGAAAGCCAGCTTCAGACCCTGACGCGCATCCTCTGGGACGTGCAAAGTTCGACCTCGGGGGCGCGCGGCCTGGCCGACCGGGTGGCGCGCGCCTTCGTGCCCTTCGTGCTGGTGCTGGCGGCGGCGGTGTCGATCTGGTTTTTCACCTCGGGCAGCCCGCTGCGCGATGCCGTCCTGGTGGGGCTTGCCACCCTCATCGTCTCGTGCCCCTGCACCTTCGGGCTGGCGGTGCCGCTGGCCACGGCGGCGGGCGTCTCGGCGGCGCTGGGGCGCGGCATCATCTTCACCAGCGCCGACCTGTTCGAACGGCCGCGCGATTTCCGCACCGTGGTGTTCGACAAGACCGGCACGCTTTCGACCGGCGCCATGTCGGTCGAACGAATCGAGGCCGCACCGGGCGCCGTCGCCCGCGCGGCGGCGGTCGAGCGGCTTTCCCCCCATCCCGTCGCCCGCGCCATCGCCGGGCTGGATGCAAGCCTGTCGGCGCGGGAGATGGAGCCCCACCCCGGCCGCGGCGTCATCGCCACCGTGGGCGGAACCCGGGTCGCGGTGGGGGGCCGTGCGCTGTTTGCCGCTCTGGGCTGGGACGTGCCCGCGCCGCTGGCCGCGCGCCTTGAAGGCGGCGCGCCGGGCGCGGGCGTTGTGTCCTATGTCGGATGGGAGGGCGCGGTTCGCGGCGGGTTCCTGACCCGCGACAGCGCCCGGGCGCAATGGCGCGACGTGGTGGCCCGCATCCGGTCGGGCGCGCGCACCGTGCTGCTGACCGGCGCCGAACATCCCGGCGGCTACGGCCCGGACTTCGACGAGGTGCATTCGGGCGTTCCCCCCGAAGCCAAGGCCGCCATCGTGCGCCATTACCGCGGCGAGGGGCCGGTGGCCATGATCGGCGACGGATCGAACGACGCCCCCGCGCTGAGCGAGGCGGATCTGAGCATCGCCTTCGGCGCCCCGACGGCGCTGGCCGCCGAGGCCGCCGACATCGTCATCCCCGGCCAGGATCTCGCCAGGATCTTCGATGCGTTCGCCCTGGTCGCCGCCACGCGCCGGCGCATCCGCCAGAACCTGGCCTGGGCGCTGCTTTACAACGCCACCGCCATTCCGCTGGCGCTGTCGGGTCTGCTGAACCCGCTGTTTGCCGCGCTGGCCATGTCGGCCAGCAGCGTGCTGGTCATCTGGAATTCGTCGCGCCCGCTACCGGCGGGCGAGGGCGCCGGCGCGCCCGCCCGGCCCGCGCGGGCCGGGGCGCCCCTGCCGGCGATGATGAAACCCGCCGGCGAGTGATCCGGCCGATCCCGGGGGCCCGGATGGAATTCTCGCTGCTGACCGCACTGACCATCGGCCTTCTGGGTTCGACCCATTGCCTGGGCATGTGCGGGGGCATCGTGGGCGCGCTGGATGCCGGAACCGGCGGCGCGCCGGGCGCGCGGCGCATCGGCTATCATCTGGCCTACAATGCCGGCCGGATCGCCAGCTATGCGGCGGCCGGCGCGCTGGCGGGTCTGCTTGGCGCGCTTGCCGCCACCGCCAGTTTCGGCAACGCGCTGCCGCTGGGGCGCATGATCGCCGGGGGGCTGATGATCGCGCTCGGCCTCTATCTCGGCGGCTGGTGGCGGGCCATCGTGGTTCTCGAACGCGCGGGCGGTCATGTCTGGAAGCGGATCGAACCGCTGGGCCGGGCCTTCTTTCCGGTCCGCACGGCCGGGCAGGCGCTGGGGCTCGGGCTGATCTGGGGCTGGCTGCCCTGCGGGCTGGTCTATTCCGCGCTGGCGCTGGCCATGGCCTCGGCCTCGCCGCTGCGCGGCGCGCAGATCATGGCCGCGTTCGGTCTGGGCACCCTGCCCGCGCTTGTTGCCATCGGCGCCTTTGCCGGTGCGCTGCGGCGCGCCGTCGCGAACCCGCTGTTGCGCCAGGCGGCCGGGCTGACGATCGTCGTCTTCGGCCTTTACGTCTGCATGACGGCGCTCGACCCGCCGGTGCATCGCGGCGGGGCCGCGCGGCACGGGCAGACGCAGGAGACGGCGCCCGCAGCGCGCCCTATCTGAGCAGCCCGGGCAACCAGAGCGCGACGATCGGGAAGGCGATCAGCAGTGCCATCACCGACAGTTCCAGCAGGATGAACGGGATCGCGGCGCGATAGATCTGCGTGATCCTGATGTCGGAGGGCGCCACGCCCTTCATCACGAACAGCAGCAATCCGAACGGCGGGGTCAGAAGGCTGATTTCCATGGCGATCAGCATCATCACCATCAACCAGGTCGAATTCATGCCCAGCGAATCCGCGATCGGCAGGAAGAACGGCAGCGTCAGCAGGATCATGCTGATCTGATCGAGGAAACAGCCCAGGAACAGAAGCAGCAGCATCATCACCGCCATGGCGGTGAACTGGTTGAACGAGATCGAGGAAATGAGTTCGAGCACGCCGCTCGTCGCGCCGGAGATTTGCAGAACCTGCGCGAACGTCATGGACCCGGCGATGATGAACAGCAGCATCACGTTGATCTTGGCGGTTTCGCGCAGCGCCTCCTTCAGGCTGGCCCAGGTCAGCCGCCGATAGGCGGCGCTGACCGCCACCGCCGCGATGCAGCCCAGTGCCGCGGCCTCTTCCGGCGCGGCGATGCGGAAAAAGATCGAACCGACCACCACGGCGAAGATGGTGAACAGCGGCATCACGTCCACGAACAGCGGTTTCCAGCGCGCCCAGCCGGTCGGGCGCACCTCGTCGAACCGGGGCGCCAGCGACGGGTTCAGCTTGCAGCGCACCACGACGTAAAGCACGAACAGGACCAGCATCAGAACGCCCGGAATGACCCCGGCCAGCAGCAGATCGGTGATCGAGCGTTCGGCGAGGCTGGCCAGCAGCACCGCCAGCGATGAGGGCGGGATCAGCATCGCGATGCCGCCCACCGCCATGATCGGACCCAGCGCCAGCGTCGGATGATAGCCCCGTTTCAGCATGTCGGGCAGCAGCAGGTTGCCCAGCACGGCGGTATTGGCGATGGTCGAACCCGACAGCGACGAGAACACCGACCCGCCCGCGATCGACACGATCGAAAGCCGCCCCGGCACGCCCGAGATCAGCTTGTCGATGGCGTTGATGGAGCGGAACGCCACCCCGGTCTGGAACAGGATCTCGCCCATCAGGATGAACAGCGCCACCGGCACCAGGCTGAACTGCGCGATCGAGAGCGCGTATTCGATGGGAATGAGGCTCAGCCCGACCTCGCCGCGCATGAAGAACCACGCCCCGGCCAGGTTGGCGGCGAAGAAGGCGAACACCACCGGCAGGCCCAGCAGCAGCAGACCGACGGCGCCGCCCAGCAGCATTGCCAGCGCCCAGTACCATTCCATGACCATCGCTCAGAACCCCCCCGTGGCGTGCTGGTTCTTTTCGGGGGCGCTGCCGCCGCGGAACATGCGGCAGACGAATTCCAGGGACAGCAGCGAAAAGCTCGCCACGAAGACGCTCAGCAGCCACCATTCGGGGACGTTGTAGTATTTCATCTGCGTGGAGTTGAACATGTAGGCGAATTTCAGGTTGACGCCGCCGAACCAGAGCAGGACCAGGCAGATCGCAAGCCCGGTCACGTCCAGGATCTGATCGAGCGTCCGGGCCAGCGCCGCGGGCAGCGCCCCGATCAGCAGATCGACCCGCACATGCGCGCCGATGCGCAAGGCCCAGGGCGCCGACAGGAAGACGCCGGCGAACATGGCGTATTCGATGATTTCCTGAACCCCCGGCAGGTTGCCGGCGCTCAGCATGCGCAACACCAGGTCAAGCGAGATGGCGACCGAGAACAGGCCGATACTGATCCCGACGACAGTGCCCAGATGATAGTAGAAATGCCCCATGAGCGCGTCGAAGCGCCTGAACCCGTTCATCCGAGCCCCCAATTCCTGATTGTTGCGAAAGCGGGCGGACCTGCGCCGGGCCGCCCGCGGTTGTGTTCTTATTCGGTGACGAAATACTCGCGCAGCTTCGGCCCGGTTTCGGGGCTGGTGGCGTTCACGCCTTCCCAGCCGGCCTCGCGCGCCGCGCTCAGCCAGGCGTCGCGGTCCGCGCCGGTGAACTCGATCACCTCGAAGCCGTCCTCGACCTGCTTGGCGGCGACCTTGCGGTTCAGTTCCGGATCGTTGGCGATCGCGTCCAGCTCCAGCTTCAGCGCCACCTCGGACATCAGCGCGCGGGCCTCCTCGGACACGCTGTCCCAGGCGCGCTTGTTGGCGAGCATGACCAGATCGACGTCGTAAAAGCCCGGTTCGACCCGGTACCTGGTGACGGTCTCCCAGCCCGGCTGGTGGCCCAGAACCGGCCAGCCATAGCCCTTGACGGTGCCGTTTTCCATCAGCGTGAAGATGTCGGTGATGCTGGTGTCCTGCGTGGTCGCGCCGAGCTTCTTGAAGAAGTTGGTATAGATCGGCGCGGTGCGCAGGTGCAGCCCGGTCAGGTCGGGCTTGTCGATGGCATGGCCGTCGGCCAGGAACAGGTAGAAGTTGGTGCCGAAATGGTGACGCGCCAGAACCTCCAGGTTCTTGGCGTTGTGGATCTTGTTCATGTAGTCCCAGCCGCCGTTCTCGCGGATCTGGGTGGGCGTGTTTTCCAGCAGCTTCCAGGCGTCGGCTTCGGGCACCACGTTCTGAAAATAGGATCCGGTGCAGGAATTCAGGTCATAGACGCCCTGGGCCACCTTCTGAACCACGGTCAGCTGGCTGCCGATCGCGGGCGCGCCGCCGACATAGTTGATCTGCACCACGCCCTTGCCGCGTTCGTTGACCTCGTCGATGAAGCTTTCGAAGCGTTTCGAGAAGAACGAGCCCTGCGGAAAGCAGCTTGCGGCCTGCAACAGGGCCTCCTGGGCGGCGGCCGGCCC
The DNA here is from genome assembly GCA_020441385.1 of Paracoccaceae bacterium. GTDB lineage: Bacteria > Pseudomonadota > Alphaproteobacteria > Rhodobacterales > Rhodobacteraceae > JAGRMG01. The sequence goes on from JAGRMG010000080.1 coordinate 19,873, forward strand.
GGTGGCAAATCCGCTGGCCAGCCCGGCACTGGCCGCAAGCGCGGCAATGGCGGTAACGAGTCTTTTCATTCGTGTTTTCCTCCTGTGATCGGCCGCGCCCGGGCACGGCCGGCAAGCCGCCGGAATGGCGGCGTTTTCCTTGATGTCAGGCAAGTTCACTGCCCGCGGCACCGGATTTTCCGGGCATCCCGACCGGGCGCCGGCATGGCCGGTTCCGGCGTTGCCCGGCCGGCCCCACGCCGCCTAGCGCAGATCGACGACCCGCACCGCCTTGCCTTCCGAACGGGGCACTTCGCCGGGCGCCTTGGCGACCACCTCGCAGGTGACGCCGATGATCGACTTGATGTGATGGCGCACCTCGGCGGCCTTGGCGGCCAGCGTCTCCGGCGCGCTGCCCAGATCCGGCAGGATCTCGACATCGACGCCGATGCTTTCCAGCGGCCCCTCCCGAAAGCGCCGGATCTGGTAGTGCGGCGACAGGCCGGCCAGCCCCACCAGCACCGATTCGATCTGGCTGGGATAGACGTTGACGCCGCGGATGATCATCATGTCGTCGTCGCGCCCGTCCACCCGCATGATGCGCACATGGCTGCGCCCGCACGAACAGGGTTCGTCGGTCAGGCGGGTGATGTCGCGGGTGCGGTAGCGCACCACCGGCATCGCCTCCTTGGTCAGTGTGGTGATGACCAGTTCGCCGGTCTCGCCCATCGGCAGCGGTTCGAGCGTCTCGGGGTCGATGATCTCGAACAGGAAATGGTCTTCCCAGCCGTGCAGGCCGTTGCGCTCGGTGTCGCATTCGCAGGCCACGCCCGGCCCCATGATCTCGGACAGGCCGTAGACATCGACCGATTTCACCCCCAGGCGGCGATCGAGCTCGGCGCGCATCTCGTTCGACCACGGCTCGGCCCCGAACAGCGCCCGGTGCACCGGCAGCGCGGCGATATCGACGCCCATCCGTTCGGCCACCTCGGCGATGTTGAGCGCATAGGAAGGGGTCGACAACAGCGCCTTGGCACCGAAATCGTTCAGCAGCGTCACCTGCCGTTCGGTGCCCCCGCCCGAGACCGGCACCACCACGCAGCCCAGCCGTTCGGCGCCGTAATGCGCCCCCAGCCCGCCGGTGAACAGCCCGTAGCCATAGGCGTTGTGCACCAGGTCGCCGGGCCGGATGCCGGCACCGGCCATCGAGCGCGCCATCAGGTCGGCCCAGCGGCCCAGATCGCCCTTGGAATAGCCCACCACCGTCGGCTTGCCCGTGGTCCCCGACGAGGCATGCACGCGCGCCAGCTGATCCAGCGGCATGGCGAAGATGCGGAACGGGTAGTTGTCGCGCAGGTCGGTCTTGACGGTGAAGGGAAAGCGCGCCAGATCGGCGGCGCTTTTCAGATCGCCGGGCTTGACGCCGGCCTTGTCAAAGGCCGCGCGGTAATGCGGCACGTTCTCGTAGGCGCGTTCCAGCGACCAGCGCAGGCGCTCGGCCTGCACCTCGGCGATGGCCGCGCGCGACATGGTTTCGGCCTCGCGGTCGAACATGAACCCGGTATCGGGCTTGTTTACTACCAGCATGTGATGGTCCTCCCATTTCCACACCCCGATCCGGCCTGGCGGCGCCGGATCAGGCTTTCGCCCACCCCGGCTTGATGCCTGGGGCGCTCAGGCCAGCACCCCGGGCGGGCATTCTCTCCAATGCGTAACCCTGATTGTACGCGGCTTTCGTGATCAGCGTGTACTTGAACAGCCATCCGCTCAGCGCCGCCCCCAGCCCGGCCAGCGCCAGCAGCGGCGCGCCAAGGCCCGCCGGCACGACCGGGGCCAGCAGCGCCAGCGCGGCCAGACCCGCCTGGGGCAGGGCGAACAGCGCCGCTCGCGGGCTGTCCAGGATGGCGAATACCGGCGTCGGCGCGCCCGTGTTCCCCAGGGCGGCGCGGTAATTCCGCCAGGCCAGCGCGCGCAGCCCGATCAGCACCGCCAGCGCAAGGGCGGCCGCCGTCAGCGGTGCCGGCGCCACACCCGCCACGGCGCCCCACAGCGTGGCGGCCACGGTCCACAGGCCCACGCCCTCGGTCAGGCCGGTGGCCACGATCAGCGGCACGATGCCGGGCTGGCGCCAGGCCGGTATGCCCTTGGCGGCGCGCAGGATGCGGGCCTGGCAATATAGGAAGAACAGGCCGCAGGCCGCCGCCAGCCACCCCAGCGCGGGCGCGCCAAGCAGCCAGGACAGCCCGCCCAGCCCGAAGAACGGGATCGCGGCGATGGCTTCGCGCGACATCCAGCTGGTGCGCGGGTTGCGGAACACGTTGAGAAACCGCCACGGCCGCCCGATTTCCAGCCAGACGCAGAACAGCCCCGCGCCCGTGAACGCCAGCCCGAAGAACACCGCCAGCCAGACCACGGGCGCGAACAGCCCCGCGACCATCGCCGCGGCGAACAGCCCGGTGCCGGTGCCGCCGAAGGTGAAGTTCGCCGCCGCGCGCCAGTCCCAGTTCTTCTGAAGCTTGGGCGACACCGCCGCCAGCCCCACCGGCTCGGCCTCCATCGGCGCCGGTTCGATCGGCTCGTGGTTGGCGATATCGCCGTCGTAGAGATAGTGAAAGCCCGGACCGTTGCCCAGTTCCTCATGCATGCGGAAATGGCGTTTTTCGCGCAGCAGGCGCGAGACGTTGCTTTCGGGATCGTCCAGATCGCCCATCGCCAAGGCGCCCGAGATGCACGAGGCGACGCAGGCCGGGGTCGCGGCCATGTCCACGCCCGGGGTCAGCCCGGCGGCCAGGCCCTCGTCGATCCGGTCGACGCAAAGGGTGCATTTCTGCGCCACGCTCAGCCGCGCGGGATCCTCGCGCTTGGTCTCGTGGCGCATCCTGAGATTCTTGCCGAAGGCGGCGGCGGGTTCGTCCACCCGGAACCGCGCCTGATAGGGGCAGGACACGGCGCAATAGGCGCAGCCCAGGCAGATGTCGTAGTTGATGCCGACGATGCCGTCCTCGCGCTTGAACGTCGCGGTCGAGGGGCAGACATCCATGCACGAGGGTTCCTCGCAATGCATGCAGCCCACCGGCACGAAGGCGCGGCGCACATCGGGAAACTCGCCGGTCTCGAAATCGAGCACCTTGCGCCACTGCACATCGGGCGCGGTGTTGTTGGCGTGCTTGCACGCGGCGGTGCAGGTCTGGCAGCCGACACAGCGGTTCAGGTCCGCCACGATCGCCCAGCGGGTCATTTGCGGCCTCCGATCTTCTTCACCGCCACCTTGACCAGGTCCGAGCCCGACCCAGTGGCATCCGTCAGTTCGAGCGACATCGGCATCAGCCCGTTCATCGAGGGCGTCTTCAGATCCTTGGCAAACGGGGTCTTCCAGTGGTCGAACTGGCCGATCATCAGCAGCACGTCGGGCCGGATGCCGTTGCGCAGGATCACCGCGCCCTCGGTCCTGCCCACGGGCGAGGAGATCTCGACCCGTTCGCCTTCGCTCACGCCCAGCTTGCGCGCGGCGGCCGGGTTCATGACGACCCCGCCATGGCCGGCCACGTTCGAGGCGACCTCGCGGATCATCTGCAAGCCGGCGTTGCCGCCCCACGAATACTGCATCGACCGCGCGGTCAGCAGCCAGAACGGATAGTCCTCGATCTTGACGTTGAACTGGCGTTCCTGGGCGCCTTCCCACAGGCCCGGCAGATCCTGGTAATGCGGCATCGCCTCGTATTCGCGCAGCTGCGAATCCCACCAGGTGATGCCGGCCTCGTGCAGCCGCGCGCCCAGTTCCTGCCCGATGCGCAGCAGGCGTTCCTGATAGGGCAGCTCAAAGCGCAGCCCCTGCTCGACCATCACCGGGTAGAGATACCAGCGTTCCTTGGGGAACGGCTTGGTGCGGAAGCCGTGTTCGCGGAAATAGTCCAGCCCCTCCGTCTCGGCGCCATCGGTCAGTTCGGCGCTGGCGGCGCGGCACGACCGGTCCCAGATGTCCTCGACCGAATGCTCGGTCTCGGGATCGAGCGAGAAATCGAAATTCTCGCCGAACAGGCGCACCCCGGCGGCGCCGCCGCTGATGGCCTTGTTGTAGGCGCCCAGAAGCCCGGTTCCCTTGGCAATCTGCGTCGCGATCCAGGTGAAGTCGCGCGAATCGCCCATCGGCTTGGCGGCCGGGTCGCGCAGCGCAAAGCCCTGGTGTTCCCAGAACTGCTCGACATATTTCGACCCGCCGATGCGGATCAGTTGCAGCCCTTCCAGGTCGGTGCATTCGGGCAGCAGAACGTCGGCCGTATGGTTGGTTTCGTCCAGCGTGTAGGCGAAACAGACGGTGAAGGGAAACTTCGCCATCGCCTCGCCCACGGCCCTGGTATCCCAGAAGGAAATGGCCGGGTTGGTGCGGTAGACGAACCAGACGTCGGGCGCCGTGGGCTTGGGCATGTGCTCGAACCCCTCGGCCTGCGCCATCCAGGCCAGATGCGTCGGACCCAGCGCCTGGCTCCAGGGCGAGTTGGCCGCCAGCGGAATCAGCGACTGGTGCCCGTGGCGGGCGTTGGGGTGGCTTTCCCATTCGCCCTTGCGGGTGCGGTTCATCGGATAGTTCATGAACCCGTCCTGGCCGGGCACGACGCTCGACCAGCGGTTGTCGGCAGGGCGGTTCAGCCGCACGGTGGTGCCCAGCGTGCCGCCCGGCACCTCGAGCCCGCCGATCAGCACCGCCATGAGCGTGCGCGCCCAGGCGCATTCGTACCCGCCCCAGCCGTTGCTGACCGTCTTGCCCAGCGAAATCGCCACCGGCCGGAACGGCATCTCGTGGCCGTTTATGTCGACGGTCTCGCCGACATGGGCGTGATGCAGGAAATCCAGCGCGGTCTGGCGGATCACCTCGGCCTTGACGTCGCAGATCTCGGCGGCCCATTCCGGGCTGTAGGGTTTCACATGCTCGACCAGATGCACGAAGGCCGGGCGCACGGCTACGCCGTCATGGCTCCATTCCATGTCGTCGGCGCCGATCTCGATTCCCGAGACGGTGAATTCCCCCTCGATCGCGGGGTCGGTGTCGGGGGTGTCGTAGGGCACCGCCGCGCCGCGGTTCAGATCCCACAGCAGCGGCTTGCGGGTTTCCGGATCGCGCAGGTAAAACCCGTTGGGCGCGACCAGATAGGGCGAGGACGACCGGTCCTTGAGAAACGGGATGTCCAGCCGCCCGCGGTCGACCTCGTGCAGCAGCACATGCACCATGGCGAACATGAAGGCCGGGTCGGTCTTGGGCCGGATCGGCACCCATTGCGACGAACAGCCCCCCGTGACCGACAGGTGCGGTTCGACCTGCACCTTCTTGACGCCGCGGTCGCGCGCGTCGGCATGGCGGCGCACGCCGCAGACGCCGCCCGACGCCTCGACATTGGCGCCGAAGGAAATCACCATCTCGACCATCGGCGTATCGGGCGACACGGTGAAGGCGCGGTGCCAGAATTCACCGTAAAGATGTTCGGAATGGTAGCACTTGACGCCCTGACCGCTGCCAAAGCTCATGTCGACCACGCCCCAGGCCTTCAGGAACGCCGGGAACGTGCCCATGTACTGGGTCGAAGTGCCGCCGCCGCCGAAACTTGCGGCCACGCGGGCAAAGCCGCTTTCGTCCTTCAGCCCCTTGGCCTGCACCTCGCGCAGCTTGCCGCAGATCAGGTCAAGCGCCTCGTCCCAGGTCGCCTCGCGCCAGCCCGGATCCTGGTCGCGCCCCTTCTTGGGATTGGTGCGGATCATCGGCGTGGTGATGCGGTGCGGGTTGTTGGTCTTCTGGATCAGGCCGAACGCCTTGACGCAGACCTTGCCATGGGCGGGGTGGATGCTCGCGGCCGACCCGTTCGGGCGGATCTGCACCGGCACCCCGTCGATCACGTCGACCTTCATGAGGTCGGGCCCCGACACGCACTGGAAACAGTAGGAGGAAACGCTTTCGGTGACAGAGCCGCTGTGGTCTTTCATGCTGCGTGCCTTTCTCGTGGGTCGCTCAACCGGTCGCTTCCCGTATCCGGATCAGGCGCCCGATGCCTTGGCCGCCTTCTTCAGCAGCCGCTGGCGGGTCTGTTCGACATCGACGATGAAGCGTTCGTGCCGGCCCTTGCAGATGGTATCGACCGGGTCGGAGGCGACGATATCCAGCGCCACCTTGCGCCCGTCCAGTTCCGCGACGGTCACGGTGATCGTGGCATCCATGCCCAGCAGCGTCGGCGCCATATGGGCGATGTTGACCGTCGTGCCGACCGAATCCTGGCCCTCGGGCACGCGCGCGACGATCATGTCGCGGCAGGTGTTCTCGATGTCGCGCAGCAGCGAAGGCGTTGCGTAGACACGGCATTCCTCGCCCATGAAGCCTATGGTCCGGTCGGTATCGACGGTGAATGTGCGGGTCTCGGTATCGCCGACCTTGAGGTTGTCTGACATGGTATCCTTCCATCGCGCCAAAGCTAAAGCGGTATATGCGTACCATTATGCACATTTAGGATGGAACAGGCTACCGAAATCTGCGCCGTGGCGGCTAAACCGCCGGAATGAAAGGCGGTTTCCTGCACATCAAAGCGTTACCGAATTGATTTGACGTGGGAATTTTTGTAACAATTAACAGATATGGCGACGGTCCGCCGCGCCGCCCGGCCCCGCGCTCCCGCCGCCGCCGCCACAAGGCGGCGCGGACCGGCTGATTCGATCACGCGGCGGCGGTCCAGAAACGGTACCTGTCCTGGCCGGTGATCTCGCGGATCAGGCCGCGGTCGGCAAACAGGTTCAGGTTGCGCCGCGCCGACGCCCGCGAAACCCCGGCCTCCTGCGCCGCCAGTTCCGCCGACAGCGCCGGATAGCGCAGCAGCGCGCCGATCAGCAGCGGCGGCGTGCGCCCCGACAGGTCGGCCGTGGCGGCGCACGCCCGGTCGCGCCAGCTGACCATCCGCGCCAGTTCCATCGCCGCGCGCAGGGCGCCGGCCTCGGCGGCGGCATAGAACGCCGCCAGCCGCGCCCCGGCCCCGGCGGCGCCGGCGGTCAGGTCGTGGCGCTCGATGCGCGCGCCGTCCGACAGCGGCAGGAACGGCGCCAGCCCCTCGGCGCCCACCACCTGCGCCGCGACGGTGGCTTCCAGCAGGTCCTCCCACGGGGTGAGCCCCCCGGCCCGCCAGCTGGCAAAGCCGAACGCGGCGCGGGTCATGGCGTGACAATCCGACAGCAGCGCCAGCCCCGCCGCCCAGTCGCGGCCCGCCGCGTCCAGTTCGCCGCCCACGGGGCGGTCGTCGCCCGGCGCGGTCTGCGGATCGGGCACGTCGCTGCGGCCGAGGAATGCGCGCAAGCCCTCCTGCGGCGCCGCCCCCGCCTCGAGCCGGCGCACCGCCCAGGCGGCGCGGGCCAGATCGCGGGCCATGTCCCCGGCCCCCAGACGCAGCGCACGGTAAAGCGCGATCTGCTCGGGCCCCAGCCAGATGCCTTCGCCCCTCAGCGCCGCCGAAACCGACATGAGCGCCAGCCGCCCGGCCAGCCCCTCCGGCGCCGCCCGCAGCCGTTCGGCAAACAGCGCCACCGCCTGCGCCGCGCGCAGCAGGGCGCGGTATTCCCCGGCCTCGGCGCTGCGCCATGCGCCCGGCCCGAGGCTGTCGCGCCGGGGCGCCACCGGCCAGGGCGGATCGGTGGGCGCCGCGTCGGCCCCCGGACCGGGCAGGAACCAAAGATCCTCCTCGGGCAGCGGATCGCTGTCATAGGGCGATCGCAGGGTGCCGCCATCCTCGTATGAATTGTCGCCGCCGCCGCTCATGCCGCGAAACTACTCCCTGCCCGCGCGAACCGAAAGCGAAACCGCCCCCCTGCCCCGCGGGTTTCAAATTATCCAAGGCAATCCTTCGTGATTTCCCGGCCGAGAAACAAGTTGGCGCAACGCCGCGCGCGGGGTTCAATGCGGCGATCGCAACTGCCGGGGGCCGCGCCATGACCGAACACAGCTATTATGCGCCGCATGGCGGCCTTGCGCCGCAGACGCAACTTGTCACCGACCGCGCGATGTTCACCCAGGCCTATGCGGTGATCCCGAAAGGCACGTTCAGCGATATCGTCGCCAGCTTGCTGCCGTTCTGGGACAAGGCCCGCTTCTGGGTGCTAGCGCGCCCGCTGTCGGGCTTTGCCGAGACGTTCTCGCACTATATCGCCGAAGTCGGCCCCGGCGGCGGCAGCACCCGCCCCGAGACCGATCCGCGCGCCCAGGCGGTGCTGTTCGTGGTCGAGGGCACGATTTCCCTGACCCTCGCGGGCACCACCCACGAGATGACCGCGGGCGGCTATGCCTATATCCCGCCGGGGGCCGAGTGGAGCCTGCGCAATAGCGGCCCCGCCCCGGCGCGGTTCCACTGGTTCCGCAAGGCCTATCAGGCGGTCGAGGGGCTGGATGCGCCCGACCCGCTGATCCTGAACGAGAACGACATCGCCCCCGTGCCGATGCCCGACACCGACGGCGCCTGGGCCACCACGCGCTTTGTCGATCCCGCCGACCTGCGCCATGACATGCATGTGACCATCGTCACCTTCCAGCCCGGCGGCCTCATCCCCTTTGCCGAGACGCATGTGATGGAACACGGGCTTTACGTTCTGCAAGGCAAGGCCGTCTATCGGCTGAACCAGGACTGGGTCGAGGTCGAGGCGGGCGACTACATGTGGCTGCGCGCCTTCTGCCCGCAGGCCTGCTATGCCGGCGGGCCGGGGCCGTTCCGCTATCTGCTCTACAAGGACGTGAACCGCCACATGCCGCTTGGCCGGGATGGCGCACTGGGCTGAGTGCCGGGGCGCGCGCCTTGCGCCTCATGCCGGCGCCGGTGCGCCCATGCCCTGCGAGATCTCGCGCGCCGCGCCGCCGACCAGCGCCCCGATCCGCTCAAGCCGCGACCTTTCCATCCGGTGCGTCGGCCCCGACACCGAAATGCCCGCCACCGCCTCGCCGTAGATGTCGGTGATGGCGGCCGCGACACAGCGCATGCCGGTGGCCTTTTCCTCGTCGTCCAGCGCCCAGCCCCTGGCCCGGCCAAGCGCCAGATCGGCGCGCAGCGCGTCCGGCGACACGATGGTCATGGCGGTAAAGCGGTCCAGCGTGGCCCGGCGCAGGAACCGATCGAGCGCGCCGTCCGAGTAGCAGCCCAGCAACGCCTTGCCGATGCCCGAGGCATGCATCGGCGAGAGCGTGCCGGGCGCAAAGAAGGCGCGGATCGATTCGTGGGTCTCGACCTGGCCGATGAACATCACCTCGCCGTCGCGCTCGATGCCGAGATTGGAGGTCTCGCCGGTGGCCTGCATCAGCGCGCGCATCACCGGGCGGCTGCGCTCGGCCAGGCTGCTGCGGCGCAGGAACGCCGAGCCCAGCCGGAACGCCATCGCGCCGATATGCCAGGTCTGCGAAACCGGGTCGATCTCGACGATGCGGCGCGCCTCGAGCGTTGACAGAACGCGGTACATCGTGGCCGGCGACTGGCCCAGCGCGTTGGCCAGATCGGTCAGCGTCAGCCCCTCGGCCCCGGCCAGCGCGTCGAGCACGTCAAGCGCGCGCTCCACCGCCCGGATGCCGGTCTGCCCGGCCCTGGCCTGAAAGCTCCTGGGGCGGCCCTTGCGGCGCGGTTCATTTCCCATTGCCTGCCTCCGCGCGAGAATCAAACAGGACTTTCTGGATATTCATGAAAGTGGTCTCCGGCCCGTGAAAAAACCAACGCATTGATAATAATCATATATCCATGGAATCGTCCATTCTGAAAGCATTTTTCAAAAAAATATCGCGGGCGCCTCCGCCCCGCTATCCTGTCCGCAACCGCCACAGGAGGGCAGACCATGAGCTTTCAGAACCCCGTCTTCATTCCCGGCCCCACCAACATGCCCGAGGTGCTGCGCAAGGCCGTGGACATGCCGACGCTGGATCACCGCTCGCCGCTGTTCGGGCAAATCCTGCACCCGGCCATCGAAGGCGTCAAACAGGTGCTGAAAAGCCGGACGGCGCAGGTGTTCATCTTCCCCTCCACCGGCACCGGGGGCTGGGAAACCGCGCTGACCAACACGCTCAGCCCCGGCGATCATGTCCTGGCCGCCCGCAACGGCATGTTCAGCCAGCGCTGGATCGACATGTGCAACCGCCACGGGCTGAACGTGTCGGTCGTGCAAACCCCCTGGGGCGCGGGCCTGCCCGCCGACCGCTACGAGGAGATCCTGACCGCCGACAAAGGCCACCGGATCAAGGCGGTTCTGGCCACCCATAACGAAACCGCCACGGGCGTGCGCTCCGACATCGCCGCCGTGCGCCGGGCGCTGGATGCCGCCGGCCATCCGGCGATGCTGTTCGTCGACGGCGTCAGTTCCATCGCGTCGATGGATTTCCGCATGGACGAATGGGGCGTCGACATCGCCGTGACCGGCAGCCAGAAGGGCTTCATGCTGCCCGCCGGCCTGGCCATCGTCGGCTTTTCGCCCAGGGCCATGGCCGCGCTCGAAACCGCCAGCCTGCCGCGGACCTTCTTCGATGTGCGCGACATGGCCCGCGGCTACGCCGCCAACGCCTATCCCTATACGCCGACGGTGGGTCTGCTGAACGGGCTGAAACTGTCCTGCGACATGCTGCTGGGCGAAGGACTGGAGGCCGTGTTCGCCCGCCATCACCGCATCGCCGAAGGCGTGCGCCGCGCCGTGAACGCCTGGGGGCTGAAGCTGTGCGCGCAATCGGACGACCTCCATTCCGACACGGTCAGCGCGATCCGCACGCCCGAGGGGTTCGACGCCACCGATATCGTCACCCACGCGGCGCAGAAATACGGCGTCGCCTTCGGCGTCGGGCTGGGCGAGGTGGCCGGCCGGGTGTTCCGCATCGGGCATCTGGGTTCGCTCACCGATGTCATGGCGCTGTCGGGCCTGGCCACCGCCGAAATGGTCATGGCCGATCTGGGGCTCGATATCCGGCTCGGCTCGGGCGTCGCGGCCGCCCAGGAGCATTACCGCAGCAGCGCCGCCGCGCCCGCCCGGGCGGCCGCGTGATGAAGGATACCGCCACCATGTACATCCCGACGCTGGCCGACATGCTGGTCGCGCACGAACGCATCCGGCCGCATATCCACCGCACCCCGGTTCTGACCTCGTCGTTCCTGAACGGGCTGACCGGGGCCGAGCTGTTCTTCAAGTGCGAGAACTTCCAGAAGGCGGCGGCCTTCAAGGTGCGCGGCGCCAGCAACGCGGTGTTCGGCCTTGACGAGGCCGCCGCCGCAAAGGGCGTGGCCACCCATTCCAGCGGCAATCACGCGCTCTCGCTTGCCTATGCCGCCGGGCGGCGCGGCATCCCGTGCCATGTGGTGATGCCGCGCACCGCGCCGCAGGCCAAGAAGGACGCGGTGATCGGCTATGGCGGCAGGATCACCGAATGCGAGCCCTCGACCAGCAGCCGCGAAGAGGTCTTTGCCCGTATCGAGGCCGAGACCGGCGCCGATTTCGTGCATCCCTACAACGACCCGCGCGTCATGGCCGGGCAGGGCACCTGCTCGAAGGAACTGATCGAACAGGTGCCCGGGCTGGACGCGGTGATCGCGCCCATCGGCGGCGGCGGCATGGTGTCGGGCACCTGTCTGACGCTGTCCCACCTGGCGCCGGACGTGAGGATCTACGCCGCCGAGCCGGAACAGGCCGACGACGCCGCGCGCAGCTTTCGCGCCGGGCACATCATCGCCGACGACGCGCCGCAGACGGTGGCCGACGGTCTGAAGGTGCCGCTGAAGGAACTGACCTGGCATTTCGTGCAGCGCCATGTCAGCGACATCCTGACCGCCGGCGAACAGGAGATCGTGGATGCCATGCGCCTGATCTGGGCGCGCATGAAGATCGTGATGGAACCCTCGAGCGCGGTGCCGCTGGCGGCGATCCTGAAGAACCGCGAGGTTTTCGCCGGCAAGCGCGTCGGCGTGATCGTGACCGGCGGCAACGTCGATCTGGACAGACTGCCATGGATGAACGGCTGAAACAGGGAGTATGCGAGATGAACGCGCCGACCGATTTTTCCGACCTCGAAGTGGGCTATGACGTGCCGGCACTGCCGGGCATGGACGAAGCCGATATCCAGACCCCCTGCCTGATCCTCGATCTGGACGCGCTGGAGCGCAACATCGTCAAGATGGGCGAGTATGCCCGCGCCCACGGCATGCGCCACCGCGTGCACGGCAAGATGCACAAGTCGGTGGACGTGGCGAAGCTGCAGGAACGGCTGGGCGGCGCCTGCGGGGTCTGCTGCCAGAAGGTTTCGGAAGCCGAGGTGTTCGCCCGCGGCGGCATAAGGGACGTGATGGTGTCCAACCAGGTGACGGACCCGGCCAAGATCGACCGGCTGGCGCGCATGCCCCTGCTGGGCGCGCGGGTGCTGGTCTGCGTCGACGATGCCGGCAACGTGGCCGATCTGTCGGCTGCGGCGGTGCGTCACGGCACCGAGATCGAGGCGCTGGTGGAAATCGACTGCGGCGCCGGGCGCTGCGGTGTGACCACCACGCAGGACGTGGTCAACATCGCCCGCCTGATCGACGCCGCGCCGGGGCTGAAATTCGCCGGCATCCAGGCCTACCAGGGCGCGATGCAGCATCTGGACAGCTACGAGGACCGCAAGGCGAAACTCGATATCGCGGTGGCCCAGGTGGCCGATGCCGTGCAGGGGCTGAAGGGCGCCGGGCTGGAATGCGACATCGTCGGCGGCGGCGGCACGGGGTCGTATTACTTCGAAAGCAACTCGGGGGTCTACAACGAGCTTCAGTGCGGATCCTACGCCTTCATGGATGCCGATTACGGCCGCATCCTGGACCGGGACGGCAACCGCATCGACCGCGGCGAATGGGAAAACGCGCTGTTCATCCTGACCTCGGTGATGAGCCACGCCAAACCCGACAAGGCCATCGTCGATGCCGGGCTGAAGGCGCAGTCGGTGGACAGCGGCCTGCCCACCGTGTTCGGGCGCGACGACGTGACCTATCTGAAATGTTCCGACGAACACGGCGTGGTCGCCGACCCGCAAGGCGTGCTGAAGGTCAACGACAGGCTGCGCCTGGTGCCCGGCCATTGCGACCCGACCTGCAACGTGCACGACTGGTATGTCGGCGTGCGCGGCGGCAAGGTCGAGAGCCTCTGGCCGGTCTCGGCCCGCGGCAAGGCCTACTGATGCCGGATCGGCGCGGCCGATCCGGCCGGGCGGGGGGCTGTCTGCCCCCCGAGGATATTTGCGGCCAGAAGAAGGGCCTGCGGGCTTTCGGACAACGACTTTCAGGGAGTGGTGGAATGCTGATCGTGCCGGAACGCGAGATCGCGGATCTGATGACGCGGAGCGCGGCCTTCGATGCCGTCGAGAAGGTCTTTGCGGCGATGGCCGCCGGCGAGGCCGTCAACTTTCCGGTGGTGCGCGAGGCGCTTGGCCACGAGGACGCGCTTTACGGCTTCAAGGGCGGTTTCGACCGGGCCGGGATGAGCCTGGGGCTGAAGGCCGGGGGCTACTGGCCCCGCAACATGGAGCGGCGCGGGCTGATCAACCATCAATCCACCGTGTTCCTGTTCGATCCCGATACCGGGCAGGTGCGGGCGATGGTCGGGGGCAACCTTCTGACCGCCCTGCGCACCGCCGCCGCCTCGTCGGTGTCGATCCGGCATCTGGCGCGCGCCGACGCGAAGGTGATCGGCATGATCGGCGCCGGCCATCAGGCCGCGTTCCAGCTGCGCGCGGCGCTGGAGCAGCGCGATTTCGAGAAGGTCATCGGCTGGAACCTGCATCCCGAGATGCTGCCCGGCCTCGAGAAGGTCGCAACCGAGGCCGGGCTGCCCTTCGAGGCGGTCGCGCTGGAGGGGCTGCGCGCGGCGGATGTGCTGATCACCATCACCTCGTCCTTCGATGCGATCCTGCTGGAGGAGCATGTCGGCCCCGGCACGCATATCGCCTGCATGGGCACCGACACGCGCGGCAAGCAGGAGGTCGCGACCGCGCTGGTCGCCCGCGCCAGCCTGTTCACCGACGAGGTGGCCCAGGCCGTCAGCATCGGCGAATGCCAGCACGCGGTGGCCGAGGGGCGCGTGCGCGAGAGCGACATCACCCAGATCGGCGCCGTCATCAACGCCACCCATCCCGGGCGCGTATCCGACGACGAGGTGACGCTGTTCGACGGCACCGGCGTCGGCCTTCAGGATCTGGCGGTGGCATCGGCCGTCGTCGATCTGGCGCTGGCCAGGGGCACGGCGATAGAGGTAGAATTCTGACGCGCGAGCGGCGCGCGGGACACCGCGGGGGCGCGGGCGGCGGGAGGTGCCGCCCCGGCCCTGCAAGGCAAATCCAAGGAGGAGAATCCAGATATGTCTGCCGTAACGACCGATGTGGACGCGGTTAACGAGAAACTGCCGCCCGCCCGACTATTCACCCTGGGGCTGCAACATGTCCTGGTCATGTATGCCGGTGCCATCGCGGTGCCGCTGATCGTGGGGCGGGTGCTCAAGCTCGACCCGCACCAGGTGGCGTTCCTGATCTCGGCCGACCTGTTCGTGTGCGGGGTCGTCACCATCATCCAGTCGCTGGGCGCGACGCAGTGGTTCGGGGTCCGCCTGCCTGTGATGATGGGCGTGACCTTTGCCAGCGTCGGGCCGATGGTGTCGATCGCGGTGGCCAACCCGGGCACCGAAGGCGCGCGGATGCTTTTCGGCGCGATCATCGGCGCGGGCGTCATCGCCATGCTGATCGCGCCTCTGGTCAGCCGGATGCTGCGGTTCTTTCCGCCGGTCGTCACCGGCACCATCATCCTGGTGATCGGCGTGACGCTGATGCGGGTCGGCATCAACTGGATCTTCGGCCTGCCGTTCGGCCCGACCGCGCCCAAAATCGTGGCGCCCGAACATGTCGCCTGGCTGAACGAGGTGAAGGGAATGCTGGCCAGCGGCGCCATCCCGCCGATTCCGGACGGGCTTCAGGTTGCTCCTTCGGTCGACAACGTCAAGTACGCCTCGCCCCTGAACATGCTGATCTCGGGCATCGTGCTGGCCACCATCGTGGCGATCATGAAGTTCACCAGCGGGTTCTTTTCCAACATCGCGGTCCTGATCGGCATCGTCGTCGGCGCCGTCGTCGCGGCCCTGCTCGGCATGATGCATTTCGAGCATGTGGGAACCGCCGACTGGTTCGCGCTGATCACGCCGTTCCATTTCGGGTTGCCGATCTTCGATCCGATCATGATCCTGACCATGACGCTGGTGATGATCGTGGTGATGATCGAGAGCACCGGCATGTTCCTGGCGCTGGGTGAGATGTGCGGCAGGAAGATCGAACGCCCCTCGCTGGCGGCCGGTCTGCGCACCGACGGTCTGGGCACGGTGATCGGCGGGCTGTTCAACACCTTCCCCTATACCTCGTTTTCCCAGAACGTCGGTCTTGTCGGCGTGACCGGCATCCGCTCGCGCTATGTCTGCGTGGCGGGCGGGGCGATCATGATCGTGCTGGGACTGGTGCCCAAGATGGGCGCGCTGGTCGAGGCGCTGCCGGTCGCCGTGCTGGGCGGCGCCGGGGTGGTGATGTTCGGCATGGTCGCGGCCACCGGCGTGCGCATCCTGGGCGCGGTGGATTTCAAGACCAACCGCTACAACGGCCTGATCCTGGCGATTTCCCTCGGCCTGGGCATGGTGCCGCTGATCGCGCCCGACTTCACCATGTGGCTGCCCCATTCGATCGAACCGCTGATCCACTCGGGCATCCTGCTGGCGGCGATCACGGCGGTCGGTCTGAACATCATCTTCAACGGCGCCAGGGACGTATCCGAGGCCGACCTGCGCGAAGCCGCCCTGCAGGCCGAAGGCGGCCACTGAACGCACCGGCACCACCGCCAGCGGGCGCCGCGGGGAACCCTCCGCGGCGCCTGCGCTTTGGCGCTCACACGGCAAACAGGCGCCAGAAGAACACCGCGCTCATCCCGAAACCGATGGCGGCGATGAAGGCGCGCACCGACCAGGCCGGCACCGCGCGCGAGACCGGCGCCCCGGCATAGCCGCCCAGGGTCGCGGCCAGCATCATCACGATGGCCTGGGGCCATTCCACGAAGCCCGCGACGCTGAAGGTGGCGACCGAGATCGAGGACAGCACGAAGGACAGCCCGATCTTGAGCCCGTTCATCTGGTGGATCGCGCTCATCCCCCAGAGCGAGAACAGCGCCAGCAGCACGATGCCGAGGCCGCCGTTGAAATAGCCGCCATAGACGCTGACCGCGAACAGGCCCAGCGCGCCCTGCGGCGTCACCCCGCGCGAATGGCGCGCCGCCCAGGCCCGGATCGGGGCGCCGAACAGGAAGGTCAGCGTGGCGAACAGCAGCAGGAACGGCACCACGACCGAAAACGCCCGGTTCGACGACACCAGCAGCAAAAGCGAGCCGGCCAGCCCGCCCGCCAGCGTGATCGCGGTCAGGCGCAGCAGGGCGGCGCGCTCGAAGACGGCCAGTTCGCGCCGGAACCCCAGCGCGCCGCCCAGATAGCCGGGAAACACCGCCACCGCGCTGGTGGCATTGGCCACCACCGGCGGCACGCCGGTAAAGACCAGCGCCGGAAAGGTCAGGAAGGTGCCGCCCCCGGCGATGGTGTTGACGACACCGGCGCCGAAGGCGGCGATCACGAGCAGCAGATAATCGGTCATGTCGGGGCCGGGGCGCCTTGGCGGTTTGCGGGTCGCGCCGACCCTGCCAAGCGCGCGCGGCGGCGGCAAGGCGCAAAATGCGCGGATGCACCGCCCCGCGCGGGGCGCGCACCCGCGCCGGCCTGCTCAGACGTGATCGTCGGCGGGCAGCGATCCGCGGCTGTGCCCGGCCATGCCGCCCGAGACTTCCTCGGTCGCCTCATCGGCCAGTTCCTCGGGCAGCACGAGGTTCAGCACGATGGCGATCAGCGCCGCCGGAAGCAGCCCGCTGGTCAGCAGGATGCGCGCCGTGTCGGGCATGTGCTGAAGCGCGCCGGGTTCCAGTTGCAGGCCCAGCCCGATCGACAGCGCGATGGCGAAGATCACCATGTTGCGCCGGTTCCAGTTGACATCCGACAGCATCGAGATGCCCGCCGCCACCACCATGCCGAACATCACGATCACGCCGCCGCCCAGCACCTCGATGGGCACGGTGCGGATGACGCCGCCGACCTTGGGCACCAGGCCGCACACGATCAGCAAGATGGCGCCGCAGGTCACGACGTGGCGGCTCATCACGCCGGTCATGGCGATCAGGCCGACATTCTGGGAAAACGAGGTGTTGGGAAAGGCACCGAACAGCCCGGCCACGGCGGTACCCAGGCCGTCGGCATAGGTCGCGCCCTGGATTTCCCTGTCGGTCGCCTCGCGGCCGGCGCCGCCCTTGGTGATGCCGCTGACATCGCCCACGGTTTCCACCGCCGAGACGAAGGCCATCAGGCAGAACCCGATCACCGCGGCGGCCGAGAACTCGAACCCGTAACGGAACGGCTGGGGCAGCGCGAATGCGGCGGCGCGGTCCCAGGACCCGGCGATTGCATCGAGGCTCAGCATGCCCACGGCGATGGCATAGACATAGCCCACGATCAGCCCCACCAGAACCGCCGAGACCGACAGCATTCCCCTGGTGAAGAACTTCAGCCCCAGCGTGACCACGATCACCACCAGCGCCGCCGACCAGTTCAGCAACGATCCGTATTCCGGCGTGCCGATGGCGGGCACCCCGCCGGCGGCATACTGGATGCCGACCTGAACCAGCGCCAGACCGATCATCGTGACCACAAGCCCCGTGACCAGCGGCGGCAGGGCAAAGCGGATCTTGCCGATGACCGTGCCCAGGCAGGCATGGAACAGCCCGCCGATGATGACGCCGCCGAACAGCGCGGCCAGCGCATCGACCCCCTTGCCCGCGACCAGCGGGATCATGATCGGCAGAAACGCGAAACTGGTGCCCTGCACGATCGGCAGCGCCGCGCCGACCGGGCCGATGGTGATGGTCTGCAACAGCGTGGCCACGCCGGCAAACAGCATCGACATCTGGATCAGGTACAGCAGTTCGGGGAAATCCGGGCTGTTGGAGCCAAAGCCGAACCCGGCGGCACCCGCGACGATGATCGCGGGCGTGACGTTGGAGACGAACATCGCCAGCACATGCTGGATTCCCAGCGGGATCGCCTTGTGCAGCCCCGGGGTATAGTCGGGATCGCGCAGCTGTTCCGGCGTCCCTATCGAAGTATCGGCCATTGGTTTCCTCCCTGTCGGCGTTGGGTCGCCCCCGCTTCTTGTGGCGGGGTCAGTCGGTTTCGGGCGCGACCACGAAAGGCGTGTCGAACCAGTGTTCTTGCAGATTGTCGCCAGCGCCGATGCGGTCGATCACGGCAAACAGCCCGTGCGCCCCGATCGGCGCCAGCACGCCATGCCAGACCCCGCGCAGCAGGTTGACACCCTGCCCCGGCCCGCTGAGAAAGGCGCGCAGGCCCGCCGGCGCGCCGCCGGCGTCGTCGGCGACCACCACCAGCATCGGCACGCCGTCCAGCGGGATGAACGCCTGGCTGCCCTCGGGGTGGCGTTCGACCATCGTCACCGGGTGCGGCAGCGCCCTGGCTTTGGCGTCGAACAGGCTGATCCCGGCGCGGCCATCGCCGAAATCGAGCCGGGCGAGATCGTGAAAGCGCCCGCACATGCCCTGGTTGATGATCCGGTCGGGATCGCCGCGCGTCTCGATGACATCGCCCCACGGCGCGAAGGCTTCGGCCGTCAGGGCGGCCGGGCTCAGCTTGCGGGCGGGCGCGCCGCTCACGCGAACAGATCCTCAAGGCGGAACTCGGCGATCCGCTCGACCTGGCGGCAGGCTTCGGCGAATTCGGTTTCGCTGTCGTTGCCGATGCGGCGTTCGAACGCCGCGGCGATCGACGCCTTGTCGTGATCGCGCACCGCGATGATGAAGGGAAAGCCGTGCCGCGCGACATAGGCGGCGTTCTGTTTCTGGAACGCGGCGCGTTCGTCGTCGGTCAGCAGATCCAGCCCGGCCCCGGCCTGTTCCGACGTGCTTTGCGCCGTCAGCCGCCCGGCGGCGGCCAGCTTGCCGGCCAGATCGGGGTGGGCCGTCAGCACGCCCATGCGTTCGTCGCGCCCGGCGCTGCGGAAGATCCGGCACAGCGCGTTGTGAACCCCGGCGGCGCAGTCGTGGGCCGGGCCGAGTTCGAGATCGAAGGCGCGCTCGGCGATCCAGGGCGAATGTTCGAAGACGCCGCCGTAAAGCTCGACGAACCGGGCCCTGTCCATCCGGCTGGGCCGTTCGATGCGCCGGTGGGGATGCGTCGCGGCCCAGTGCGCGGCAATGTCGATCCGGCGCGGGCACCAGACCCCGTCAAAGCCTTGGATATGGTCGATGAAACGCTTGAGGCCGGCCATCTTGCCCGGCCGCCCGGCCAGCCGGCAATGCAGGCCGACGCTCATCATCTTCGGCGCGCCCGCGGCGCCTTCGGCGTAAAGCGTGTCGAACGCATCCTTGAGATAGACGAAGAAATCCTGCCCCGTGACCCAGCCCGGCGCGGTGGCGAACCGCATGTCGTTGGCCTCGAGCGTGTAGGGAATGATCAGCTGGTCGCGCTTGCCGACCTCGATCCAGTAGGGAAGATCGTCGTCATAGGTGTCGCTGATATAGTCGAACGCGCCCGTCTCGGCGGCCAGCCGCACGGTGCTGGCGCTGCACCGGCCGGTGTACCAGCCGCGCGGCGGCGTGCCCACGACCTCGGTATGCAGGCGGATCGCCTCGGCGATGGCGGCGCGTTCGGCATCCTCGGGCATGTCGCGGTGTTCGACCCATTTCAGCCCGTGGCTGGCGATCTCCCAGCCCGCCGCCTTCATCGCCGCCACCTGTTCGGGGCTGCGCGCCAGGGCCGAGGCCACGCCATAGACGGTCGGCGCGATGCCCGCGCCGGTGAACAGGCGGTGCAGCCGCCAGAACCCGGCCCGCGCGCCGTATTCATAGATCGATTCCATGTTCCAGTGCCGCTGGCCGGGCCAGGGGGCGGCGCCGGGAATGTCCGAAAGGAACGCCTCGGACGCGCCATCGCCATGCAGGATGCAGTTCTCGCCGCCCTCCTCGTAGTTCAGCACGAACTGCACCGCGATCCGGGCGTCGTCGGGCCAGCCGGCGGCGGGGGCGTCGGGCCCGTGGCCGCGCATGTCGCGGGGGTAGCGTTTCACATCGGTCCTCCTGAAGGTCCCGCTATTTATAGAACAGAATAATGCAACTTATTCTCTCTATATTCCTGAAAGTGTTGTTTGTCCCTTCCCGGTGTGGCAACGCCCGCCATTGCCGCTATGACTTGGGCGAACCGCACAAGGAGACGCCGCAATGGCCGGATACCTGACCACCCATGTTCTCGATACCGCGCGGGGCTGCCCCGCCGCCGGCCTCGGGATCGACCTCTACCGGATCGAGGGCGACGGCCGCACCCATCTGCGCCGCCTCATCACCAACGAGGACGGGCGCACCGACGGCCCGATCCTGCCCGAGGCCGAATTCGCCACCGGCACCTACGAACTGGTGTTTCACGCCGGCGCCTATCTGGACGCCAGCGGCGCGGCGCCCGAAAGCCCGCGCTTCCTGGACGAGGTGCCGCTGCGTTTCGGCATGTCGCAGGCGGCGCATTACCATGTGCCGCTGCTGCTGTCGCCGTTCGGATATTCGACCTATCGCGGCAGCTGAACCGCCCTACCCGGCGCCGCGCCGCGGCATCGAGGCGAGGATGTGTTCGACCATGAAGTCGATGAACAGCCGCGCCTTGGGATCCTGCCGGCGCCGGTGCATGTAAAGGCAGGCCAGCTGGATCGGCAGGGGCGGTTCGTCTTCCAGCACCGGGACGAGCCGGCCCGAATCCAGATGTTCGGAAATCTCGAACACCGGTTTCAGGATGATGCCCTGCCCGTCCAGCGCCCAGTTGGTCAGGATGTCGCCGTGATCGGATTCGAACGGCCCGGTGACGGTGACGCGCTTGACCCCTTCGGCGGTGCGCAGCGGCCACTGGAATTCGGGCGCGCCGGGATAGCGCAGGTTCAGGCAATCGTGCCGGTCGGTCTTGAGTTCGCCCGAATGCGCCGGGTGGCCGCGTTCGGCCAGGTATCCGGGCGAGGCGCACAGGATGCGCGGGCAATCGGTGATCTTGCGGATGCGCAGCGTCGAATCCTCGGGCACGCCCAGAAAGAACGCCGCGTCAAGCCCCTCGGCGGCCAGATCCAGCCGGCGGTCGGACAGGCGCAGACGGATGCTGATCAGCGGATAGCGTTCCCTGAAGCGGGGCACCGCCGGCGCGATCAGACGCTGCCCCAGCCCCAGCGGCGCGGCGACATAAAGCGATCCGCGCGGCATCCGCGTGACCTGGGTGATCTCGGCCTCGGCCTCGTCCACCGATTCCAGTATCTTGGTGGCGCCGCGATAGAACAGGTTGCCCTGTTCGGTCGGGTTCAGCATCCGCGTCGTGCGCTGGAACAGACGCACGTTCAGATGTTCCTCGAGCTGGGAAATGCGCGAGGAGGCCACCGCCGCCGAGATCCGCAGATCGCGCGCCGCCGCCGACATGTTGCCCAGTTCATAGACCCGCACGAAGGTCTGGATGTTTTCCAGATAGGCCATCTCGGTTATTCTTCTGCATTATTTGAAGCAGCTAGGACTTTTTCTCCAATACACGATAATCATCACCTGCAATAGCGTTGGCTGCACCAACCGACAGGAGAACTCCATGCTGGACATCGCCATCATCTGGGACTGGCTGGCCTTCGCGGTCCGCTGGCTTCACGTCGTCACCGCCATCGCCTGGATCGGATCGTCGTTCTACTTCGTGGCGCTCGACCTGGGTCTGCGCAAGGCGCCCCACCTGCCCCCCGGCGCGCATGGCGAGGAATGGCAGGTGCATGGCGGCGGCTTCTACCATATCCAGAAATACCTGGTGGCGCCCGAAAACATGCCCGATCACCTGATCTGGTTCAAATGGGAAAGCTACATGACGTGGCTTTCGGGCGCCGCGCTTTTGATGATGGTCTACTGGGTGGGCGGCGAACTGTACCTGATCGACGCCGCCAAGGCCGATCTGGCGCTCTGGCAGGGCATCGCCATCTCGGCGGTCTCGCTCACCGTGGGCTGGCTGGTCTACGACTTCCTGTGCAAGTCGGGTTTGGGCGACAAGCCGACGCTGCTGATGCTGCTGCTGTTCGTGCTGCTGGTGGCGATGGGCTGGGGCTACAACCAGATCTTCACCGGCCGGGCCACCATGCTGCATCTGGGCGCCTTCACCGCCACGATCATGACGGCCAACGTGTTCTTCATCATCATGCCCAACCAGCGCATCGTGGTGAAGGATCTCCAGGAAGGCCGCATACCGGATGCGAAATACGGCAAGATCGCCAAGCTGCGGTCGACCCACAACAACTATCTGACGCTGCCGGTCGTGTTCCTGATGCTGTCGAACCACTATCCGCTGGCGTTCGCGACCGAATGGAACTGGGTGATCGCGGCGCTGGTGTTCCTGATGGGCGTGACGATCCGGCATTTCTTCAACACCATGCACGCCCATGGCGGCATGAAATGGTGGACATGGGGCGTGACCGCACTGCTGTTCGCCGCGATCATGTGGCTTTCCACCGCGCCGCTGATGCAGGACACCTACGACGAATCCGAGGCCCGCGGGCTGAGCGCCACCGAACAGGTCTTTGCCGATGCCGAGGGGTTCGAGGATGTAATGGCCGTGGTGCCCGGGCGCTGTTCGATGTGCCATTCGCGCGAACCCTATTACGACGGCATCCACCGCGCGCCCAAGGGCATCCTGCTGGAAACCGAAGCCGACATCGCCCGCGCCGCCCGCCAGATCTATATCCAGGCCGGCGTGACCGGCGCCATGCCCCCGGCCAACGTGACCTTCATGGAAGCGCAGGAACGCCGCATCGTCATCGACTGGTACCGCAACGCTTCGAAGAACCTGCCGATGCGGATCGCGGCCGACTGAGAGGCCCGCGCCGGGCGCAGGCATAGTCACCCAAATCCAGAGTCCGAAACGTCCACCAATGGCCCCCGGATCGCCTGCGATCCGGTTCGCGCCCGGATGCCGATGTACCGAACGACGAGTCCGCGTCACGAGACTCCCGGCGGCCCGGGCGGCGGCACGATCTCGCCCAGGTCCAGCACCGGCGAGGCGTCGATATCGCCCGCGTCCAGCATCGCCGCCACCCGTTCCAGCGAGGCCACCAGCATCGCTTGTTCCCAGTCGGCCAGCGCCTCGAACCGGCGCGCATAGCGTTGTTGCAGCGCATCGGGCGCCGCGGCCAGCGCCGCGCGGCCCTGCCCGGTCATCAGGATATGGGTCTTGCGCCGGTCGGTGTCGGACTTCCTGCGCACCACCATGCCCTGGCGCACCAGACGGTCCACCAGCGCGGTAACGGTGGCCTGGGCCACGCCCATGCGCGCCGAGATGTCCTTGGCGGTGCAATCGTCGCGTTCGGCCACCACCTGCAACACCCGGAACTGCACCGCCGTCAGCCCCGCCGCCTGGGCCAGTTCGCGGCCATAGATCTCGGTCGCGCGCAGGATCCGGCGCAGGGCGATCAGGCATGCGTCGATACGGTCCACGGCGTTCCCCCTTCGATACGCGCCCCCTTGATACGCCACGCATGATGGCACCGGCGCCCCATCGCGGCAAGCATGGGCAACATCCATCGCAAGGCTAAACATAACCCGTCAATGTATTTGACGTAGCCATGCAACGGAACGCGACGGAAATGCGCAAAATGCCGCTATTTGCGCATTTCCGGTTGAACCTGAGCGGGATTTCATTAGTTAGAAACACGAACCAAATGGAGGAACCGACAGCCCATGCCCAGCACCAGCAACATGTTTCGCAAGCCCGCCACAAGCCTGCGCACACCAAGGGCCGAGGACGGTGCCGCGATCTGGAACCTGGTTCGCGACTGCAAGCCGCTGGACGAAAATTCGATGTATTGCAACCTGATCCAGTGCGATCACTTCCGCGATACCTGCGTCGTGGCCGAACTGAACGGGCAGATCGCGGGCTGGATTTCCGCCTATGTCGTGCCCTCCGACGAGACCCGGACGCTGTTCGTCTGGCAGGTGGCCGTCGCCCCCGCCGCACGCGGCACCGGGCTGGGCGCGAAGATGCTGCAACACCTGCTGCGCCGCGACGCCTGCGACGAGGTTGAGCGCCTGCAAACCACCATCACATCGGACAACGACGCATCCTGGGCATTGTTCCGCAAGCTCGCGCGCCTGGAAAAGGGCGAGTTGGGCCACACGGCACATTACACCCGCGAGGGCCATTTCGATGGCCGCCACGCCACCGAACACATGGTCACGATCGACCTGCCGGAGCGGATGAAGAAAGCGGCCTGAACCACGGCGCCGCGCCCGCCCCTCATTGCCACCCCTTTGAAGACAGGAGTACCCATGTCGAGCAAGACGACATCGCAAACCGCCATTTTCAACCGCCGCGAATCCGAGGCCCGCAGCTATTGCCGGGGTATCGACCGGCTGTTCGTCTCGGCGCGCGGATCCGAGATGACCGACGCCGAAGGCCACAGCTATATCGACTTTCTCGCCGGCTGTTCGTCGCTGAACTACGGCCACAACGACCCGGACATGAAACACGCCCTGATCGAACATCTGACCGATGACGGGCTGGCGCACGCGCTGGATCTGCACACCGATGCCAAGGGGCAGTTCCTCGAGGCGTTCGAGACCCGCATCCTGAAGCCGCGCGGCATGGATCACAAGGTCATGTTCACCGGCCCGACCGGCGCCAACGCGGTCGAGGCCGCGATGAAGCTGGCGCGCAAGGCCACCGGGCGCACCAACATCATCGCCTTCACCAACGGCTTTCACGGCGTCACCATGGGCGCGCTGGCGGCAACCGGCAACGGCTATCACCGCCGCGGCGCGGCGATGGACACGCATGGCGTGACCCGCATGCCGTTTGACGGCTATGCCGAGGGCGTGGACAGCGCCGCGCTGCTCGACCGGATGCTTTCGGACGCCTCGGGCGGGATCGACGCGCCGGCGGCGATCATGTTCGAAACCGTGCAGGGCGAAGGCGGGCTGAACGCCGCCTCGCCCGGCTGGGTACGCGCCATGGCCGCGATCGCCAGAAAGCACGGCGCGCTGCTGATCGTCGACGACATCCAGGCCGGGTGCGGGCGCACCGGAACGTTCTTTTCCTTCGAGGACATGGGCGTGACCCCCGACATCGTGACGCTGGCCAAGTCCATATCGGGCTTTGGCCTGCCGATGGCGCTGGTGCTGGTGCGCCCCGAACACGACGTGTTCGGACCTGCCGAACACAACGGCACCTTCCGCGGCAACACGCACGCCTTCGTCACCGCCCGCGTCGCGATCGAGAAGTTCTGGTCGGACGACGCCTTCCAGAAGGAACTGGCGCAAAAGGCCGAAATCCTGAACCGGGCGCTGCGCGATCTGGCCGCCGCCATTCCCGGCGCCCGCCTCAAGGGGCGCGGGCTGATGCAGGGGGTCGATGTCGGCAGCGGCGAACTGGCCGGCGAAATCTGCGCCCGCGCGTTCGACAAGGGGCTTGTCATCGAAACCTCCGGGTCCGAGGATCAGGTGGTCAAGGTGCTGGCGCCGCTGACCACGCCCGAAGAGACGTTGCGCAGGGGGCTGGGCATCATGCTCGACGCGGCGCGCGAAACCGCCGCCGCCAGCCGTATCGCAGCGGAGTAGAAGACATGATCGTGAGAGATTTCGACAAAATCGTGAAGGACGAACGCGACCGCGTGGTCAGCGACGCGCAGTGGTCGTCGGTGCGGATGCTGCTGGCCGGGGACGGGATGGGCTTTTCCTTTCACATCACCTTTCTCGAACCCGGCTCGGAGCACACGTTCGAATACAAGAACCACTTCGAAAGCGTCTATTGCATGCAGGGCACCGGCTCGATCACCGATCTGGCCACCGGCGAGACGCACGAGATCAGGCCCGGCGTGATGTACGCGCTCGACCAGCACGACCGCCACACCCTGCGCGCGTCGGAGGAACTGATCATGGCCTGCGTGTTCAACCCGCCCGTGACCGGCACCGAGGTGCACCGCGAGGACGGATCCTATGCGCCCGCCGACAGCGGCGCCTGAAACCCGAACAAGGAGGCCCGGCGTTCAGCCGGGACGACCCGACGTGACATTTCCCAGACATTCCGTCGAAAAGATCGGCGGCACCTCGATGAGCCGCCTGCGCGAACTGCGCGACACGCTGTTCACCGGCACCCGCGAGGGCGGCGATCTCTATCACCGCATCTTCGTGGTGTCGGCCTTCGGCGGCATCACCGACCTGCTGCTGGAACACAAGAAATCCGGCGCGCCGGGGGTCTATGCGCTGTTTGCCAACGACGACAACGACCATGGCTGGCTCGACGCGCTGACCGAGGTCGGCGCGCAGATGGGCAAGGCCCATAACGGGCTTCTGGAACATCCCGCCGACCTGACCGCGGCGGACGAATTCGTGCGCGAACGCATCGAGGGCGCGCGCTCGTGCCTGTTCGATCTGCAACGGCTGTGTTCCTACGGCCATTTCCGCCTGTCCAGCCACATGGCGGTGATCCGCGAATTGCTGTCGGGGCTGGGCGAGGCGCATTCCGCCTTCGTCACCACGCTGATGCTGCAACGCGCCGGCATCGCCGCGCGGTTCATCGACCTCAGCGGCTGGCGCGACGAAAACGAGGTCACGCTCGGCCAACGCATCGCGGCCGGGCTGGACCGCGTCGATCTGGCCAGCGAACTGCCCGTCGTCACCGGCTATGCGCAATGCAGCGAGGGCTTGATGCGCGAATTCGACCGCGGCTATTCCGAGGTGACATTCGCCAACATCGCCGCCCATACCGGCGCCGCCGAGGCGATCATCCACAAGGAATTCCACCTGTCCTCGGCCGATCCCAAGCTTGTCGGCCCGGGCGAGGTGCGCAAGCTGGGCCACACCAATTACGACGTGGCCGACCAGCTGTCGAACATGGGGATGGAGGCGATCCACCCCAAGGCCGCCAAGACCCTGCGCCAGGCCGACGTGGCGCTGCGCGTCACCAACGCCTTCGAACCCGACGATCCGGGCACGCTGATCGACGACCAGCCGGCCGAGGCGCCCGGCGTCGAGATCGTGACCGGGCTGAAGGTGATCGCGCTCGAGGTGTTCGAACAGGACATGGTCGGGGTCAAGGGCTATGATTCCGCCATCCTCGACGCGCTCAGCCGTCACAAGGTGCGCATCGTCTCCAAGACCTCGAACGCCAACACCATCACGCATTATGTCGAGGCGTCGCTGAAGACGGTGCGCCGCGTGGTGCGCGATCTGGAACAGACCTATCCGTCGGCCGATATCGGCACGCGCACGCTGTGCATCGTCTCGGCGATCGGGCGCGACCTGACCGGCACCCGCGCCCTGACCCGCGGCCTTCAGTCGATGGAACGCGCCGGGCTTGCCGTGATCGCCGCGCACCAGACGCCGCGCAACGTCGATGTGCAGTTCGTGCTGGGCGCCGAAGCGATGGACGCGGCCATCGCCGCGCTGCACGCCGCCCTGATCGCGGGCCGCGACGGCGACGCGCAGGCGTCCGGCGCCGAGGCGCTGAAAGCGGCCTGAGGCGCATCGCCTCACGGCGGGCGCGTCAAACCACCTGCTCCCGTGGCCCGTCTGCGCGCGCCGCGCAGGCTCTGGCGCGCACAATCCGGCGGTTTCGCGCGCCACCCTGGCAGCGTTGCCCGCCCGGCATCGGATCCGATAAGATGCGCTTATCAACGCTGTTGCGCAGACCGGCGAAATCGGCCAGTCTGGCGGCCATGACGACCCCGACGCGCCCCTTTCCCGCCGCCCCGCCCGCCCTGCCCGAGGCCGACCGCGCCGCGCTGAGCGACCTTTATGTGCGCGGCACGCCGGAAAACACGCTGCGCGCCTATGAACGCGACCTGATCTACATCACCGCCTGGAAACAGGCGCGCATGGGTGCCGCCCCGGTCTGGCCCGAGGCCGAGGACGTGGCGCTGCGCTTCATCCTCGATCACGCCCGCGACCTGACCGGCGCCGGCGAAACCGACGCCGCGCGCCAGGCCGCCATGACCCTGATCGCTCAGGGTCTGCGCCGCAGCCTCGCCTGCCCCGCGCCCTCGACGCTCGACCGGCGCATCGCCTCGTGGCGGGCCTTTCACCGGATGCGCAACCTCGCCTCGCCGTTCGAGGCGCCGCTGCTGCGCCAGGCCCGCGCCAAGGCGCGGCGCGCCGCCGCCCGCGCCCCGGCGCCGAAATCGAAACACCCGATCACCCGCGAGGTGCTGACGGCGATGCTGGGCACCTGTCGCGGATCGCGGCGCGACTGCCGCGACCGCGCCGTGCTGATGCTGGGCTGGGCCTCGGGCGGGCGGCGGCGCTCGGAGATCGCCGCGCTGATGCGCGAGGATGTCGATCTGAAGGAATTCGCCGCGCGGGGGCGGATCTGGATGTCGCTGCTGGAAACCAAGACCACGGCGCGCGGCGAAACCCCGCGGCTGCTGCTCAAGGGCCGCGCGGCGCAGGCGCTGGTACACTGGATCGAGGTCGCCGGCATCGAGGACGGCCCGCTGTTCCGGCCGGTATCGAAATCCGACCGGGTGCTGAAGCGGCGGCTCTCGCCCGAGGCGATCCACCAGATCGTGACCCACCGGCTGACGCTGGCGGGGTTTCCGCCCGGCTTCGCCACCCCGCACGGGCTGCGCTCGGGCTTTCTGACCCAGGCCGCGCTCGACGGCGCGCCGATCCAGGCCGCCATGCGCCTCAGTCTGCACCGCTCCATGGCCCAGGCGCTGCGCTATTACGATGATGTGGATTTGTCGGACAACCCCGCCACCGATCTGCTCGGCTGACTGTCCCCGCGGGGACAGCCTTGATTTCAAACGGAATTCACTTTTCGTTCCGCGCCGCGAACGCCCCCCCCTACCCGTCCGCGTCCAGCGCCTGGAAGAACGCCGCAACCGCCGCCTCGAGCCGGCGGCGGCTTACATTGGAAAAATCCCGATCCATGCGCATCTCGACCCGGCCCTGCGCCGCCGCGCAGCGCACGCTGCCGGCCTTCACCTCCTGGCGGAACGTGGTCTTGGCGGCACTGGCCCGCGGGCGCGGCGTGCCGGCCTGGCGCGGCGCCGTCGCCTGCGCCTTCAGCGCCTCGAGCTCGGCCTCGGGCGTGCTGGCCATGGACGCGGTCAGCGCCGCGCCGATCCGGGCCGCGGCGCCGGGTTCGTTGCTGATCCGCTTTTCCAGTTGCAGACCCAGCGCGCGGGGAATCGCCTCGGGGAATTTCAGCCGCGACCCCAGCGCCTCGATCACCGTCACGAAATGGCGCACATAGCTGCGCTTTTGCCGCGATGCAGACCCGAACAGCGCGGTCAGGGCCTCATCCACGGTTTCGGCGGCGGTCTCGGGGTCGCGCGCATAGGCCCGCACAAGCTGCGCCATCTCGCCGAACGAGATGTCGCGCCGCACCAGGTTTTCGTCGACCATCCGCCGGTACAGCAGCTCGAGCTGCTCGCCATGCGCGATCAGCCCGGCGGGGATGGCGGCAAAGCGGTCCTCGCCGGTCTCGGCGTGCAGTTCGCGAAACGCCGCCAGCCGGCGATAGCCCTGGATCAGCTCGTAGGCGCCCTCGCCCACCGCCTCGACCATGATCGGGTTGGACAGCCCGACCTCGCGGATCGACGCCTTGAGCTCGTCCAGATCGGCGTCGCGGCCCGGCTTGCGGTCGCGGGTCAGCTTGGCGCTGGCGATCGCGTCGAGCGGCACCAGATCGGTGATCAGCCCGGCCTTCTTCAGCCGCACATGTTCATGCGCCAGGCGGTCGTTTTCCTCGCGAATCGCCGCCTCGGCCGCGCTGCGCGCGCGCAAGGCGTCGGCGTTTTCGCCGATCGCGGCGGCCATCGGGCCGCGCCGCGCCTGCGGCCCGGGCGCGGCCGGCGCGGGTGCCGGCCCGGCGCCTTCGGGAAAGTCGATGTCGAAGATGCGTCGTTTGCTCATGCTCTGGCCTCCAGTTGATCCCAGGCGGCGACAAGGTTGTCGCGGAACTCGCCATAGGCGCCATCGAAGGACGCCCGCGCCCGCCGCCAGGTTTCCCGCGTCATGTCGCGGTAATCGATTTCGTAGATCGAGGAGAGGAACCGCCCGGACTGTTCCACCGCGCGGGTCATCTCGATCGGGTGGGTTGTCATCCTGTCGCCGAAAACCTTGCCGAAAGCCTGCTGCATCGCGCGGTGCAGTTCGTTGGCCGGCTCGAACCGGGTCAGCAGAAAGCGGATGTCGCAGAACGCCTTGGGCAGGGTCATCGTCCCCGCGGGGACAATGCCCGAAAAGCGCGACAGATCCTCCAGCGCCTCGGACAGCTGGCCGATGAAGGAAGTGGTGGAATCGTATTCCCAGTATCCCGGCCCGGACGGGATGTAGAGCACGTCGGCGGCGAACACCGCGTTCATGGACTGATAGCCGATGGCCGGCGGGCAGTCGAACACGATCAGGTCGTAGGCGTCGTCGGCCAGCCCGTCGAGAAACCGCGACACGGCGGCGAAGAACGACCATTCCGGGTTCAGGTGCCGGTACTGCGCGCTGGCGAATTCGACGAAGGCGGCGTTGGCGCAGGACGGGATGAGGTCGATGGTGGGCCAGCAGGTCGGCTTGATGAAATCGGCGTTGCGCAGATCGCCAAGCCCCATGGCGGTGATCGCCTCGGGCAGGCGGCGGCGGGGCAGGGCGGTGCCGCTTTCGGCGCCGCTGGCGGCCGCGTTCATGCGCGCCGTCTCGGCGATCAGGTCGCGCGCCATGATGCCCCAGACGGTGAATTCCTCGGCCACGTCCGACAGCCCCATGGAATGGCTCAGCGTAGCCTGCGGGTCGAAGTCGATGCACAGCACGCGATAGCCGTCGAGCGCGGCGGCATGGGCGAAATGCAGCGCCACCGTGGACTTGCCGGCGCCGCCCTTGAAATTGGCGATCGCGGCGCGGATCGCGCGCTTGCCGCGCGGGCGCACCGGCATCAGCGAGCGGCGGTTGACGCGCAGCCGCCGGCGCAGTTCGTTGATCTCCTCGAGGGCATACCAGCGCTGGCGCCCGTCCTCCTCGACCTGGCCCTGGGGCAGGGACGGGTCGGCGGCGAGACGGCCGCGCAGGGTGGACTGGTTGACGCGGAAGATCAGCTCGGCCACCTCCCAGCTCGAGAACCGGCGCAGGGTCTTTTCCAACTCGGGCGAATAGGTCTGCTGGCGGATCCAGCCCTGCATTTTCAGCGACTGCGCCTGAAGCCGCGCCAGATCCTGGTGGGTGAACATCCTGCCTCCTTGCCCGCTTCGCGGACGTTGATTTCTGCTCATACCCGATTTACGCCGATTTGCCGGAATCGCAAAGCGAAAACTCGTCGCGGCGCCGCGCGGCTGTCCCCGCGGGGACAGCATTGATTTCATTGGATATTCACCTTTCGTTCTGCGAGATTCGCGTGACTCCGGCGCCTGCAACCCGATAGGGGGACGGGTTTTGCCCCCAAGTGCCGCAATGGGGGACATTTTCGCCCGAATAGGGGACATTCAGACTGTCCCCCAATACCTATAATACCGGTTCATTCTGTAAATGAACGGTTCTGGCGCCGGATCGCCGATGCCGGGCCTTGACAGAATCGGCCGCCCGGACGCTAATCGTTACCAAGATCGGATTAACGCGGAGTTCGGTGCATTAACCGGACGGAAACCATGGCGATCCGACAAATCACGGGCAACAGACCCGGACCAGTCGAGGCATAGCGGATTTGGCGATCCGTGTCAGGTGAAACGAGGGGCAGCATGTACCCAGACGCGAAATCCGCCGCCCCGGGGCGCAGGCCGACCGGCCCCGGCGCCGGCGCGCGCAAATACGATCTGCTGACCGCGATGGGCGCCTTCGCGCTGTCCCGGCCCAAGGCGGAGCAGAAGCTGGCGCTTCGGCTGATGACGCTGATCACCGCGCGCTACAACTGGGGACGCGACGAACTGGCGGTGGGCCAGCGCGAGATCGCGCGCCTGTGGTCGGTCGACGAACGCACCGTCAAACGGGAAATGGCGCGGCTGCGCGCCATGGGCTGGCTGGTGGTCCGGCGGCAGGGGGCACGCGGGCGGGTCAGCGAATACCGGCTGGATATCGCCCGCATCCTGGACGACACGCGGGCGCAATGGGGCGCGGTCGGCCCGGATTTCCAGCAGAGGCTGGAAGGCGCACCCGGCGGCGCCGAGGTGGTGCCGCTGCCGGTCAAGGGCAACGTGCCCGCGCCGGACCTGAGCGACGGGCGCGAATGGTCGCTGGCGCAGGCGGTCATCCATGCCGAGGATCCGGCGGTCTACGGATCGTGGGTGCGCGCGCTGCGCCGCCGCGACAGGGCGGGGGGGCGGCTGACGCTGACCGCGCCCAGCCGGTTTCATGCCGCCTATGTCAACACCCATCTGATGGCGCGGCTGCTGGCCGCCTGCCGGTCGGTGGATGGCGAGGTGAGCGAGTTGATCGTGCTGGCCTGAGGGCGTTCCGGCCGCCGTGGTCGTGACGGCGGCCGGTTCCGTCTTTCCTGCGGTATGGCGTGGGCGCGTATTGACGCCCGCGCGCCGGCGGCACAAGGTCGGGCGGGCGCCATCGCGGGCGCGGAGCCGGGAGACTGGACGAGATGACGCAAAGACCGGCGGTTTCGCTGTGGGACAGTTCGGCCGATGAGGCCGATATCGTCAGCCCGCTGGCGGGCGACGGGCAGACCGACCTGGCCATCGTCGGCGCCGGCTTTACCGGGTTGTCGACAGCCCTGCACGCGGCCGAAGCGGGGATCGACTGCCATGTGATCGAGGCCCGCCATGTCGGGTTCGGCGGGTCGGGGCGCAATGTCGGGCTGGTCAATGCGGGGCTTTGGCTGCCGCCCCAGGACGTGCGCGCGCGCATGGGCGAGGCGCAGGGCGCCGCACTGATCGACCTGCTGGGCAAGGCCCCGGATGTTGTGTATTCGCTGATCGAAAAACACCAGATACGGTGCGAAGCCACCCGCAACGGGACCATCCACGCCGCGCATTCGCCGCGCGGTCAGGCCGATCTGGCGCGCCGGGCCGGCGAATGGGCGCGGCTGGGCGCGCCGGTCGCTCTGCTGGACCGTGCCGAGGTGGCCGAGAAGACGGGAACCGAGGCGTTCTTCGGCGGGCTGCTGGACCGGCGCGCGGGGACCGTCAACCCCATGGGATATGCCCGCGGCCTGGCGCGGGCGGCGCGCGCGGCGGGGGCGCGCATCAGCACGGGGGCGCGGGTCACGGGCCTGCACCGCGAGGGCGGGCAATGGCGGGTGCGCACCGCGTCGGGCACGCTGAGCGCGCGCGATGTGGTGCTGGGCACCAACGCCTATTCCGACGATCTGTGGCCGGGGCTGCGGCGCAGCTATACCATGATCCATTTCTTTCAGCTGGCCACGCCGCCCATGGGCGAGGCGGGCGCGCATATCCTGAAGGACGGGCAGGGGCTCTGGGATACCGCGCCGATCATGTTCGCCCTGCGCCGCGACGATGCGGGCCGCCTGATCGTCGGCTCCATGGGGGCGCTGATGGGGGGAACGGGCGGGCTGTCGCGCCGTTGGGCGGCGCGGCGGCTGCGCCGGCTGTTTCCCGAACTGGGGCCGGTGGAGTTCGAAAGCGGCTGGCACGGCCAGATCGCCATGACGCCGGACCATCTGCCGCGCATTCACCGGCTGGCCGAGGGGCTTTATGCGCCGATCGGATACAACGGGCGCGGGATCGCGCCGGGCACGGTGTTCGGGCGGGCGCTGGCGGGGCTGATCGCGGGCGCGGGCGAGGCCGGTCTGCCGATGCCGATCAGCGACCTGACGCCGGTTCCGGCGCGCACGCTCAGGACCGGGTTCTATCACACAGCCTTCGCGGTCAATCAGCTGATCCGGGGATTGTGAGGGGGATGCGCGAAGACCCGATCCGCGCCGGAGTCGATATCGGGGGCACCTTCACCGATGTGGCGCTGGAACATGCCGGCGGGCTGTCCACCTGCAAGCTGCTGACCGATCACGGCGCGCCCGAACGCGCGATCATGGCGGGCCTTGAGAGGGCGGCGGCGCGGGCCGGGGTGGCGCCGGGCGATATCGGCCAGGTGATCCACGGCACGACGCTGGTGACGAACGCGCTGATCGAGCGGCGCGGGGCGCGGGTGGCGTTCATCACCACGGACGGGTTTCGCGACGTGATCGAGATGCGCACCGAAAGCCGGTTCGAGCAATACGACCTGAACCTGGTGCTGCCGGCCCCGCTGGTGGCGCGGGCCGACCGCCTTGTCCTGGCCGAACGGGTCGCCGCCGACGGTTCGGTCCTGCTGGCGCCGGATGCGGACGCGATCGCGGCGCTGGCCGAAACCGTGGCCGCGGGCGGTTACGAGGCCGTGGCGGTGGGGTTTCTGCATGCCTATGCCAACGACGCGCATGAACGGGCGATGGCCGAGGCGCTGAACCGGGCCGCGCCCGGTCTGCCGGTTTCCCTGTCCTCGGCGATCTCGCCGAGGATGCGCGAATTCGAACGCTTCAACACGGTGATCGCCAACGCCTATGTGCAGCCGCTGATGGCCGACTATCTGCGGCGGCTGGTGGAGCGTCTGCGCGCGGCCGGGATCGGCGCGCCGGTGTTCATGATGCATTCGGGCGGCGGGCTGATCGGGCTGGAAACCGCCGTGCAGCAGCCGGTGCGGCTGCTGGAATCGGGCCCCGCGGGGGGTGCGATCTATGCCGCCGGGTTCGCCCGCGCGCACGGGCAGGCCCGCACGCTCAGTTTCGACATGGGCGGCACAACCGCCAAGATCTGCCTGATCGAGGACGGCACGCCCCGGACCGCCGCCAGCTTCGAGGTGGCGCGCACCTGGCGGTTCAGGAAGGGTTCGGGCATGGCGGTTTCGACGCCCGTGGTCGAGATGGTCGAGATCGGCGCCGGGGGCGGTTCGATCGCCTGGGTGGACGGCATGGGGCGCATCCGGGTCGGGCCGCGCTCGGCCGGGTCCGAACCGGGGCCGGCCTGCTACGGGCGCGGCGGGGACGAACCCACCGTGACCGACGCCAACCTGGTGCTGGGCCGGATCGACGCGGACAATTTCGCCGGCGGCGCGATCGCGCTGTCGCGCGAACGGGCGGGCGCGGCGCTGGCCGCGCGGCTGGGCGGGGTGGCGCCCGATGCGCAGGCCGCCGCCTTCGCCGTGACCGAGATGGTGGACGAGAACATGGCCAATGCCGCCCGCGTGCATGCGGTGGAAAACGGCCGCGACATCGAATCCTACACCATGATCGCCTTTGGCGGCGGCGCGCCGCTGCATGCCTGCCGGCAATGCGAGAAGCTGGGGATCGCCGCCGCCCTGATCCCGCCCGGCGCCGGGGTCGGATCGGCCATCGGGTTCCTGCGCGCGCCGTTTTCCTACGAGGCGACGCGCGGGCTGTTCCAGCGGCTGTCGGAGTTCGACGCCGGGGCGGTCAACGCCGCGCTGGCCGTGCTCGAGGCCGAGGCGCGGGCCTTTCTTGCCCGGGGGGCGGGGCAGGGGGCGGCGACCGCCACCCGGCTGATCGCGCATATGCGCTATGGCGGGCAGGGCTGGGAGATTCCCGTGGTGCTGGAGCATCGCCGCTTTGCCGAAAGCGACCGGGCCGCGATCCGCGCGGCGTTCGAGGCCGCCTATCGGCAACTGTTCGGGCGCATCATCGAGGGGCTCGAGATCGAGATCGCCAACTGGGCGCTGCGCGTCGCCACCGCGCTGCCGCCGGTGCAAGAGGCCCGCCGCTTTCTGGCCGCCGGGGCCGAGGCGGCGGGCAGGCCGCGCGAATTCTACGACGCCGCGCTGCGCGCCACCGTGGCCGCGCGCGAGGTCGCCCGCGCCGACATGGCGCCCGGCGTCGGGGTGGACGGCCCGGCGGTGATCGTCGAGGATGAGACCGCGACCATCGTCACATCCGCATTCCGGGCGATCGGGCAGGGTGATGGCAGTCTGCTGCTGCTGCGCAAGGAGGCCGGGGCATGAGTGCGGCGATCGACCATCAGATCATGTGGAACCGCCTGATCGCGGTGGTCGAGGAACAGGCGACGACCCTGGTGCGCACCGCGTTCTCGACCTCGGTGCGCGAGGCCGGCGATCTGTCGGCGGGGCTGTTCGATTTGCGCGGACGGATGATGGCGCAGGCCGTCACCGGCACGCCCGGCCATGTCAACGCCATGGCCGAGAGCGTCGGCCATTTCCTGGCCGAGATCGGCATGCAGAACGTGTTCGAGGGCGATGTGTACCTGACCAACGACCCCTGGAAGGGCACCGGGCATCTGCACGACATCACCATGGTTTCGCCGGTGTTCCGCGAAGGCCGGCCGGTCGGCTTTTTCGCCTGCACCGCGCATGTCGTCGATATCGGCGGGCGCGGTTTCGGCCCGGACGCGGGCGAGGTCTATGAGGAAGGGCTGTTGCTGCCGATCATGAAATTCGCCGAGCGGGGCGAGATTTCGCGCGATCTGCTGCGCATCGTGCGCTGGAACGTGCGCGAACCCGATCAGGTGATCGGCGATCTGCATTCGCTGGCCGCCTGCAACGCCGCCGGCGACCGCCGCCTTCAGGCGATGCTGGACGAATTCGCGCTTGGCGATCTGGCCGGGCTGGCCGATTACATCATCGACACCAGCCGCGCCGCGACGCGGGCGGCCATCGCCGCGGTGCCCGACGGCGTCTATCGCAACGAGATGGTGGTCGATGGCTATGACGCGCCGGTGCGCATGGCGGTGACGCTGGATATCGAGGGCGAGCGTCTGCGCGCCGATTTCGCCGGCACCAGCGGCATGAGCGGTTTCGGCGTCAACGTGCCCGAGGTCTATACCCGCGCCTATGCCTGCTACGGGCTGAAATGCGCCATCGCCCCGGAAGTGCCCAACAACGCCGGCTCGCTCGAACCGTTCGAGATCAGCGCGCCGGAGGGCTGCATTCTGGCCGCGCGGCGCCCGGCGCCGGTATCGGTGCGCCACGTGCTGGGGCACATGGTGCCCGACGTGGTGCTGGGGGCGCTGTTTCACGCCCTGCCCGGCGTGGTTCCGGCGGAAGGGTCCAGCGCGCTGTGGAACGTCCAGATCTCGGCGCGTCCGGCCGACCCGGAGGCCGGGCTGCGCGGCGCCGAGGTGCTGATGTTCAACTCGGGCGGCACCGGGGCGCGCCCGGCGCTGGACGGGCTGAGCGCCACCGCCTTTCCCTCGGGCGTCAAGACCATGAGCGTGGAGGCCACCGAACATGTCGGCCCCGTGGTGATCTGGCGTAAGGATCTGCGCGAGGGGTCGGGCGGGGCCGGGCAGTATCGCGGCGGGCTGGGCCAGGTGATCGAGATCGAGGCGCGGCAGGGCTATGATTTCCACGTCAACGCCATGTTCGACCGCGTCGAGCACCCGGCGCGGGGGCGCAGCGGCGGCGGGCCGGGGGCCTGCGGGCGGGTCGAACTGGTGGGCGGGGGCGCGCTGAAGGGCAAGGGGCGCCAGAAGATCGCGGCGGGCCGGCGGCTGCGCCTGTGCCTGCCCGGCGGCGGCGGCTACGGCGACCCGAAGGCGCGCGCGCGCGATGCGGTGCGCGCCGATCTGGCCGCCGGCTATGTGAGCCCGGCGCAGGCGCGCGACGATTACGGGCTGGACGAGTGATGGAGGAGAGGCGGATGAGCGAATTGAACATAGCCCTCGTGACCGGCGCGGCGCGGGGCATCGGATATGCCTGCGCCGGGGCGCTGGCGCGGGCGGGGCATCGCGTGGTGCTGGCCGACATTCTGGAAACCGAGCTGCGCGAGGCCGCCGAAACGCTGGGCCATGGCGCCGTCGCGACGGTATGCGACATGGCCGATGCGGATGCGGTCGGCGCGATGTTTGACCGCATCGAGGCCGATATCGGCCCGGTCTCGGTGCTGGTCAACAATGCCGGCATCGCCATGCCGCGCGATTTTCTCGACGTGCCCGTCGAGGAGTTCCGCAAGGTGCTCGACGTCAACGTGACCGGCGTTTTCTGCGCCACCCAGCGCGCCGCGCGCACCATGGTGGCGCGCGGCATCAAGGGCGCCATCGTCAACATGTCCTCGGTCAACGCGGTCGTGGCGATTCCGACGATCGCGTCCTACTGCGTCTCCAAGGGCGGGGTGGCGCAGCTGACCCGGGCGGCGGCGCTGGCGCTGGCGCCCCACGGCATCCGCGTCAACGCCGTCGGCCCCGGTTCCATCGACACGCAGATGATGGCGGGCGTGAACGCCGACCCCGAGGCCATGGCGCGGGCGATGTCGCGCACGCCGCTGAAGCGGACCGGAACGGCGGCCGAGATCGCCGAGACGGTGGCGTTTCTGGCCAGCCCCGCCGCCAGCTATATCACCGGCGAGACGATCTATGCCGATGGCGGGCGGCTGGCGCTGAACTATACCTGCTGAGGGCGGGCCGGGCGCGCGGCGCGACGGCGTGGCATCATGTCCGGCGCGGGCGGGCATCTGGCGAATTGATCTTTGGCCCGTCATGGCCTATTCGGCGCGGGAACCGGCGCCGGCCGCATCCGGCCCCGCGCGCCTTTGAACCCAACGCCTCCCGGATCGCTGAAAGGTTGAGAAATCATGGCCGACACCCAGACCCCCGACATTGTGTATACCAAGGTGGACGAAGCGCCGCAGCTCGCCAGCGTCTCGCTGCTGCCGATCATCCGCAGCTTTGCCGCCGCCGCCGGGGTCGATGTCGGTGTCAGGGACATTTCGGTCGCGGGCCGCATCCTGGCGGCGTTTCCCGATTTCCTGACGGACGACCAGAAGGTCGGCGACGACCTCGCCATGCTGGGCGATCTGGTCAGGACGCCGCGCGCCAACGTGATCAAGCTGCCCAACATCTCGGCCTCGGGTCCGCAACTGAACGCCGCAATCGCCGAGTTGCAGGGCCAGGGATTCGCGATCCCCGACTATCCCGAAGACCCGCAAAGCGACGCGGAGCGCGACATTCGCGCCCGCTATGACGCGATCAAGGGGTCGGCGGTGAACCCGGTGCTGCGCGAGGGCAATTCCGACCGCCGTGCGGCCAGGGCGGTCAAGACCTTCGCGCGCAACAACCCGCATTCGATGGGCGAATGGAAGGCCGACAGCCGCACCCATGTCGCCGCCATGGCGGGCGACGATTTCTATTCCAACGAGAAATCGGCGACCCTGACGGCGGCGCAGGCCGGCAAGGCCAGGATCGTGCTGGAGGGCGCCAGCGGCGAAACCGTGCTGAAGGACGGCATCGACCTGGCCGCCGGCACCGTGGTCGACGCCACCTTCATGAGCGCCGCGGCCCTGCGCGACTTCATCAAGGCGCAGATCGCCTCGGTCGAACCGGGGGTGCTGTTTTCGGTGCATCTCAAGGCGACGATGATGAAGGTCTCCGACCCGATCATCTTCGGCCATTTCGTGTCGGTCTATCTCGAGGATTTCCTGGCCAGCCACGGCGAGGAGGTGCGCGCGCTCGGCTGGAACCCGAATTCGGGCATCGGCGATCTGGAAGCGCGCATCGCCGGCAAGCCGGAATTGCAGGCCGACCTCAAGGCGGCGCTGGCCGCGCGCCCGCCGCTCTACATGGTCAATTCCGACAAGGGCATCACCAACCTGCATGTCCCCTCGGACGTGATCATCGACGCCTCGATGCCCGCGCTGATCCGGGCCGGCGGCAAGGGCTGGGGGCCGGACGGGCAGGAGGCCGACGCCAAATGCGTGATTCCCGACAATTCCTATGCCCCGGTCTATGACGAGACCATCGCCTATTTCAAGGAAACCGGCGCGCTGGATCCGGCCACCGCGGGCGCGGTGCAGAATGTCGGCCTGATGGCGCAGAAGGCCGAGGAATACGGCAGCCACCCGACCACCTTCGAGATTCCCGAGGATGGCACCGTGCGCTATGTGCTGGCCAATGGCGAGGTGCTGCACGAACACGCGGTTAGGAAGGGCGATATCTGGCGGTCCTCCACCGCCCGGCAGGCGCCGATCGAGGACTGGGTCAGGCTGGCCATCGACCGCCAGAAGGCCACCGGCGCGCAGGCGATCTTCTGGCTGGACGAGAACCGCGCCCATGACCGCGAACTGATCGCCTATGTCAAGACGATCCTCGCCGCGCAGGGCGTTGCGGACAAGTTCGCGATCATGGCCCCGCGCGAGGCGACGCGGCTGACGCTCGAAACCATCCGCAAGGGCGAGGATTCCATCGCCGTCACCGGCAACGTGCTGCGCGACTACCTGACCGACCTGTTCCCGATCCTGGAACTGGGCACCAGCGCCAAGATGCTGTCGATCGTCAAGCTGATGAACGGCGGCGGGCTGTTCGAGACCGGGGCAGGGGGCTCGGCGCCCAAGCATGTGCAGCAGCTGGTGGCCGAGGGGCATCTGCGCTGGGACAGCCTGGGCGAGTTCTGCGCGCTTGGCGAATCCCTCGATTTCCTGGCCGAGGCCACCGGCAACGGCAAGGCGGCGGTCCTGGGCGCGGCGGTCGAGGAGGCGACGACGAAGGTGCTGGAATGCAACCGCTCGCCCGGGCGCCGCGTCGGCCAGCCCGACAACCGCGACAGCCACTACTGGTTCGCCCGCTACTGGGCCGAGGCGCTGGCCGCGCAGGATGGCGACGCCGCGCTGAAGGCGCATTTCGCGCCCATCGCCACGGCGCTGGCCGAGGGCGAGGCCGCGATCCTGGCCGAACTGGCCGCGGCGCAGGGCAAGCCGGTCGATCTGGGCGGGTACTACAACACCGACCCGGCCAAGACCGAAGCCGCGATGCGCCCGAGCGACAGGCTGAACGCGATCATCGGCTAGGCGGCAGCGCCGCGACGGCGGGCGTCCGGGCAACCGGGCGCCCGCCTTGCGTTTGCCGCCAAGGGGCAAGCCTGTCGTTCTTGAAATCGGGCGGGTGATGATATACATGTCTCAATGTATATCCATAGCTGGTCGGGAGGCTGCCATGCAGATCGCGAAATGGGGAAACTCGCTGGCCGTCCGTTTACCTGCCGACCTGGTGCGCGAACTGGGCCTGAAGGAAGGCGACAGCATCGAACTGCGCGCCGACGCGCGGGGACTCGCGGTGGCGCGCCATCCCCGCCCCGACGAGATCCTGGAGCCGCTGCGCCGGTTCCGCGGCCGCCTGAGCGCCGCCGACCGGCTCAGCCGCGATGCGGCCCATGCGCGGTGACTTCTTCGACACCAACGTCATTCTTTACCTGCTCGACGACGGCCCCAAGGCGGATCGGGCCGAAACGTGCCTGGCCGCCGGCGGCACGATCAGCGTGCAGGTACTGAACGAAACCCTGGTCAATTGCCGGCGCAAGGCCGGGATGGGCTGGCAGGAGGCCGCCGAATTTCTGGCCGGCATCCGCAGCCTTTGCGAAGTGGTGGACCTGACGCCCGATCTGCACGAGACCGGCCTTGCGCTTGGCGCGCGCTATGGCTTTTCGGTCTATGACGCGATGATCGTCGCGGCGGCGCTGACCAGCGGCTGCGAACGGCTGTTTTCGGAGGACATGCAGCACGGGATGCGCGTCGAGGACCGGTTGCGCATTCTCGATCCGTTCCGGGGCCTGTGACCTTTCGCTTGAATTTTCCGGCCCGAAAGGGGAAACCGCGAGGGTCGCCACAATCGCCGCAACCGCCACATTGGCCCGGCAAGCCCGAAGGAGCCAGACAGATGCCGCATTACCGTTCCAGACGTTCGACCCATGGCCGCAACATGGCCGGCGCCCGCGCGCTGTGGCGCGCCACCGGCATGGGCGAGGGCGATTTCGGCAAGCCGATCATCGCGGTCGTCAACTCGTTCACCCAGTTCGTGCCCGGCCATGTCCACCTCAAGGATCTGGGCCAGTTGGTCGC
>JAGRMG010000081.1 GCA_020441385.1 Paracoccaceae bacterium
CGCCGGGCATGGCGCTTGACCCCCCAACCGGCGCAAAATACGGTGCGCCCAACCTCGTCGCGGAGCAGTCATGGCCGGCGCCCCCCCACCTTTCGCCCCCTACGAATGGATGATCGCCTGGCGCTATCTGCGCGCCCGCCGCGCCGAAGGCGGGGTCAGCGTGATGACGTGGATTTCGCTGATC
The DNA here is from genome assembly GCA_020441385.1 of Paracoccaceae bacterium. Lineage (GTDB taxonomy): Bacteria > Pseudomonadota > Alphaproteobacteria > Rhodobacterales > Rhodobacteraceae > JAGRMG01. The sequence continues at coordinate 185 of JAGRMG010000081.1, forward strand.
GGCATCACGCTGGCGGTGTTCGCGCTGATCGCCACGCTGGCGGTGCGCTCGGGCTTCCGGTCGGAGTTCGTCGGCACCATCCTGGGCGCCAACGCCCATGTCACCGTCTACAGCGCCGGCCAGACGACCGGGCAGGGCGGTATTGACCGCACGCTGCACGACTACGACGCCCTGGCCGAACGGGTGGCGCAGGTGCCCGGCGTGATCAGGGTGGCGCCGCTGATCAAGGGTCAGGTGATGATCTCGCATCGCGGCCGCAACGCCGGGGCACAGGTGTTCGGCATCAGCGCCGTCAACCTTGCCTCGCTGCCCGCGATCGCAGGGGGCGAACGGGCGATGGGCGATCTGTCGCGCTTCGATGCGGGCATCGCGATCGGTTCGGGCCTGGCGCGCGAGATCGGGGCGGGGGTCGGCGACCGGGTCAAGCTGATCTCGCCCGACGGCGCGCGCACGCCGATGGGGACAAGCCCGCGCGTCAACGCCTACGAGGTGGTCTATGTGTTCACCGCCGGGCGCTATGACATCGACCAGACCCGCGTCTACATGCCCTTTGACGAGGCGCAGTCCTATTTCAACCGCGAGGGCGTGGCCGACGAACTGGAGGTGATGGTGGCGCGACCCGAAGCGGTCGAGGACATCGCGCTGCCGATCCTGCGCGCCGCCGGCGAGGGCACGCAGGTCTGGACCTGGCGCGACGCGAGCGGCGGGTTCTTGCGCGCGCTTGAGGTCGAGGACAACGTGATGTTCGTGATCCTGTCGATCCTGGTGCTGATCGCGGCGATGAACATCGTCTCGGGGCTGATCATGCTGGTCAAGAACAAGGGGCGCGATATCGGCATCCTGCGCACCATCGGCCTGTCCGAAGGTTCGGTGCTGCGGGTGTTCTTCATCTGCGGCGCCTTCACCGGGCTGATTGGCACCCTGTCCGGCGTCATCCTGGGCTGCCTGTTCGCGATCTATATCGACCCGATCTTCTCCTTCGTGAACTACGCCATGGGCGGGGGCGTCTGGGATCCGGCGATCCGGGGCATCTACAGCCTGCCGGCCGAGTTGCACCTTTCCGATGTCGCCAGGGCGGTGGCGCTGTCGCTGGGGCTGTCCTTCGTCGTCACCATCTTCCCGGCGCGGCGGGCGGCGCGGCTGAACCCGGTCGAGGCGCTGCGCTATGAGTGAGTCCGCGGATGCGCCGGTGCTGTGCCTGTCGGGCATCGAAAAAAGCTATCTTTCGGGCCAGCCCGGCGAAGTCAGGGTTTTGCGGGGCGCCGATCTCGAAGTGGCGCCCGGCGAGGTGGTGGCGCTCGTGGCGCCCTCGGGCGCGGGCAAATCGACGCTGCTGCACATTGCCGGGCTGCTGGACACGCCGGATGCGGGCCGGGTGCGCATCGCCGGGCAGGACATGACCGGGAAGAGCGACCGGGCGCGCACCGCCGTGCGGCGGCGCGATGTCGGCTTTGTCTACCAGTTCCACCACCTGCTGCCGGAATTTTCGGCCATCGAGAACGTGATGCTGCCGCAGCGGGCCAACGGCGTGCCGGCGCCCGAGGCCCGGGCCCGGGCGCGCGATCTTCTGGCCAGCGTCGGGGTCGGCGGGCGCGGCGATCATCGCCCGGCGGCGCTGTCGGGCGGCGAACAGCAGCGCGTGGCGTTCTGCCGGGCGCTGGCCAACCGGCCGCGGCTGCTGCTGGCCGACGAACCCACCGGCAATCTCGACCCGGCGACATCGGACAGGGTGTTTGCCGCCCTGATGGATCTGGTGGCCGCAACCGGCCTGTCGGCGCTGATCGCCACGCACAACCTGGCCCTGGCGGCGCGGATGCACCGGGTGGTTCGCCTCGAAGACGGCGCCCTGACCGGCTGAGCCGCGCTGGCGCGGCGCCGCAAGGCTTGATCTGAATCATTGCGGCGGCCGGGATGGCGGGCAAGCCTTCGGGCAACGAGGCCGAGGAGAATTCCCGAACCCATGCCGCCCAAGCTCGCCGCGCTCGCCGCAACCGGACTGGTGCTTGCCTCGGCCTGCGCGACCGGGCCGGGGCCGTCCGGTGCCGTGCTTTACCGGCAAAATTGCGTGTCCTGTCACGGTACGGACGGGGCGGGCGACGGGCCGATGGCGGCGGATCTGGCGCTGCCGCCGGCCGATCTGCGCGGGTTGACGGCGGCCAATGGCGGCGTGTTTCCGGCCGAACGCGTGATGGCGACGATCCATGGCTATCGCGGCAAGGATGACGCGGCATTGATGCCCGAATTCGGCCCCGTACGGCACGGCCCGCCCCTGATCTGGACCGCGCCGGACGGGCGCGAGATACCGACGCCCCCGGCGCTGCTGGCACTGGCGGAGCATATCGAAACATTGCAGGATCGCCCAACCCCTGCGCGACAATGAGGAGAGAGCATATGCGAATCGTTTCATGGATCGGGGCCGCCGCGCTGGCGGCGTCGGCGCTGCCCGCGCTGGCACAGGACGCCGAGAAGGGTGCGCAGCTCTACCGCGCGCATTGCGCCACCTGCCACGGGATCGAGGCAACGGGACAGGGGCCGATGGCCGGCGCGCTGGTGATCAAGCCGGCCGATCTGAGCACGCTTGCGGCCCGCAACGGCGGCGAGTTTCCCGTCGAACGGGTGATCAAGCGCATCGACGGGCGCGACCCGCTGGTCAGCCACGGCAGCCCGATGCCCGTCTACGGCCATTTCTTCGAGGGCCGCGACCAGGCGCTGAAACTGCCCAGCGGCCAGCCGATCATGACCAGCGAACCGATCGTCGATCTGCTGGCCTATCTGCAATCGCTCCAGGCAAGCTGACGGAGGCCCGACATGACGCGCAACCCATTGCCGGGCGCGCCGCTGGCGGCGGTACTGGCGGCGGTATCGGCGGCGGTTCTGGCCGCCTGCGCCGCCGAGGAAATGCCCGGCCCGGAAGAGGGCGCGGCGATCTATGCCGAGAACTGCACCGCCTGCCACGGCTATCGCGGCGAGGGCGGCGACCTGATCGGCGGGCGGAATGCGCCGGATCTGACCCGCATCGCCGCGCGCAATGACGGGACGTTCCCGCGCGCCCGGGTGCTGAGCCAGATCGACGGCTATCATCGCGGCCAGGTTCCGGGTGCGGTCATGCCGGAATATGGCGCGCTGCTCGAAGGCGATCTGGTGCCGGTCGAGGTCGATGGCGTGATGACCCCGACGCCGCGCCCGCTGGCCGCCATCCTGGCCCATCTGGAAAGCATCCAGGTGCCGTAGTCCCGTCGCCCGATCCGGCCGGCCCCATGCGCGGGGATCAGTCGCAGATTCCGCGCAACTCCGCCTGTTTCCACGGCAGATAGACCTCGCTCTCGCGGCTTTGCGGCAGGTCCGAGACGGGAAACGCGCCCTTCAGCATCGCGTGCAGCCGTTTCGTGCGCGCGGCTTCGGGCGCCAGTGCGCGGCAGCAGACATATTCCTCGACGATGGCGCCCTGCTGTTCATAGCCATAGCGCAGGAAGGCCGGGGCGCCGTCGAGATCGAACAGATAGGGATCGTCGCTGTTGCCGTGCTCGGCGGCGGCGCGCAGCGGATGGTATCCGGTGCGGGCGCGGTTCTGCCATTGCCAGACATGGGTCAGTTCATGGGCCAGCAGCATGGCCTCGATCAGATACAGCCGCTCGGGATAGGCCGGCAGGTAATTCTTCACATACCAGTCGCGCGCGAAATAGACCGTGTTGAACAGGGTGACGGCCGCGGGCTTGGTGGTGACGATCTCTTCCTTGGGCGGGGGCAGGATGCGTTCGCGGCAACTCACCCGCGGGCGCGCCTTGCGCTTGAAGGTGACGTTGCCCACCGGCGCGCCCTCGACCAGGCGCACCTGCGCAAGATCGAGCGCCGCGCCATGGATGCGGCTGGCGAATTCCACCTCGGTTCCCGTCAGCCTGCGGCCACAGCCCGACAGCAGCACCGCGATCAGAAATGCGCGCAGGATCATGGCCGGGGCGCGTAGAAGGTGGCGGTGGCGCTGGCCACGGTCCTGGCGCTGCTTTCCTCGTCCATCTCGGCCTTTGCGAACACCAGCGCCTTGCCCGCGCTTACCACGTCGGCACGGCACAGGATCGCCGTGCCGGTGCCGGGGCGCAGGAACCGCGTGTGCAGATCGGTGGTGGCGAAGGTTCTGACGCTGCCGTAATGGGCGATTGCGGCAAACACCATCGCGGTGTCGGCCAGCGCCGCCAGCGCCTGGCCCGAGACCATGCCGCCCACGCGCATCAGATGATCGCCAAGCGGCATCCGGAACAGCGCGTGACCGGCGCCGATCTCGAGCACGCTCAGATCGAGCGCCTGCACCCAGGGGGCGAAATGGGCGCCGAGGATCTGCTGCGCCGTCTCGGGCGTCAGGGGCTGGGCGATATCGGGGGGCATGGGCGGCCTGTTGCGGTCTCGGGTCGCCCGACCCTATCCGCGCCGGCCGGCAAAGGGCAAGGCCGATCCGGCGTGCCCCCGCGCTTTGCGCCCGGGCGTCACTTGCGCGGCCTGGCGCGCAATGTCGGATCGGCCGAAATCGGGTCTTCGGGCCAGGGATGGCGCGGGTATCGCGCGCGCATCTCCTTGCGCACGTCGCCATAGGAACCGGCCCAGAAACCGGGCAGGTCGCGCGTCACCTGCACCGGGCGCCCGGCGGGCGACAGCAGCGTGACGATCAGCGGAACACCGGCGCTGGAGGGGTGCGCGGCAAGGCCGAACATCTCTTGCAGGCGCACCGCGATGGCCGGTGCCTCGCCGTCATAGTCGATCGCCACCCTGCGGCCCAGCGGCGTCGTGAAATGCGACGGCGCGCGCCGGTCGACCAGTTGCATCTGGTCCCGGCGCAGCGCCGCCTGCAAGGCCGGCAGCAGATCGAACTGCCGCCAGTCGGCGGCGCTGCGCACCCCGCCCAGCATCGGCAACAGCCAGGTCTCGAGCGTGGCCATCAGCCCGTCTTGCGAGAAATCCGGCAGATCGGCGCCTTCGGCGCGCACCAGTTCGACCCGCGCCGCAAGGCGTCCGGCGGACCCGCCAAGCCGCAGGCCCAGGTCGCGCACGCCCTCCAGCATGGCGCGGGCCACGGCGTCGGCGGGCGCCTCGGGCCAGGCGCGGTCCTCCAGCACCAGCGCGCCAAGGCGTTCCTGCCGCCGCGCCACCACGCGGCGGTCGCGGCGCGACCATTCGCAGATCTCGGCCCGGGCGATCCGGTCGGCGAACAGGTCGCGGATCGCGTCAAGGGATATCTGCGCGGCCTGGCGGATGCGGGCCTCGCGCGCGTCGCCGTCGGTGTCGGTCGCCACGATCCAGGGGGCGTCCGCCAGCGGATCGGCGGCATCCATCGCCGCCCCCTTGCCGCCCGCAAGGACAAAGCGCGCCGCCTCGCCCTTGCGGCGCTGGCCGATGCGGTCGGGATAGGCCAGCGCCGCCATTTCGGCCCGCTTCATCGCCCCGCTTCCGGCAGTCCCGGCTGCGCGCGCCAGCCGCCGCGCCTCGGCGCCGATCCGTTCAAGCGCCGCCCGGTTCGCCTCCCAGGGGTGGTCTTTCGCAAAGCGTTCGCCATCGCGCAGCGCCTCGAGCCGCAGCGTCAGGTCGCAGGGCGCGCCGCGCAGCGGGTCGCGTTCGCCCATCAGCGCCGCCAGCGGTGCCGCGCCGGGGCCGGCCAGCGCCAGCATGTGCGCCAGACGCGGATGCAGCGGCAACGCCGCCAGGTCGCGCCCGTGCCCGGCGATGCGGCCCTTGCCATCCAGCGCCCCCAGCATCTCCAACAGTGCCCGCGCCTCGGCCATCGCGGGCGCGGGCGGCTGGGTGAGAAAGGGCAACGCCTCCGGCGCCGCCCCCCAAAGCGCCAGTTCCAGCGCCAGCCCCGTCAGGTCGGCGGCTTCGATCTCGGCGGGCGGAAAGGCGGCCAGCGCGCCGTGTTCGCCGCGCGTCCAGAGGCGATAGCACAGGCCCTCGGCCACCCGCCCGGCACGGCCGCGCCGCTGCGCCGCCTCGGCGCGGGTCACTCGTTCCGTCACCAGCCGCGCCATGCCGCTGCCGGGGTCGAACCGCGCCCGCCGCGCCAGGCCCATGTCGACCACGACCCGCACGTCCTCGATGGTCAGCGAGGTTTCGGCGATGGCGGTGGCCAGGACCACCTTGCGCCCGCCCTCCTGGGGCGCGATCGCGGCGCGCTGGGCCGCGAAGGGCAGGGCGCCGTAAAGCGGGCGCAGCACGCAATCGGGCGGCAGCCGGCGCGCCAGTGCAGCGCGGGCGCGTCCGATCTCGGCCTCGCCGGGCAGAAACACCAGAATGGCGCCGCCGTCCGCCCGCGTCTCGGCCTCGGCCCGCACCACCAGGTCGGCCAGCGCATCGCCGCGCCGTGTCATGGGCCCAAGCGGCCGGTCGAGCCAGCGGGTCTGCACCGCGAACGCGCGCCCCTGCGAGGTCACGACCGGGGCCTGCATCAGCGCGCCCACCGGGTCCGCATCCAGCGTCGCCGACATCGCCAGCAGGATCAGATCGTCGCGCAGGGCGCCGGCCACCTCCAGACACAGCGCCAGCC
>JAGRMG010000082.1 GCA_020441385.1 Paracoccaceae bacterium
CCGCCCAGCGACAGGCCCATGGGAAACTTCCAGCCCATGTCCCAGCTTTTCCAGCCCGGCGCGATGCGGCGCATGGGGCTGTGCTTGGCCAGGCGGTGGGTAACGAAGGCGGCCAGCAGGTTGGCGGCGAAGATCGCCAGCAGAAGGCGCAGATCGCCGGGCGCGACATAGGGGGCGGCGGCGGCGGCGAACTTGGCATCGCCCGCGCCGACCGCGCCGCCGGCATTCAGGGCGACGCCGACGACCAGCACCGCCAGCATCTGCACCAGCCGCATGCCATAGACCGGCAGCGGCAGCACGAACAATCCGACCAGCACGAACACCGCGGCAAGAACCACAACCGCCTGGTTGGTGATGCGCATGTCGCGCAGATCGGTGAAGGCCACATAAAGGCAGACCGGCAACACGAAGGGCAGGAACCACAGGGCCGCTGAGGCGGTGATGCTCATCCCGGTCAGGTGGTTTCAAGTGCGCGCAGGGATCGAACCGCTTCCTCGAAATGCTGCGGATGGGTTTCGATGGCGTCGCGCAGCAGGCCCTTGCCGATCTCGACATCGCCCTGCTTCACCGCCGTCAGCGCCATCGTGTAAAGCAGTTGCGCCCGTTCCGACTGCCCCATCGGGATCACCGGCAAGGTATAGTTGTGCTGGGCGCCACGGGCCAGAATCAGATTGTTCTTGGCGGTGAACAGGCTTTGATCCTGGCGGATCGCTTCACCGAAGAGGCGTTCGGCATCGGCATAATCGCCCCGGGTCAGCTTGGAATAGCCCCAGTTGTTCATCACGCCGGCCGGTCGCGTGGTCAGCCCGGCGGCGATCTCGTAAAAGCTGTCGGCGCGGTTCCATTCCTTGTTGGCATCCGCCACCATCGCCTCGAGCCGGTAACGCTTGAAGGTCTCGTGGGTGGGAGGAACCGAGTCGAGCTCCTTCTTGGCCTTGGCCCAGTCGCCCGTGCGGATCAGCGCATCGGCCAGATCGACGCGGTCGTCCGGGGTTGACCCTTCCATCCTGGTGACGCGGGTCCAGGCGGCCACGCCTTCGGTGTTGCGCTTGGCGCGCACCAGGGATTTCGCAAGGCCGCGTTGCAGATCGATCCTGTCGGGATCGGGTTTTAGCGCGCGGGCGAAGTAATCCACCGCTTCGTTGGGGTCGGCGACGGTCAGCATGACTTCGTTCAGGTCGTTTTCGTCGACGACGTTGACGTCCTGAAAGGCCCGTTCGACCGTTGCGTCCGAGTTCTTGTCAGCACATGCCGCAAGGGCCAGCGCGCCTGAAAGGAGTGCCGGAATCAGGATGAGGTGGCGCATTGATTGCGTCCTTTACTGCTCTTGCCTCGATCATGGTGTCTTGCGGATCAGATAGTCGCTGCTGCCCCGCCGCACCAATTTGTAGTCGTTGGTATTGGCAACATTATTATCAGGATTTTCCGTTTTTGCGAGCGCAAAGCGCAAATTGTCGCGGATTGAGTCACTTTCGCCATTGTCCAGCGCATAGGCCTTGCGGAAAACCTGCTGCGCCTCGCCGGTTTCGCCCTTTTCCATCAGCACGACGCCCAGGTTGTTCCAGGCCTCCGCCCAGTCGGGCGCCTCGCTGACGGCCCGGCGCAGCATCTTTTCCGCCTGGCCCAGCCGGCCGAGGCCCAGATTGGCGCTGCCCAGGCTGGTCAGGATTTCCGGGGTCATGCCGTGATCCAGCGCCGCCCGGGTAAAGGCGTCCATCGCCAGTTCGTACTGGCCCGCACTCATCAGGCGGTGGCCGACCTCGATTCCGTCCACGGCCCGGCCCTTCGGGTCGATGCCGGGCGGGAAGGGGCCGCCGTCCGCTCCGGCAATGGGTTCGGGGCCGCAAGCGGCCATCGCCGCGAGCGCGGCGATGGCCAGAAACAGGGTTCGGTTCGGTGCGGCGCGGGACGTGCCCGACGATGCCATGTTGCTATTCGCCCATCTTGCCCAACTTCGAGATGCCGTTCGCCGAAGGACCGACAAGGATGACCAGCAGCGGCGGAACCGTCAGCATCATAGTGGCAAGGGTCATTTTGGTTGGCAACTTGTTTGCGGCCTCTTCGGCGCGCATCACCCGCTTGTCGCGCATTTCGCTGGCATAGACGCGCAGCGCATCGGCGATCGAGGTGCCAAAGGTGGTGGACTGGATCAGCACTGTGACGAAGGAGGACACGTCCTGCACGCCGCAGCGCACCCCCATGTCGCGCAGCACCTTGTCCTTGTCCTTGCCGGCCTTCATCTCGTAGGCGATGACGTCGAATTCGTCGGCCAGATCGGGAAACGAGGTGCGGATTTCCCGCGCCACCCTGACGATGGACTGATCCAGCGACTGACCGGCCTCGACGCAGACCAGCATCATGTCCAGCGCGTCGGGAAAGCCCTGGGTGATCGCCTCCTTGCGGGATTCGACCCGCCGGGTGACCCAGTATTTCGGCAGCATGTACCCTGCCGCGCCCGGGCCGATGACGTACATCATCAGTTTCTGCGTCCCCAGCTGCTGGCCGTCGCCCAGCCCGTAGACATAGATGACCCCGGCAATCAGCCCGATGATGCCCAGGGCGAACTGGGCGAAATGGAAGAAGCGCACCGCGTCCTTCGACTGGTATCCGGCCTGGCGCAGCTTGAGTTGCACCGCCGACAGCTCTTCGGCGTCCTTGGGTTCGAGGAAGGTGGCGAATTTCTGCAACTGTTCGTTGCGCCCGGCCTGGCGCAGCCGTTCCTTCTTGGCCCGGCCCCCCGACTTCTTTTCCGGCTCCATGCTGCGCTTGAGCTTTTTCAGCGGATCCTCGGGCTGCTTCAACAGCATCGGAATGGTCAGCAGGACCATGAAAACACCCAGAAGGCCGACCGCGATCAGAGGGCCGAGCGGCCCCATCTGCTCGGTCAGGAAATCGTTGATGGGCGACAGGAATTCCATTGCCGTCTCCTCAGACCTTGATGTTGGTGAGCATGCGCATGACGACCAGGTTCGCCGTCAGGAGGATGCCGACAAAAAAGCAGGCCGGGATGAAATAGGGGTGATCCATCACCTCGTCGTAATAGGTCGGATCGTTGACCAGGATCACCATCAGCGCGACCAGCGGGAAGGCCGACAGGAACTTGCCCGACCATTGCGCCTCGGCGGTGATCGCCTTGACCCGGCGGAAAAGCCGAAAGCGGGCGCGGATCACCTTGGCCAGACCGGCCAGGATCTCGGCCAGGTTGCCGCCCGATTGCTGCTGGATGGTCACGGCGACCGCAAGAAAGCGCATGTCCTGCATGTCCAGCCGGTCGGCCATTTCCTTGAGCGCCTCGCCCACATCGCGCCCATAGGCGTTTTCGTCGGCAATGATGCCGAATTCGGTGGCCAGCGGATCGTCGACCTCTTTCGAAACGATCTGGATGGCGGAGGAGAACGGATGCCCCACGCGCAGGCTGCGCACCATCAGTTCGACGGCGTCGGGAAGCTGTTCCTCGATCATCGACATGCGCTTCTTGGCCTTGCCGTTGACCCAGACATAGACCGCGCCGATCCCGATCACGACAGAGGCCAGAATCCGCACCGGGGTGCTGGTCTGGGTGCCGATGCTGAGGCCGACGAAGGCCAGCACCGCCAGCCCCGCCATCAGCATGATCAGCTGTCTGGGCGTGAACGCGATGGCCGCCTTCTGCGCCTTTTCCGCGAGCAGCGAATAAAGCGGGATCGAGGTGGACTTCATGTGCTGCTTCATTTCCTTGCGCAGCTGTTCGAGCACCTGTTCGCGCCCCGCACCCTTGTCGAGCATCTCGAGGCGGCGGTTGACGCGGCTGTTGAGGCTGATGGATTTGCCGAAGGCGACCAGGTACAGCCCTTCGACCAGCACAAAGACGCCGGCGAAGATCAGGCCGTAGATAAGGGGTTCCGCACTGATTTGCATGATGGGCTCACATCTTGGTGGGTTCGTAGATCGACGCGGGCAGGTCATAGCCCCACATCCGGAAGCGTTCCGAGAAGTGGCTGCGCACGCCGGTCGCCGTGAAATGGCCGATGATCTTGTTTTCCGGGGTCAGACCGACGCGCTGATACTTGAAGATCTCCTGCATCGAGATCACGTCGCCTTCCATCCCGGTGATTTCGGTGATCGAGGTCATGCGCCGGCTGCCGTCCTGAAGGCGGCTGGCTTGCACGATCAGGTTGACCGCGCTCGAGATCTGGCTGCGCACCGCCTTGAGCGGCATTTCGATCCCCGCCATGGCGATCATGTTCTCCAGGCGGGAAACGCCGTCCCTGGCCGAGTTGGCGTGGATCGTGGTCATCGACCCGTCGTGGCCGGTGTTCATGGCCTGCAACATGTCGATCACTTCCTCGCCGCGGGTCTCGCCGACGATGATCCGGTCGGGGCGCATCCGCAGCGCGTTCTTGAGACAGTCGCGCGGGCTGACCTCGCCCTTGCCCTCGACGTTGGGCGGGCGGCTTTCCATCCGCCCGACATGGGTCTGCTGCAATTGCAGTTCCGCCGTATCCTCGATGGTGAGGATGCGTTCGGAATTGTCGATGAAGGACGAAAGCGCGTTCAGCGTCGTGGTCTTGCCCGACCCGGTGCCGCCCGAGACGATGATGTTCAGCCTCGTCGCCACCGCGGCCTGAAGGAAGGCCGCCATCTCTTCGGTGAAGGCGCCGAAATTGACAAGGTCGTCGATGCCCAGCTTGTCCTTCTTGAACTTGCGGATGGACACCAACGACCCGTCGACCGCGATCGGCGGAACCATCGCGTTGAAACGCGAACCATCCGCCAGGCGGGCGTCGACATAGGGGTTGGATTCGTCGACGCGCCGGCCGACGGCGCTGACGATCTTGTCGATGATCCGCAACAGGTGCTTTTCGTCCTTGAACGTGATCTGGCTGAGTTGCAGCTTGCCGTCGCGTTCGACGAATATCTGTTGCGGGCCGTTCACCAGGATATCGCTGACCGAATCGTCCTGAAGCAGCGCTTCCAGCGGGCCGAGTCCGGTGACCTCGTCGTAGAGTTCCTTGTTCAGGGTCTGGCGGTCCTCGCGGTTCAGCACGACGCCCTTCTGTTCCAGAATCTCACCGGCGATCGAACTGATCTCGGTCCGCAATTCCGCCTCGGATGCGTGTTCCAGCGCCGCAAGGTTCAGGTTTTCCAGCAACTCGCGGTGCAGTTCGATCTTGATTTCGCCCAAGCGTTCCTTGCGCTTGCGGTCGCGGTCCGCCGAACCGGGTTCGGCGGCGGTCCTGATCGGCATCGGCTTGCGCAGGACGGTGTGGGGCCGCGCGTCCGGCGGGGTGGCAGCAGGCTGGTGCGCGGCCGCTGCCGCAGCCTTGGCGACCTTGGGGGTGGCGCTGGCCGGTTTCTTGTATTTGGAAAACACGTCCTGTTCCTCCTGCCGCTATGCCGCTTCGGCTTCGTTTCGGCCAAGTTCGTGCAGGGATTGCGCCAGCTTGGCGATTTCCTTGCGCAGCGGGTTCTTGGCCGCCGAAATGGCCAGGGGCGATCCATGATCGGCACCCTGCATCACCGCCTTGCCGCCGTCGGGAAGTTGCAGATCTATCGAGATGCCCAGACTTTCGCCCATCCGCTTGACCCGGCTCTTGGAACTGAGATCGGTGAATTTGGGGGCCCGGTTCAGGGCGAATCGCAGCTTGTTGAACGGCAGGTCTTCCGATTGCAGCGCGCGTTTCAGCCGCAGGATGTTCTGCGCCGAGCGCATGTCCAGCTCGATGGTGGCGAAATAGACATGCGCCGCCTGCAACACCGTTTCCGACCAGACCACCAGCGTCGAGGGCATGTCGATCACCACATAGTCGAAATGGCTGCGCGCCAGGTCGATGACCCGCTGCACGTCTTCGGCGTCGATGATGTCGAGCGGCACCAGATCGGTGGGCGCGGTCAGAACCTGAAGGCGCTCCTTGAAATTCAGCAGCGCCTGGCCGAACACCTCTTCGTCCATGTTCTCGGTATCGGCGAGCATTTCGAACACGGTCTCGCGCCGCGGCAGATCGAGATAGGTGCCCACCGATCCGAATTGCAGGTCGAGGTCGATCAGGCAGACGCTGGGATGCTTGTCGCCGTCGATCAGCGCCAGTTCCCAGGCCAGGTTGACCGCCAGCGTGGTCGCGCCCGATCCCCCGGCCAGACCCTGAACCACGATCACCGCGCCTTCCCTGGATTCGCCCGATTGCAGCTGCGGGGTATCGTGGCGCTCCCTGGCGCCGGCCTCCTGGGCGCGCAGCCGTTCGATGGCCTGCTGCAATTCCATTTCCGGCAGGGGGTAGGGGATGAATTCGTCGGCGCCCTTGCGCAGCAACTGGTGCAGCGAGACGGGCGAGACATCCTCGGCGATCAGGATCACCTTGATGCCGCGGGCCTTGGCCTGGGTGATGACCTCGCCCAGCATGACGAGGTTGTCCTCGTCCTTCTCGTCGATCGCCAGCGCCAGGAATTCCAGCGCGCCGGCCTCGGGCTGGCCGAAGAAGGCCAGCGATTCGGCAAATCCGAGATCGCCCCAATTCTCGCCCAGCGCGGTTTCCATGTCTTCGATCAGCAGGTCGAAATTCTGGACGTCCCGGCTGACCGTGCAGGCCAGAATGGCGTTGTTTTCGATCTGCGGCACTTCACTGCTCATTGCCATCTTCCTCGTTACGGGCGTGCGGCAATTCGCGGCAAGTCCTGGGTGCGACTTGGTCCGCCTGCGCGACCGCGCGACCCGGAACGGTCGCGGGTTGCCCTATGAGGCCAATTTCAACGGCAATGTAGGCGAGAGTAGGGCCAAAAAACCCCAATTGTAGGGAAATGGGCGACGATCAGCCGGATGCAGCTTTATTGTGCGCTGGTCGTGGTTTGATCGAGCTTGGTGAGTCCGGTTTCGGCAACCGCGCTTTCGACGTAGTCGCGATAGACGATCTGCGCGTATTTCCCATCCAGAACAGTGGGATGGCGCTTCACAAAGCCGGAAACCTCGGTCACGGTGCGGCGGTTCCTGCGCTCGCGCTCCGGGGTTGCGATGACGGGTTGCGTTTCACCATAGGAAACCAGCGCCTCGAGCCGCGACCGGCTGATGCCGCGCGTCGAGAAATAGGCCACCACCGCGTTCGCGCGGCGCCGGCCCAGGGCATAGTTGTAGGATGCCGAACCGACCGCGTCGGTATGGCCGTAGACGCGGAACCGGACTTCGGGGAACTGGCGAATCCAGTTTGCCTGCCGGTCCAGAACGGCGCGCGCCTCGGGGTCGATGCGGGCGCTGTCGAAGGCGAACGTGATGGTCGACGGCACCTCGCTGGCGAACCGGTTGCCCAGGGCGATGACATAGTCTTTTTCGCCGCTCATGATCATCGTGTTGTTCATGGTGGCGTTGCCGAAGGCGCCGCCATCGACCTGATGACCGGCTTCCTCGGCGCAGGCAGCCAGGGCGAGCGACACGCCCAATGCGGCGAACTTTCCGAACATGCGCCTGTCCTTTCGCTTAATCCATGACATAGCCGTAAGATCCGCTGAAGTCCTGCTTGGCGACCTCGTTGGCCGGGCCGCGATCGGTTCTGGAAACCTGCCCGCGCAGGAACAGGCCGGTTTCGCTGGGCGGTTTCACCCGGTCGGTCGGCAGCGCGAGCGCCTCGCCGCGGGTCGGCGTCACCAGATGCGCGGTGACGATGATCACCAGTTCGGTCTGGCTGCGCTGATAATCCGCGCTGCGGAACAGCGCGCCCAGCACGGGCACGTCGCCGATCCAGGGCAGTTGCGCCGCGTTGTCGAGAAACTCGTCCTGAATCAGGCCGGCGATGGCAAAGCTCTCGCCGTCGCGCATCTCGACCGTGGTGGTGGTTTCGCGGCGCGAAAAGGCATTCAGGGTCAGGGCGTTGGCCGTGACGCTGACGCTCGGGTCGATGGCCGAAACGGCAGCCTTCAGTTCAAGGTTGATGATGTCCTGATCGACCACGCGCGGGATGAACTGCAACTCGATCCCGAAGGGCTTGTATTCGACGGTGTAGACGCCGTTGTCCTCCGCCACAGGGATAAGGTATTCGCCCCCGGCGAGGAAGGGCGCCTCCTGGCCCGAAAGCGCCGACAGGTTCGGTTCGGCCAGGGTTCTGACCACGCCTTTCTGTTCCAGGGCTTCCAGAAGCAGGTTGATCTGCAACGATCCGGCGTTGAAGCCGAACACCATTGCTCCGAAATTCTCGTTCGCGATGGGGATGTTGCCGGCCAGCGAACTGGTCAGGGCGGGCTGGTTGTTGATGCTTCCGGTGCCGCCGTTGACGCCGAAGCCGCTGCCGCCGTTGAGGCCCAGCGAGGTGCTGAGCGATTTCGACACCGAGCGTTTCATTTCGGCGAACCGCACCTTGAGCATGACCTGCTGCACACCGCCGACGCTCATCAGGTTGGAGACGCGTTCGGGGGCATAGCGTTCGGCCAGATCCATCGCGCGTTGCAGCCTGGCCATGCTCGAAACGGTACCCGACAGCACGATGCCGTCATTGGCGGTGCGCACCTCGATCTTTTCGCCCGGCAGGATCTGGCGCAGACGTTCCTTGAACTCGGTCACGTCGGCGGCCACCCGCACCTCGACATTGGTGATCAGCCGCCCCGACGCATCCAGCAGCGTCAGCGTGGTCATGCCCGGCGACTTGCCCAGTACATAGATGGTGCTGTCCGACAGCGAAGAGATATCGGCGATGCCCGGATTGGCGATGCTCAGTTCGGCGAAGGGAACGTCGCTTTCGACCACCACCGCGCGGTTCATCGGCACGTCCAGCGTCGTCGCGGTTCCCGAGCGCACGACGCGCAACGTGTCTGCCCCGGCCTTGTCCGCGACGGGCGTGAACGCCAAGCCCAGCCCGAGAAGGGCCGCGTTGATCCATCCGGTGATTTTCATGTGACCTGCCTCTCCGATCACGCCTCGTTGTCCGGGTCTTTTCGCCCGCCATTCTAGCCACTTTGCGTCAGTTGACTTTTTTTTGCAAGAATCAACGGTTTCCGGGGCGTGTCTGATGTGGATATGTGGCAACAGACGCAGGCGGGGCCCCGCTTCCTGGGGCCCCGCGCGACGGTAACAGACTGATTTCGCATCAGTTTGTGCAAGGGATCGGGATCTCGACGACCTCGGCGCCGCGCCGGGTCCGGATAGTGCAGACTTTCGGTTCCTCGCGCACCGGCGCCGCTTCCCGCTCGGTCAGACCCAGCAATTTCCGCTGATCGACCTCGACGGCGGCGGCGATGGTGTCGTCCTCGGCCCCGACCAGGGCAAGCGAAAGACGGCCCGACGATTGCGCCTGGGCCAGTGCAGCCACCTGTTCGGGGCGGACCGCGACGGTAACGGTGCGCGCGATGGTGGCGCCGTCCATGTCGCCGCCGGCGCTCTGGTCGATCGCGATCAGTTGCACGCCGGTCTCGATCAGGCGGGTGACATCGCCGCGCGCGCCCTCCACGGCATCGCGGATCGAACCGGTCCAGTAGACATCGACCTTGTGGCCCGGCCGCAAAAAGCCGGAGACGCCCGAGGCGACATCGACCTTGATCGCGAAGGCGCGCATGCCGCGTTCAAGCTGCGAGGTGATGCCCGCGCCTTCGCCGGGTTCGGTGACCTTGACGGCCATGATGGCCTCGTCCTTTTCCATCGCGCGCAGCACTTCGCGCGGCCGGGCGTTTTCTTCGGGGAACAGCAGGGCGATATCGGTATAGGTGCCTTCGGGCACGGCGTCGAGAGGCCATTCCACCGCGCGCACGGCGTCCTTGGTCAGGGTCTCGCCATAGCGCAGCGCGCGCTCGGCGACAAAGACCGTCGTTGTCGGTACCGCGGGCGCCTGCTCGGCCGTCTGGGCCGACTGGCTCTGAAGCTCGTTCATGTATTTCTTGGCGAGATACACGGCGCCGCCCGCAAGGGCGATGCCCACGATCAGGACAAGTCCGAATACTGCACGCATGTTGTACCTCTCGTATGTCTGACGGCCGCTTGTCGTTGCCACCCGGCAGGGTTGCGATTCCGTTCTGGAGCGCGATTGTGGCGAAATCAGGGGCCGGTCGCGGACTTGGCCGTTTTGCTCGCCGCTGGAAGACCTCTGGTTCCCGCACAACAGACGCGGGTCTGCGGGCGAGTGCCGCCTCAGCCTTGCTGCGGCAAGGAAAGGGCCACGTCTTCTGTTGCGAAGTCGTGGCCCATCCCGGGTGGTTCGTATAGGCCGGTCATCCCGGCCACTACCGATCAGGAACCGGTGTCGGGCTCGACGATCTTCGCCGCGGCGCTGGTCGACAGGTCGCGGGTGCCTTGACCGATCGAGCTGTAGGCGGCGGCGGCCAGGGCCACGACGGCTGCGGTCAGCACGACCCAGTCGACGGTAACGGCGCCATCTTCGTCTTTGCGGAAGTTCTTGATGAACTTGATCATTGTATTGTCCCTCCAAAGGATCACTTGGGTTAGGTTGTCGATAACCCCGGCGGCCGTTGGAACCAGTCTCTCTCTCTCGTCGGTTCGTGCCCGTCGTGGTATGGAGCCATATAGCCAGTGGCCTGTGGCAGCATTTGGGCGGAATCCGATGTTTGTTTGCCAAAATTTAACTTTTCTGGTGAATCTCCCTCAACATGTTGTTTTCGCGCCTGAAATTCAGATCTTTTTTTGCGATAGGCGGGCCGGGCGGTGCATTTTGGCGTCAATTCTGGCAAAACCGTCAGATTTTGGGCCGGATTTCCTGTCCATCGGCGCGGTTTTGCGGAACACTGGACGAAAAAGAACCGTGAGGCGGGCTGATGTATCGCAAACTCCTGGCGGCCGTTCTCGGCGCATGGGCGCTTGGTGGCGATGCCACGCTGGCGGGTGACACGCCCGCGCCGTTTGCCGATTTTCAGGCGCGGCGCGTCAAGCCGCCCGCACCGGGCACGGCCAGGCGAATCACCGTTCAGATCGAACCCCAGCCCGAAACCGTGCCCGTGCCCGAGGCATCAGATTCCGCCCTTCCCGACAGCGCGGTTGCGCCGATCGGGCACTATGCCTGGTTCTGGGACAAGGTTTCCCCCGAGCTGGCGCAATCGCGGCCCGGGCGGCTGAACGACGCGTTGCAGGCGCTGGCCGCGTCGGGACAGGTGCGCGCGCCGCGGCTCCAGGCGCTTCAGGACATCGCCCGCGCCCGCGGCATTCCGATCCTGAAGTCGACCGTCGGAACCAGGGTTTCCCCCGCGCTGGTGCTGGCGATGATTTCGGTGGAATCGGCGGGCCGGCCCGATGCGGTCAGTTCGGCGGGCGCCACCGGGCTGATGCAGCTGATGCCGGACACCGCCGCGCGGTTCGGTGTCTCCGACAGCCTTCTGCCCGAACAGAATATCGCCGGCGGGGTCAAGTATCTCGACTGGCTGATGCGCGAGTTCGCGGGCGACCCGATCCTGGTGCTGGCCGGCTACAACGCCGGCGAGGGGTCGGTGCGCGAGCACCGGGGCGTGCCGCCCTTTGCCGAAACCCGCGACTATGTGCCCAGGGTGCTGGCCGCCTTCCAGGTCGCGCGGGGCCTGTGCATGACGCCGCCCGAACTGATATCGGACGGCTGCGTGTTCGCGGCGCTGAACTAGCGCGTGTCGCGGCCATTCCGATGCGGGCATTCACCCGCCGGGCGAGGCCGCATCAAACGATCGTGGCCTCGGTAGAGGCGATCATGTCCTCGCGGCTGACGCCGGGGGCAAGCTCCACGATGTGCAGCCCCTTCTGGGTCACGTCCAGCACGCCCAGGTTCGAAATGATCCGGTCGACCACGCCCTTGCCGGTCAGCGGCAGGGTGCATTCCTTCAGCACCTTGCTGTCGCCATGCTTGTTGGTGTGGTCCATCACCACCACCACGCGGCCGACACCGGCGACCAGATCCATCGCGCCGCCCATGCCCTTGACCAGCTTGCCGGGGATCATCCAGTTGGCCAGATCGCCGTTTTCGCTGACCTCCATGGCGCCCAGGATCGCCATCGCGATCTTGCCGCCCCGGATCATGCCGAAACTGGTGGCGCTGTCGAAATAGGACGTGTGCGGCAGTTCGGTGATGGTCTGCTTGCCGGCGTTGATCAGGTCGGCATCCTCGCTGCCTTCCACGGGAAAGGGCCCCATGCCCAGCATGCCGTTTTCCGATTGCAGCGTCACATGCACGTCGTCGGGGATGTAGTTGGACACCAGCGTCGGAATGCCGATGCCGAGGTTCACATACATCCCGTCTTCGAGTTCCTTTGCCGCGCGGGCGGCCATCTGGTTGCGGTCCCAAGGCATTGCGTCGTCTCCTGTTCTGTCCACGGCCTAGCAGGGGCGGGGATGTTGATCCAAGTGTTGAATGGCAAACCGTTCGAGCATCAGCAGCCCGAATTCGGCGTTCATGTGGCGGTGGTCGCTCTGGTCCATCGGTTCGCCATCGGCGGCCGAGCCGCCCTGTGCGTATTCGCTTCTGGTCGCATAGGGCCCGTCCAGGGTTTCGGGCGGCTGGGGCAGATAGCCGAACCCCTCCCTGGCGATCGCCCGCTCCACCGCCGCCGCCCATATGCCGAAAAGCGATTCGGCATGGGGATTGTCGCGGAACGTCTGGAACCGGGCCGCCATCTCGCTCTCGCCGGCGCGTTCGCCGAGCGAGGCCGCCGGAAACGGGCCGACGGTGAAGACACAGGCCGGCGCATTGCCGAACCGCGCCGCGATGTCCCCGGCCCAGTCGGCGGCGATCCGTTCCAGCCAGTCGGCGGCAAAACCCGAAGAGGCGCGGTAGGGCCGCTCGTCCGCGCCGCTGCCCAGCAGCGCGTGGGTTTCAAACAACGCGTTGATATCCAGAGGATGCGAGCGGAAGCCCACCACCAGCGTCTTGTCGTATTGCGACAGGTCGGCCTCGGTCCTGCCGTTCAGCGTTTGCAGCAGGTCGCGTTCGTCGTCATTGTGTACGAACGGGTGGAATACCGCTCCCTCCGCCTTGCCCCGGCGCAGCATCGGCGCCTTGACGGCGAAATAGTCGGTGTCGATATCGGCAAAGCGGTCGCGGAACGCCGCATCGGCGCGCCGGAGCGCGCCCACATGTGAACTGCCCAGGATCAGGACTTTCTTCATTTGTCGAACGCGTCCAGCAGTTCTTCTTCGCAGATCACGTCGTCGGCGGCCTCGGCCTGCATGCGTTCACGGCGGGCGCGGCGCAACTCGCGCATGGTGCGCAGCTGTTCGCGGCTGGGCTGTTCGTCCTTGCCGCCGCCATGCGCCGCAAGAAAGCCCTGCATGACGCGGCCCACGCCCATGGCGCTGACGCTGCGCAGGTTGGAGTCGTAGAATTCGCGCGGGGCCGCGTGCGACGAGATGATCTCGTACGAGGGGAAATAGTCGATATCGGCGAAATCGTCGCACAGTTCCCCAGCCACGGTGCGCAGCACCGATTTCGAATAGACGGTGGCGGGCAGGACATGCTGATCGCCGGCGGTCGCGGTCAGCGGCACGGGCGATACCGTCAGCAGAAACCGCATCTCCGGGTTGATGGCGCGCAGCCGCTCGCGGACCGAGAGGAAATCCTCGCGGATCCCGGCGGCGCGAAAGTTGCGGAACCGGTAGCGCCCGGGGTCGTGGCGCCCCGCGATCGTGCCCGGCGCGGTGGGATAGACCGTGCCCGATTCCCCATGTTCCCAGGTTTCCGTCAGTCCCAGGGTAAAGACGAAGATCTGCGACTTTGCCAGGGTGTCGCGGATCGCGGCAAGGTGATGTTCCCGCGCCTCGGCCACCAGTTCCGGGCTGGCCAGCCCGTCGGGCTCCACGCCCGGGCGCAGCGCATCGAAAAAGGCGCCGTCGCGTTCCCAGACCGGATCGGCGGGCCGGAACTCTCCGAACGCCTCGGCCAGAAGCTGACGCAGTTGCCGCACGGTATAGATGTTGCCGTAGCGGGCCGAATACATCCGGTAGCCATAGCGCCGGGCCAGATCGTCGGGCACCGCGCGGGGCACCGGCTCACCATCCAGCACCGCAAAGCCGTTCTCGCGCAGCACCCGGCCGACATGCTGCGCAAAACAGCTCCCGGCGGTAAAGATCGGCGCGTCGCGGGCGATCGGGAATTTCGGCCGGTAGATGTCGGGCGGCGGGTAGGCGGCGGCTTCGGCCACGCCGCTGCGCCAGAATGCGCGCGCCGCAAGCCCCTGGTAGGGCGATACGATATGCGGCTTGTCGCCCATCAGGCGGCGCGGGTGGTCCGCTGTTCGATGCGCTTCTCGTGTTCGCCCTGAATCAGGCGGTGCACATAGATGCCGGGCAGGTGGATGGAGTCCGGATCGAGGCTGCCCACCGGCACGATCTCTTCCACCTCCATGATGCAGACGCGCCCGCACATCGCCGCGGGCGGGTTGAAGTTGCGCGCCGTCTTGCGAAAGATCGCGTTGCCGGTCTCGTCGGCCTTCCACGCCTTGACGATGGAGAGGTCGGCAAAGATGCCGCGTTCGAGGATATAGGTCTCGCCGTCGAAATCCTTGTGTTCCTTGCCCTCGGCGATCACGGTGCCGACGCCGGTCTTGGTGTAGAAGCCCGGAATGCCCGCACCCCCCGCGCGCATCCTCTCGGCCAGCGTTCCCTGGGGGTTGAATTCAAGTTCGAGTTCGCCCGAAAGATACTGGCGCATGAATTCGGCGTTCTCGCCCACATAGGACGACATCATCTTCTTGACCTGCCTGGTCTGCAACAGGATGCCGATGCCGAAATCGTCCACCCCGGCGTTGTTGGAGGCAAAGGTCAGATCCTTGACGCCCGATTCCCTGATCGCCTGCAACAGCAACTCCGGAATGCCGCACAGGCCGAAGCCGCCCGCGGCGATCAGCATGCCGTCATGCAAGACCCCGTCAAGCGCCTCTGCCGCGTTGCCATATACCTTTTTCATGACCGTTTCCCCGATTGACAATGCCCGCGAACCATAGGGATGGCAGGGCCATTGTCAATCATCGGTGCTGCGTTGCAGCGCAGGCGCGTCGACGGAAAAACCTCAATTCCGCGGGCCGGGCGGCCGCGCCGCCCGGAGAACCCGCATCACATGGCCTTCATGTCCGCCGCGCCGGCATTCGCGCGCCGGTTCACGGTTTCTCTTTCGCGGCCGGCCTCTTCTTAGCCGGCGTCTTTTTTGCCGCGGCCTTCTTGGCCGGCGCCTTCTTGGTCGCGGCCTTGCGCTTGGTGCCCTTCTTGGCCGCCTTTTCCGCGATCAGTTGCACCGCAAGCTCCATCGTCACGTCCGAGGGTTCGGTGCCCTTGGGCAGGGTCGCGTTGATCTTGTCCCACTTGACGTAGGGCCCATAGCGGCCGTCCATCACATTGACCGGACCGCCGCTTTCGGGATGGTCGCCCAGTTCTTTCAGCGGTTTGGCCGCCGCGCCGCGCCCGGCACCGCGGGCGGCTTTCAGCGCCA
Organism: Paracoccaceae bacterium; assembly: GCA_020441385.1. Lineage (GTDB taxonomy): Bacteria > Pseudomonadota > Alphaproteobacteria > Rhodobacterales > Rhodobacteraceae > JAGRMG01. The sequence goes on from JAGRMG010000082.1 coordinate 15,342, forward strand.
GTTCCTCGACCGCACGGTTCATGCCGATGGTGAAGACGTCGTTCACGTCCTTGAGGTTGGCATAGGTCTTGTTGTGGCGCACATAGGGCCCGAAGCGCCCGATCGACGCCTCTATCATCTCGCCGTCCTCGGGATGAGGCCCGATCCGGCGCGGCAGGTTCAACAACATCAGCGCCTTTTCCAGATCGACATCGCCCAGATCCCAACCCTTGGGAATCGAGGCGCGCGGCGGTTTGGGGACATCCTCGCTGGTCTCGCCGCGCTGCACGAAGGGGCCGAACCGCCCCTTGCGCAGGGTGATGGCCTCGTCGCCGTCATGGCCAAGCAGCTTTCCGTCGGGCCCGATTTCGTCGCCCTCCGCGCCCGGAGGCCCGAAGGGGCGCGTATAGCGGCATTCGGGATAGTTGGAGCAGCCTATGAAGGCGCCGCCCGAGCGCGCCGTGCGCATCGAGAGCCGCCCCTCGCCGCAGTTCGGGCAGATGCGCGGATCGCTGCCATCGGCGTTCGGCGGGAACAGGTGCGGCTCCAGCACCTCGTTGATCTTTTCAAGGACGTCGGTGATGCGCAATTCGCTGGTCTCGGCGATCGCCGCCGAGAAATCGCGCCAGAACCGGGCCAGAAGCGCCTTGTAGTCGGCATCGCCGGCGCTGACATCGTCCAGCTCGTCCTCCAGCCCGGCGGTGAAGTCATAGCCGATATAGCGGCGGAAGTAGTTTTGCAGGAAGGCCGTCACCAGCCGCCCCTTGTCCTCGGGGATAAGGCGGTTCTTGTCCTTGCGGACATAGCCGCGATCCTGGATCGTGGTGACGATGCTGGCATAGGTCGAGGGCCGCCCGATGCCCAGTTCTTCCATCCGCTTGACCAGGGTCGCCTCGGTATAGCGCGGCGGGGGTTGCGTGAAATGCTGTTCGGGCGTCACCGCGCGCTTTTCGGCCGGCTCGCCCTGCGAAATCTGCGGCAGGCGCTTGTCGTCGTCATCGACGACGGCATCGTCGCGCCCCTCTTCGTAGATGCGCAAAAAGCCGTCGAACAGCACCACCTGGCCCGTGGCCCGCAGCTCGACCTGACCGTCGGCACTGCCGACATCGACGGTGGTGCGTTCCAGCCGCGCGGCCTCCATCTGGCAGGCCAGCGTGCGTTTCCAGATCAGGTCGTACAGCTTGCGCTGGTCGGATTGCGAAAGCCCCAGGCTGTCGGCATCCGCGCCCATGTCGGTGGGGCGGATGCACTCATGCGCCTCCTGCGCGTTCTTGGCCTTGTTCTTGTAGATGCGCGGGCTGGACGGGACGTACTCGGCGCCGAAGCGGTCGCGGATCGCGTCGCGCGCAGCACTCACGGCCTCGGGCGCCATGTCGATGCCGTCGGTGCGCATATAGGTAATGTGGCCGGCCTCGTAGAGCCGCTGCGCCGCGCTCATGGTCTGGCGCGCGCCCATGCCGAACTTGCGGCTGGCCTCCTGTTGCAGGGTCGAGGTCATGAAGGGGGCGGCGGGGTTGCGGCTTGCAGGTTTCGCCTCGACCGATTTCACGCTCAGCGCGCGGCTGGTGATCGCCTGCACGGCGAGTTCCGCCTGGGTCTGGTTCTCGATGCCGTACTTGTCGAGCTTGCGGCCCGCCAGCACCGTCAGCCGCGCCTCGTAGTCCTGCCCGCGCGGCGTGGCCAGGAGCGCCTTGACCGTCCAGTACTCGCGGGCGCGAAAGGCCTCGATCTCCATTTCGCGCTCGACGATCAGGCGCAGGCAGACCGATTGCACCCGGCCCGCCGACTTGGCGCCGGGCAGCTTGCGCCACAGCACCGGGCTGAGGTTGAAGCCGACCAGATAATCCAGCGCGCGGCGCGCCAGATACGCCTCGACCAGGGGCATGTCGACCTGGCGGGGATGGGCCATCGCCTCGGCCACGGCGGATTTGGTGATCGCGTTGAAGGTGACGCGGCTGACGGTCGTGTCCTTCCTGATCGACTTGCGCTTCGTCAGCGCTTCTTGCAGGTGCCAGCTGATCGCCTCGCCCTCGCGGTCGGGGTCGGTGGCGAGGATCAGTTCGTTGTCGTCCTTCAGCGCGTCGGCGATCGCCTTGACATGCTTCTTGCTGTCGCTGGCGATCTCCCACTGCATCTCGAATCCATGCTCGGGATCGACGGATCCGTCCTTGGGCGGCAGGTCGCGGACATGGCCGTATGACGCGAGAACCGTGTAGCCGGGGCCGAGATACTTGTTGATCGTCTTGGCTTTGGCCGGAGATTCTACAACAACGACAGGCATTTAATGGCAAACCTCCGATCTTTGGCACAGCGCGCGGCGCGGGGCGTTCTATGACCGCGCAACATGTGGAGCGCAAGACCGGATTGTCAATCCGCGTGGTTTGGGCGCAGAATTGGCGCAGGCCGGAAGGGGCCGGCCCGAGGTCGGAGAAGGGGGAGAAACGATGCGGATCATCCTGGTTTTCGTCATGCTGATCGCGTTGGCGCCGGGAACGGCGCGCGCCTGGAGCGAACCGGCGCGCGGCAGCGCCACGCGGTCGGCGCTGATGGATGCAATCCGTCCGCACGCGGAATGGATGCTGGGCACGCCGGTGGAATTCGTGGTTCACGAATTGCGGGTCGCGGGCCCGCTGGCCTTCGCTTCGCTCTGGCCGCAGCGGCCCGGTGGCGGCCAGATCGACCTGCGCACGACCCCGGCCTATTACCGCAACGAGATCCATCCCGACGACATGGACGGGATCGGCATGCAGGCGCTGTACTACCGGTCGGGTCAGACCTGGGTCGCGGTGCACTGGGCGATGGGCGCGACCGATGTCTGGTATGCCTACGAGCCGATCTGCGCGGTATGGCGGCCGGTCATTCCCGAAGCCTGCCAGGGCATGTGAGTGCCCGGCGCGGTCGAAACCGCGCCCGAATACCTCCCCGAATCAGGTGACGAGCGACAGCAGCCCGCCCGCCTGCCGGCTGATCCGGCCGTCGAGTTCGAGATCGACCAGCGCGGGTGCGACCTGGCCGGCGGGTGCGGCGAGGTCGCGAATAAGCTGGTCCTCGGCGGTGGGCGAGGGGCCGAGACGCGACAGGATTTCCTGGTGCAGCGCCGCGGTTTCGCGCAGGCCGCGCCGTTCGGGCGGCGGCGGCAGGTCGCTCAGAAGATCGCGCGCGGGTGCGGGTGCGGGTGCCGGCGCGGGCAGCGCCGCGATCACGTCGGCAGCGTTTCGCACCAGTTGCGCGCCGTCGCGGATCAGCATGTTGCACCCCGATGCGCGCGCGTCCAGCGGGTGCCCGGGCACGGCCAGCACCTCGCGCCCCTGATCCAGCGCATCGCGGGCGGTGATCAGGCTGCCGGATTTCGCCGCCGCCTCGACCACGACGACGGCGCGGACAAGGCCCGAAATGATGCGGTTGCGGGCCGGAAAGTGCCGCGCCATCGGCGCCAGCCCCATCGGTTGTTCCGAGATCCGCAGCCCCTGTCGCGCGATGTCGAGGGCGAGGCCGGTGTTCTCCGACGGGTAGATCACGTCGACGCCGCCGGCCATGACCGCGACGGTGCCGGTCTTAAGCGCCGCCAGATGCGCCGCCGCATCGACGCCGCGCGCCAGGCCCGAGACCACGACGAAACCCTCGCTGCCCAGATCGTGGGCCAGGGCGCGCGCCATGCGCGTGCCCAGCGACGAGGCATTGCGCGCGCCCACCAGCGCGATCATCGGGCGGCTCAGAAGCGCGGTATCGCCGATCGCCCACAGCAGGGGCGGGGCGTCGGCGATTTCGGCAAGCGGCCCTGGATAATCCGGTGCCCCAAGGCACAAAAGCCGCGCATCGGCGGCTTTTGCGGCCTTGATTTCGGCAGTGACCACACCGGCAGGGCATGTTTCATACCCGTCCACTCCGGCGGCGCGCGCCACTTCGGGCAGCGCGGACAGCGCGTTCTGCGCCGTGCCATGCTCGGCCAGGAGGCGGTGGAACGTGGCCACCCCGACCCTGCGCGAGCGCAACAGGCGAAGCCACGAAAACCGGTCTTCTTCCGTGGTGGGTGGGAGTGGGGGGTGAGTGGAAGAATGGTGTTCTCCGGTCATCCGTCGCTCCGCCATGTTGCTGAAACCGGTTTAGACCGCGCTTAGTTAACAGCAGGTGAATCGCCGGAGGCAAAAAACGGATTTCCTGCGGGGATACCCCCCCGGCGCTGGCGGCCGGCCCGTTCAGGCCGCCGATCCGCCCACCGTCAGCCCGTCGATCAGTACCGTCGGCTGGCCGACCCCGACGGGCACCCATTGCCCGTCCTTGCCGCAATTGCCCATGCCCGGATCGAGCGCCATGTCGTTGCCCAGTGCCCGGATACGGCGCAGCGCCGTCGCGCCGTCGCCGATCAGCGTCGCGCCCTTCACCGGCGCGCCGACGCGGCCGTTCTTCACGCGGTAGGCCTCGGTGCAGGAGAACACGAACTTGCCGTTGGTGATGTCGACCTGACCGCCGCCGAACCCGACCGCCCAGATGCCGTCCCTGATGTCGGCGACGATGTCGGCCGGGTCGGCATCCCCGCCCAGCATCATGGTGTTGGTCATGCGCGGCATCGGCTTGTGGGCATAGGATTGCCGCCGCCCGTTGCCGGTGGGAGCCACCCCCATCAGCCGCGCGTTCTGCCGGTCCTGCATCAGGCCGACGAGAATGCCGTCCTCGATCAGCACGGTGCGTCCGCCGGGCGTGCCTTCGTCATCGACGCTGATCGAACCGCGCCGGTCCGGTATGGTGCCGTCGTCCAGCACCGTGACGCCGCGCGCCGCCACCTGCTGCCCCATCAGCCCGGCAAAGGCGGAACTGCCCTTGCGGTTGAAATCGCCCTCAAGCCCGTGCCCCACGGCCTCGTGCAGCAGGATGCCGGGCCAGCCGGGGCCGAGCGCCACCTCCATCACGCCGGCCGGGGCCGGTTCGGCGCCCAGATTGACCAGCGCGATGCGCAGCGCCTCGCGGGTTCTGGCCTGCCAGTCCGCCGGGTCGATCAGCCCGTCAAGCCCGATTCTACCTCCGCCGCCGGCGGTTCCGGTCTCGCGCCGTCCGTTCTCTTCCACGATAACCGAGACGTTGACGCGGGTCAGCGGGCGGATATCGCCGACCTGTACGCCGTCGGGGCGCAGGATCGCGACCTCCTGCAACGAGGCCGCGAGCACCGCCGAAACCTGCACGACGCGGGGGTCGAGATCGCGGGCGAAGGTGTCGATGGCGCGCAGCGTGTCGATCTTGACGGGCAATCCGGTGCCGGCGATCGGGTCGCCGTCGCCATAAAGCCGCCGGTTGGTGGGGGCCGGCGCATCGGCCAGCGTGCCGCCGCCGTCGCCAACC
>JAGRMG010000083.1 GCA_020441385.1 Paracoccaceae bacterium
CTGCAGGATCCCGACAATCTGTTCTTCAGTGAAACGTGATTTACGCATCGTCTGTTCTCCTCGTTGCTTCGAACGTTACGAGAACAAACTCTCCTTTTGAATGGCCCGGTTCCTTGGGGGCAGGTCACGGCCATTCCACGACAGCCAGAACTCCTCGCCCGTCGCATCAATGTCGAAGGCGAAGGTGCCGGAAACGACCGTGTAGGCATTCCCATCCCCTACGATATTGGCGATTTTAGCCGATCCCCAATCTTCCGGGTTTGACGGCGCGTAAAGCGAGGTTTCCCCGGTCCATGCCTCCGGGTCCAGAAAGTTGGCGTCGATGTTCAGGTTCTCGAAATCACCGATGCCCATATGGCGAGCCGTGACCGCGCCCGCCGCAAGTTGGGCGGCAGTAACGGCCCCAGCGGCAAGCGCCCCCGTGGTGACGCTGTTGTACACCAGATCACCGCCATCCACGGCCACCGTCCACGCGCCCGAGTGGTAGCGGTGCAGCTTGCCGTTTGTGGTCAGCATCGCCACACGGCCTTCAAAGTTGCCCGAAGTCGGCAGGCTGGATACCACGTCCACAGGGGCCAGCCCGGCAGCGAAGGAGGTGGCGTCCACGATACCCTGAATATCTGACGTGGTTACGCCGGTCAGGCTGACCTTCCGGATACCGGTGCGCAGGTCTTCGGCGATCTCGGAGATCTCGAAATCCTTGACCGCGTACCCTCCCGTTCGGGGTTCAGCGCACACCGGCGGCATGCCGACCAGTGGCGCAGTTTCTCGGGGTTGGATGTCGACATCGGGGCGCGCGCGAAATCCCGGCACTCTTCGGCGCCGAGCGCCATGTCGAAATACCGGTTGCCGTTCCAGGCGACCTCGGCGCGGCGGACCTGGCGGATTTCGTAGGGGCGGAAGAGATCGTCGGCCTCGTGCGGATCTACCTCGATCGGCTTGAACCCGTCAGCCATGTGAGCCGCCCAGGCCTCGTTCGGGCTCATGTGCCGCATCCGGCCAGTGTCCGGATCCCTGAACTTTGGCAGGCTCCGGTGCTCACTGGCGTTGTACTCCGCGACCATGTCGTCGCAAAGCCGCACGAAGGTCTGCCAGTCCGGCAGATGCCGGGATTGGCCGAATTCCCGAAGCTCGCGGCGTGTCAGCTTGTGGATGCGGTCCCCCGCCTCCTTGTCCATGTCCCGGCCGATATAGGTCGGCAGGCGCCTGGCAAGCGTATTCCAGACCGTGCCCTGGATGCGCTCGATCAGCCCCTTGGCCTGCGAGCCGTAGGGTGCCGCATGCATCTTAGTGATTCCGAGACGCCCCATGAGGCCGCTGACATCGGCGTCGAGCGCCTGGTTGCGATAGCCCGGCCCGCGGTCGACATAGAAGATCGCGCAGATCCCGTTCGCCACACAGGATCTGCGAAGCGCTTCCGCCACCGACCTCTGGTTTTCCGACCGGGCCAGCGATATCCCGACGATCTTGCGGGTGACGACATCGGCCACGGTCGTGATCTCCGGCCGGATCGGGCGCCGTGTCACCGGGTCTGCGATCTCGGCGTCGAAGGTCTTGCCGTCGGCCGTGAAGATCGTCGTCGGCCACATGTCGCCGGTGGTCCTGGTTACATAGGCCAGGCGGGAGCGAAGCGTCAGCAGGCCCTCGCGCCCGACGTTCCTTTCGATGTTGTTGAGCCGGTTGCGCAGGATGTGACGCACCTGCGGCAGCGTCAGGCGCCGTTTCTCGGGAGGGTTTTCCCTCTCGATATACTGTTTCAGGGCATCCGAAGCGCTCGGCTTCGAGCCGATGGCGTAGTACTTCAGAAATCCGGCAAAGCCCGGATGAAGAGGGGCCGCGGTCTTCGTCTTTAACGGTGACAGAGCCGCGACACCGCCCGTGTCGCGCGCCTTGAACCAGTTGTAGATGGTGGCCCGGGAGATATCGGCCCTGGCACGCCGGTCGTTCGCGACAACCAGCCGCTGGGGATCGAGATCGAACCCGGCCGCCACCGTCTGCTCCGTATTCGGAAACGTCGTGATCCCGCGCTCTTTCGCCAGGCGGGCCAGCTCCCGCGCCGTGAAATATTCCTGACGGCCGGTCATCGCCGCGCCTTCCATCTGGCCAGCAGCGCCTGCTCCTGCGCCTCAAGCTCCAGTCTTTTCTCGCGGATCAGCTGAAGCTTGATCATCTCGGCGTATTCGCTTTCGATCACGGTCAGTCCGAACTCGCCGGGCGCGAACCCCAGCAACTCCTTGACCCCGGTCGCATGCACCAGCCCGATGAAGGCATCCAGCGGGATGCGGTGATCCTCCGATCCCTCCGACGACCACTTGTTCAGCATCGCCCCGGACACCGCGCGGCCAAGGAACTCCGACATCCGCGCCGCCACCTCCGTCCGGCCCAGGCCCTCGTCGCGCGCATCGCGCAGCGCGTGGCTCACCAGACGCGCGATCTTGTTGTCCAGCCGTCCGCGCCCGGCGACCTCGGGCCCGTAGCCCACCGCCACCTTCGGCGGCTGCCAGTCGAAAAGGTCGCGGGTCAGCGGATCGCGGCGGCGGACCATCACAGACGGCCCTGCCGCCTGAGGCTCTCGATCAGCCGGTCGCCGATCTCGTCGACCAGCCGGTCAAGCGTGTCGTCGGGCAGCGCCACCAGCCATTTCCGCCCGGCGGTGAAACGCTTCTCGGTCCGGCTCGACACCGCGCCGCCCTCGATCTCGTCCAGCGCGCCCTGGACGTTGTGAACGTCGCGGTTCGGGTCGAGGATCAAATCGAGGATCCGCGCCTGCATGCGGTGGTCGTGCCTGGCCAATTTCCCGAGCTCGGTCTTCTTGCCGGCCAATTCGGTGCAGTGAAGCCGCGCCCGCGACGCTGGCGACAAGCCTTCCCAGATCGCCACGGCTTCCTTGATCGTGCTGCGTCCGAGGTCGAATTTCTCGGCCATCGCACCGTCGAACGCGGTGATCTCGGGGACGTCTTTGCCAGAAGCCAGATTCTGGCTTCTGGCTGCTTGGCGACCTTTCAGGACGTTCTTGTTGCCCCCATTTGCGGTCTCAGGATACAACCGCAGCCACGCCTGTTTCATCGTGTAGAGGTGGCGGCAGAAATCCAGCGCCACCATGCGGCGGGCGAGGTTCGCCACCACCTGATCCATCATGGCTTCGTCGTCAGACGCCTTCTCCGACAACACGACCGGGATTTCCGGAAGACCGATAAGCCTGAACGCTTCGTGGCGATGCAGGCCATCGACAAGACGGAATCTGTCTTCGCCGACGGATCGAACCAGCACCGGATACAGAAGGCCCTGGACCCGAATGCTGTCAGCCAATGCCTGGGCGTGGCCGGGATCCAGCTCGCGCGCGCGATTTCCGCCTACGTCTATCGAGGCGAGCGGGATTTTTCGTAGGTTTTCCGTCACTTCGCGAACGCCTTCTTGAACTGCTCAAACCAGAAGCAGATGGCCCGCTCGTTTTCCTCCATCGCCCGCAGGAGGATTTCAGCCGTTTCGGAGTTGATTTCTTCCACGCTCATACCTTCGGTGAGGAACGCAACAGTGTTGGCCTGTACGGCAAGTCCCTCCGCCTTTTGGGCGACTCTATCCGCAAGTTTGCTAACAGAAATTTCGGTCATGACTTGCCTGTATGTTCTGGAAACTGCCCCGGGCGGCGCCGGCCGCCCGGAGGGTCATCTGCAAGGGGCCGGGCCGGCGGCAGCCGGCGTTCCAGCGCCGCGACCAGGCGTTCGAGTTCGGCCAGAGCCGCCCTCATCCGCGCGATCTCGCCGTCCGTCACGCCGCCGGTCACGCCGCCGGTCACCACGTCTCTCCCGACAGCCCCAGCCCGCAGCCGATCCACAGGCCGGCCACCAGCAGCAGCACCAGCGCCAGCGCGCCGGCGACATCGCCGAAGGTAATCTCGGTGTCACGGATGCGCATGGCGCCCCTCCCCGGCCTCGGCCTCGGTGGCCAGGAACCCGCGCAAGCCGCGCAGAGAGGCAAAGAGCCGGGCCATATCCGCCGGCGCCGGGCGCACCCCGCCCGCCAGCAGCGCCAGCACCTCGCCAAGGTCGCGGGCCGACGCCCGCAACCCCTCGGCACTGCTGTCAAAGGCCGGGGCCGGCCGGGACGAAATGCCGCTCATGCCACACTCCTCTTGTCAGCGGCGGTACCGTCTTTTGGACTCGCCACCGGCGGGTATTTCTTGGTATCGAGGATCCGGGGTTTCCCCTTGGGATAACGGTCGGGCCACAGGTCTTCGGGCTTGTAGCCGATGAACTCGCCGATCGCCTGCTGGGCCTTGTAATGCGTCTGGCCCTTCACGCGGCCACACGAGCCCATCGGAAGGCCATTGCGCCGGGCCAGCTCGGTCATGGTCATGCCGCGCAGATGGAGTTCGCCCACGATCTGGGGCCACTCAAGCGCCGGTTTCCGTTGTGCCATGGTGTCTCCTTTCCAGGGGAGCGGGTGCTGCAACACCCGCTTTTTCTTGGGGTCAGTTAGGTAACAGCGTCAGCCATGTTGGCCGCGCATAAGTAAGGGATAGTGTAGTATATTGAACCAGCCAAGCGAGAGAGTTCAGGATATTGACCGCGGCAAACGCCTGAAGGCCGAACGCGCCAGACTTGGCCTGTCACAATCAGAAATCGCTAAAAATGTCGGCGTATCAAAGAGTTCTCAAGTTCTTTATGAGAAGGGAAACCCTCCAGCCGCCGACTATCTGGCCGCTATCATCGAGTTGGGCGTAGACATTTTCTTCGTGCTGACAGGAAAAAGAGGCGAGGATATTACACCACGGCCGGGAACCAGCGTCCGCAAGCAGGACGGTACTGTCCTGAAGGTATACGAAGGCGAGCCCCAATCAGAGGCTGACCGCAACCCGCCTGGCGACGATCTGATTTCATTGCCATTCTATCAGGACGTTGCCGCTTCAGCTGGGCCAGGCGCGGTATCTCCCTCTGATCACGCTGACAGCGTCATCGCTTTTGGCCGCAGTTTCCTGCGCGATCAAGGTGCCGTTCCCGAGAAATGCTCCGTTATCTGGGCACGAGGCGACAGCATGGCGCCGACCATCCCCGATGCATCGCTCCTGATCGTCGATCTCAGCCAGGCCGAGATCGCAAACGGCTGTATCATGGTCATCAACATAGGCGAGGATCTGCTGGTCAAGCGCATCCGCCGCCGCCTCGACGGCCTGGTCGATCTGATCTCCGACAACCCCGCCTATCCCCCCGAAACCATCGGCCCCGACATGATGCGCCAGTTGCGCGTCGTTGGCCGGGTCGTCTACTTTTGCAGGACGCCATGATAATGAAATCAGTTGTATCGAAGCTTGTCCTTGGCCTTGTACTGGGAGCCGGTATCGCGACGAGTGGATTGTGCGCCGACACAATTCCTGAGGTACAGAAACGCGCGATAGCCGCCCTTAGCGAAGACTTGCTCTACCCGGAAAAGGCGAAGATTCGCGGGCTGGCATCCGCGCATTCACCTGACGGCACGTGGATCACATGCGGGTATGTTTTCCCGATGAGCTCCTCCGGTGTGCGGGGAAGGCAATGGACGTTCCGTGTCGAGGAAAAACCGGATGACAACGCGTTCATCTCCATCGCCCAGGACAACGATGGCTTTTGGATCATCCTGGAAATCTGTCGCAAGAAGGGTGTACCGATACTCTCGCCCGAAGTGGTGTCGGAAATACCCCCGAAATTGATCGTTCCTGACAACTGACACCAACGGATGTTCCTGTTAAGTTCCCACCCGAACGTTGCGAACAACAGGATCACGCGTTGCTGACCCCAGTCTTCCCGACCGCCCCAATCGCGCCCTGGCTGGGCGGCAAGCGCAATCTCGCCCGCCGCATCTGCGCCCTGATCGACGCCACGCCCTGCCAGACCTATGCCGAGCCCTTCGTCGGCATGGGCGGCATCTTCCTGCGCCGCCGCACCCGGCCCAGGGCCGAGGCGATCAACGACCGCGGCCGCGACATCGCCACCCTGTTCCGCATCCTCCAGCGCCACTACGTCCAGTTCCTCGACGTTCTCAAGTTCGGCCTGACGACGCGCACCGAGTTCGAGCGCCTGGTCCGGGTCGATCCCGACACGCTGACCGACCTCGAACGCGCCGCGCGGTTCCTTTATCTCCAGCGCACGGCCTTCGGCGGCAAGGTCTCGGGCCGCAATTTCGGCGTCTCGAAGGATCGACCGGCCCGCTTCAACCTCTCCACCCTCGAACCCATGCTGGAAGACCTTCATAGCCGGCTGTCGGGCGTGGTGATCGAATGCCTGGACTGGCCCGACTTCCTGCGTCGCTACGATGGTGACGGAACCGTGTTCTATCTCGATCCGCCCTACTGGGGCTGCGAGGCCGATTACGGCAGGTCCATGTTCGCCCGCGCCGACTTCGCCGCCCTCGCCGGCCAGCTGGCCGGCCTGCGCGGACGCTTCCTGATGTCGATCAACGACGTGCCCGAGATCCGATCCACCTTCGCCCGGTTCCGGATCGTCCCGGTGCAGACCACCTATACCGTCGGCAAGACCAACGACCGCGCCGGGACTCGGGCGGAACTGCTGATCTCGAATGGCGATATTGGGTATCAGGATCGCGCCTAGCGGCTAAGTCCTGACACTTCCGAACCCGTTTCTGCGTTCGAGTTCCACTTCTCACTCCATAGGATCCCGAGAGCCCGTAACCCTTTGTTAGGACGTGTATATCTGTTCTCTTTCTTCTCGTGCGCGGAACTCGAATGAAACGTTCGAGTTCCGGCTTGCACACGGCGGCGATTATTCGACTCTGGCGCCTCTACTGGTCGCGTTTTTCTCAATGACGGCAAGCTGTTAGCAAATGTCAGGTGAGTGGCGTGATCATGCAGGATTGTGACGGCACAATGACGGGTTTTTCGTCAAGTAAAGGCACCTACCTGCGTATCGCGCATGAGCGCCATTTTACCCCGTTCGCGCCGGTTCCTAAGTCTTTTCAGAGCGTTAGTGCTCTCTACACTGGTTTTCCTCGATCTTGCGTTTTGTCTAAAAGGTAGACCCCCCCGACACAAACTGCTGACCAGGAATTGCCCAGGATCGAACGCCCCTTGGATCGGCTCCGAAGGCCCCCGCGACCGATCACGGAAACGTGATCTCATGTCGCTCCGCATGCGCGGCCTCGATGCCGGTTCGCGCTTGCGTCGCTGCGAACCGGCCAATGCGTAGATCATGCCTCAATCACGATCTTGACCTTTTCGGGCTCAACACCAAGCGCCCCTTTGCTTCTGCGATAGTCAACGGGGCCCCGGAACCGGCGCGGTCAAGTCGTTCCCGCATTTCATCGCCGTCAACAACGTAGACCCGCTCTTCTTTCGGTTCGTCCTTGTCGTCACCCGGTCACGCGCCACCAGCTTTCGCGCATGGTTTAATGCCTCCGCCGGACCCCCACGGACCAGAGCAACTAAACATTAAGACAGCATCGCTAATTCTTACCGGTGTGTACAGGGTTGGGGCCGGTCCGTAATGTCGTTGCCATAGCTGCTTGAACTCGACGAACAGAAGCGGGGCCATGAGTCCGATACTGCATATCGTCCTATCCCGATTGCTGATGGGTGTGACCACGCTGCTGATCGTAACCGTCATTATCTTTTCGGCGGTTGAGATGCTGCCGGGCGATATCGCGACCGAAACGCTTGGACAGTCCGCCACCCCGGAGACGCTGGCGGCATTCCGGGCCAAGCTGAACCTCGATCAGCCTGCCTATGTCCGCTATGGCGCCTGGCTCGGCAATGCGTTGACGGGCGATTTCGGGATATCGCTGTCCAACCAGAGGCCGATCACCGAACTGATCGCGGTGCGTGCCGCAAACACGTTCTTTCTGGCCGGGTACGGGGCCGCACTGGCTGTGCCCATCGCGATACTGCTGGGCATGATCGCCGCGCTTTACCGCAATTCGGTATTCGACCGGATGATCTCCGGGTCCACCCTCATCGCGATCTCGTTTCCCGAGTTCTTCGTCGCCTACATCCTGATCGTGGTCTTCTCCGTTGGTCTGGGCTGGTTCCCCAGCCTTGCCAATGTCGATATGGACACGGGCCTCTGGGATCGGCTTTATCGCACCTTCCTGCCGGCGCTGACGCTGATGCTGATCGTCACCGCACACATGATGCGCATGACGCGCGCGGCGATCATCAACCTTCTTGCCCTGCCCTATATCGAAATGGCGCATCTGAAGGGCATGAAACGCTGGCGCGTGATCGCCGTGCATGCCCTGCCCAATGCGCTTGCGCCGATCATCAACGTGATCGCGCTGAACCTCGCCTACCTGATTGTCGGAGTGGTGCTGGTCGAGGTGGTCTTTGTCTATCCGGGGCTGGGTCAGCTCCTGGTGGATTCCGTCTCCAGCCGGGATGTTGCCGTGGTGCAGGCCGCCTGTCTGATCTTTGCCGCGACCTACATCCTGCTGAACCTCGCCGCGGACGTTCTGTCAATTGTCGCCAATCCACAACTTCTGCATCCGAGGTAACAGCATGGCGGCCTGGTCCAGCCCGGTTCGCGAAGCGCCGGCATCTGCGTGGATCGGTTTCATTCTGGTGGCGATCTATGCCGCGGTGGCGATACTTGCGTCCTGGATCGCCCCGTTTCCCGAAGCCGCGATCGTCGGGCCGCAATACCATCCCTGGAGCGCGCCGCATTTTCTCGGGACCGATGCGCTCGGGCGGGATGTTCTGTCGCGGCTGATATACGGGGCGCGCAACACTGTCGGGATCGCGCTGGCGACGACGGCGCTGGCGTTCATGCTGGGGGTGAGTTTCGGGCTGCTCGCGGCCACGGTAGGCGGCGTTTTCGATATGCTGAGCTCGCGCCTGGTCGATATCCTGATGTCGGTGCCGTCGCTGATTTTCGCGCTGCTGATCCTGACCATCACCGGAACGTCGGTGCTCGCGCTGGTCCTGGTGATCGCGGTGCTCGACAGCACCCGGGTCTATCGTCTGTCGCGGGCCGTGGCGCAGGGTATTCTGACGCTCGACTACATCGAGGTGGCGCGGATGCGCGGCGAGGGCCTGCTTTGGCTGATCCGGCGCGAGGTGCTGCCCAACGCCGCCGCGCCGCTGATTGCGGAGTTCGGCCTGCGGTTCTGTTTCGTGTTCCTGTTCATCTCCGCGCTGTCGTTTCTTGGCCTGGGCCTGCAACCGCCGACCGCCGACTGGGGGTCGATGGTGCGCGAAAGCGCCAAGCTGATTTCGTTCGCCGACTTCTCGACCTGGCAGACCGCCACGTTCGGGTTGGCACCGCTGCTGCCCGCCGGGGCGATCGCCCTCCTGACGGTTGCGGTCAACCTGATCGTGGACTGGGTGTTGCACCTTTCCAGCGGCTTGGAGGAATAGAACATGGCAAAGGACGGCGGAACCGGCGACCTGCTGCTCGATATCCGCGAGCTGTGGATCGAAGGGCGGGCCGGCGGTGTCTGGCACCAGATCGTCAAGGGCGTCGACCTGACCTTGCACCGAGGCGAGATCGTCGGGCTGATCGGCGAAAGCGGCGCCGGAAAATCGACTCTGGGCCTGGCCGCGATGGGATACACCAAGAGCGGCTGCCGGATCGCCGGCGGGTCGATCCGGTTCGACGGGCAAGAACTGGCCGGCGCAGGTCCGGAACGGTTGCGCGCGCTGCGCGGCGCGCGTATCGCCTATGTCGCTCAATCCGCGGCCGCTGCCTTCAACCCGGCCTACAGGCTGATCAGCCAGTATTGCGAGGCGCCGGTGAAGCACCGGATCCTGTCGCGCCAGCAGGCCGAGTCGGATGCGGTTCAGCTATACCGCGAGATGCAGTTGCCCAATCCCGACGAGATCGGGTTTCGCTATCCGCATCAGGTGTCGGGCGGACAGCTCCAGCGGGCGATGACGGCGATGGCCATGTCCTGCCGTCCCGACCTGATCATCTTCGACGAACCGACCACCGCGCTGGACGTGACCACCCAGATCGAGGTGTTGGCGGCCATCCGCAACGTGGTGCGCGAACACCGCACCGCGGCGATCTACATCACCCACGATCTGGCGGTGGTGGCGCAGATGGCCGACCGCATCAAGGTTCTGCTCAAGGGCGAAGAGGTGGAAGAGGCCGACACGCGCCGCATGCTGAGCGCGCCACAACAGGAGTATACCAAGTCGCTTTGGGCGGTGCGCGAGTTTCGCCGCGACCCGTCGCCCGCAGTGCCGGAATCCGACGCGCCGCTTCTCGAGATTGCCGGCGTCAGTGCCGCCTACGGAGACCTGACGGTGCTGGACGATATCAACCTGTCGATCCACCGCGGACGTACCGTTGCCGTCGTCGGCGAAAGCGGGTCGGGCAAGTCCACCACGGCGCGTGTCATCATGGGGCTGTTGCAGCCAACCCGCGGCACGGTCCGGTTCGACGGCGTCCAACTGCCGCCGCGCAGCCGTGACCGCCCGCCCAAGCTGCAACGGCGGGTGCAGATGATCCACCAGATGGCGGATACGGCGCTCAACCCGCGGCACCGCGTCCGGGACGTGATCGGGCGGCCGCTGGAGTTCTTCCTGGGGCTGAAGGGCAAGGCGAAAGAGCGCCGCACCCGCGAGCTGCTGTCGATGATCGAGCTTGATCCCGACCGCTTCATCGATCGTCTGCCGATGGAGCTTTCGGGCGGTCAGAAACAGCGGGTCTGCATCGCCCGCGCGCTGGCGGCCGAACCCGAGTTCATCATCTGCGACGAGGTCACCTCGGCGCTGGACCAGCTGGTCGCCGAGGGCATCCTGCGGCTGCTGGACCGGTTGCAGCGCGAAATGGGCCTGACCTACATGTTCATCACCCACGATCTGGCCACCGTGCGGTCGATCGCCGACGAGGTGGTGGTGATGCGCAACGGACGGATCGTCGAGCAGGGGTCGAAAGCCGACGTCTTTGCGCCTCCGCACCATGAATACACCGAACTGCTGCTGTCGTCGGTGCCCGAGATGGACCCGGACTGGCTTTCGGCAATTCTGGCGAAACGCCAGCGCGGGGATGCCGCCGTCGGCTGAGATCCGGCGAAGCGATGCGTCCATCGACACCGGCGGCATGGCGGCGCCGGCAACCTCGGCCGCGCATCTTGCCGCAGGGGGCTTCGCGCCGCTCCCTGTCCGTTCTGGCCTCATGCGAAAACGGTGACTTCGAAGGCGGCGCATTCGACCGCGGGACGGCGGATCGCACTCGAACACGGCCATCACGACCAATCCCTATCCTGCCACCGCATGCCGTAAATGAACGGCGTGCAGTGGCTCACCCTTCCCACGATGGCCAGGAACGGCACAGGACACGCGCTGGATGCTGTCGCTGGCCGGTCTCGAATTGCCCCGGCGTGCACCGGAATCGGACGAATCAAACCTCTTTGGCTGTAGCTATCAGCCAATTCAGAAAGGCGCGCGCGTTGGACTGATCCAGCGTCGTGCGGCCCCAGCATACATAATACGGTTCCGGCATCCGCAGCGCGTCGGGCGACAACCGCACCAGGCGCCCCCGTTCAAGATCGTTTGCTGAAAAGGACCCCTGCGCCAGCACGGCACCCTGCCCGGCGGCGGCGGCTTCCAGTGCCGAACTGGACAGTGAATGCACCGCGATCGGCCGCACCGGAACCGACTCGATGCCCCGGAATTCGAACCAGTCGGCCCAATGCGGAACCTCGGCATAGGCCGGACCCCAGTCGATTTCGATCAAGGGCAGTTCGACAAGCCCCTGAGCCGTTATCGCCTGGGGATGCCGCTCCAGAAAATCCGGAGAACAGACCGGAAAGCAGGAATCGGTGAACAACGCGCGCGAATGTGGAAAGCGTTCGGAAATTGCCCCGTAGGTCAGGCGGAACATGTGCCCCTGCATCGACGCGTCCGGTTCCAGATGTGTCGATTCAAGCCGGATCGGAACATAGGACGTGCTGGTCTGGAACCTGTGAAGCTGCGGGTTCAGCCAATTCAACAATAGCGTCGGCAGCCCGGATATCTTCAGATCGACACCGGATTCGCGCTGCGACATGACCTGTTGCGCTTCACGCAGCCTGTCGAACCCCGATGCAACGAGCTCATGGTAAATCTTCGCTTCCGCGGTCAGCGCGGCACGGCGGCCGTCCTTGAATACCATGGTGACGCCAAGATGGTCTTCGAGCACTTTCAACTGCTGGCTGATCGCGCCCGACGTCACGCCAAGTTCCTGGGCGGCCCCGCTGACCGACCCGACCCGCCCGAACGCCTCAAAAGCCTGCAGGGCGCGCAGTGGCGGAAGGATGGCTTTCATCTGGCGCTCTCCCGAGGATCCGTGATGGTACCATCAATCTAAGCGTTTCCGGTTCATGTTGAAAAGCGATCCGTCGCCGAAACCCGTGCTGCGTTCTCTTGCCCCGGGCGTTTGTGGCGTCGCGCCCGTGCACCGAAGGAAGGTGATGAACGCTTTAGCATGGCTGTCCGGTTTGTCAGCAAAACTGATTTGCGCCGAAAAGAGACCGCGACCTAGCATTGAGGTGCAACTAGACGTTCCGGCACGACAGGATGTTCACCTCAACGGGCCGCAGTTCGCCGTGCCAACCGGCGGCCAGGACATGGGAAACACACATGAAATTCTTGACTGACAGACGCTCTGTGCTGATCGGCGCGGGAGCATTGGGGGCGACAAGCCTGCTTGGCCTGTCCGGCCAACCGCTGCGTGCAGGCAGCACGCCGCAGAAGGGCGGAACCTTCCGCTTTGCGATCGCGGACTTCGACAGCGGCGAAACGCTCGATCCGCAGGTCAACGAATCCAAGTTCATGCAATGCCTGCAATACCAGATACGCAACCCGCTGATCGAAATCGGCCCGGGCGGCGTCCTGATCCCGGAACTGGCGACCGAATGGGAAGGCAACGACGCCTCGACCGTCTGGGTGTTCAAGCTGCGCCAGGGGGTGGAGTTCCACGACGGCCGTCCGTTCACGGCCGAAGATGCGGTCTATTCCGTGAACCTTCACCGGGGCGAAGACACTATTTCCGTCAACAAGTCGTTGCTGGTTCAGGTCACCGACGTCAAGGCGACGGGTCCGCATGAAATGACCGTCACCCTGGCGGCGCCGAACGCCAGTTTCCCGTCGGTGATGAGCATGAACCCGATGCTGATGGTCCCGGCGGGCGAGACGGATTTCGACAAGGGCGTCGGTACCGGCGGCTATGTGCTGGAGGTCTATGAACCGGGCGTGAAGGCGCAAACCGTTCGCAACCCCAACTACTGGAAGGAGGGGCGGGCGCATTTCGACGCGGTGCACATGCTGGCGATCCGCGATGTGAACGCCCGTACCACGGCGCTGAAAACCGGCGAAATCGACGCGATGAACAACGTCGATACGGCAACGGCGGGGCTGCTTCAGGCGTTGCCGGGCATCGACCTGGTCCAGACCCAGGGCAAGGTGCACTACGCCTTTTCGATGATGTGCACGGATCCGGCCTATCGCGACAACAACGCCCGCCTGGCGATGAAATACGCCATCGACCGGCAGGACATGGTCGACAAGATCCTGAGCGGTTTCGGTTCGATCGCCAACGACCAGCCTATCGGCACCGCCTTTGCTGACCACAATCCGCATCTTGAACAGCACATGTACGACCCCGACCGGGCGCGATCGCTGATGAAGAAGGCCGGGATGGAGGGCCACAAGCACCGGCTGCATGTGTCCGAAACGCCCTTCGCCGGGGCCACCGACGCTGCGCAACTGTTCAGCCAGCATGCCGCCGCCGCCGGTATCGACATCGAAGTGGTGCGCGAACCCGAGGACGGGTACTGGAGCAACGTCTGGGGCAAGGTGCCGTTCTTCGCCGAACGCTGGTCGGGACGCGCCAACGAGGATCTGACCCTGTCATTGCCGTTCTCGCGTGAAAGCATCGAGACCGGGTGGAACGCAACCGCCTGGGACAACGAGGCGTTCAACATCGCGCTGAAAGCCGCGCGCGCCGAGAAGGACGACACCAGGCGGCGCGAACTGCTGTGGGAATGTCAGGCGATCCTGTCCGCCGATGGCGGCATGATCGCGCCGGTGTGGGCCGATTACCTCGATGCCAAGTCGAGCAAGGTCTCGACCCCCGAAGTGGTTGCGGGCGACTGGGATCTCGATGGCAACCGCGCGCCGGAGCGCTGGTGGTTCAACGCCTGATCCGGCCCGGACGGCTAGCTGCAACGGGCCGCCTTCCGGGGCGGCCCGGCTGCGTGATGAAAGCAAAGGACCGTTGTCATGACCGCTGCGCTGCCTGCCGAACTGATCCGCCCCGAAATCGCTTGTCTCCCGACCTACAACGCCGGGCTGGCGCTGGACCGGTTCCGCGACCTTTTCGGAACCGACTGCATCGCCAAGCTGGACAGCAACGAAAACCCTCTGGGCGCTGCCCCCGGGGCGATCTCGGTGATCCGCGAAGCCGCGCCAGAGGTACAGCGCTACCCCGACGCGTCCAACTCCGGATTGCGCGCGCGCATCGCGCGGGGTCGTGATTGGGACGCCGGCAGGGTGATCGTCGGCAATGGATCGGAAGACCTGATCGGGGCGCTGTTTCGTGCCGTCCTGCGCCCCGGCGACCATGTGGTCACCGTCTGCCCCAGTTTCGGATTGCACGAGTTCGGCGCGCTGGCCTGCGGCGCGCGCGTCACCAAGGTGCCGTTCACCGCCGGCTGGTCGTTTCCGGTGTCCGCCCTGGGCGCGGCGATGGCGGAGCCGACGCGCATCCTGATCCTCGCATCGCCCAGCAATCCGGCCGGGCCCGCAATGTCGGAGGCACAGCTTCGCGCGCTGCTGTCCGTTACGCCCAACGATACCCTGATCGCCTTCGACGAGGCCTATCTCGAGTATGTCGATCCTGCTGCCCGCATCGACGCGCCAGCGGTTCTTGCCGATTGCCGGCAGCCCTGGATCGTGCTGCGCACCTTTTCCAAGGCCTATGGTCTGGCCGGTATCCGCGTGGGCTATGGCATCACGTCGGATGCCGCCCTGACCGGCGCGATGCTGAAGACCCGCAACCCGTTCGGGGTCAACGCTCTGGCCGTTGCGGCGGCCGGTGCCGCGCTGGATGATCCCGCGCATCTGGCCCGGGTTGTCGCACTGACCACGTCCGAACGCAGCCGCGTCTCCGGTGCGTTGCGCGACAAGGGATACGACCTGGCGCCGAGCCAGACCAATTTCCTGTTCCTCGACACCGGCGGCCCGGCGGAAAAATTCGCCGGGGATCTGCGCCGCAAGGGCGTTCTGATCAAGGCGTGGCAGGAGGAGCCGTTCTGCAACTGGGCACGGGTCACGATCGGTAGCGCGCCCGAAAACGACGCCTTCCTTGGCGCGGTGCCCGGGCGATGACCGCCCCTTGGTGATTGCCGTGGTCGTCGCGGTTCCCGGCAGCCCTGCGTCCGGCCTTTGGCATTCGGTTTTCCTGAAATCTGCGCAATGGAAATCGTGCGGGGCAGGAACCGCGCCGCATCGTACCCTTCCGCGCATGGAGTCGCCGGGGTGTTCCCGTTCATCGCGATGGATGGTGTGGTTCTGCTGTTGCCGATGTCCTTCCCGTCCGTCGTCTCCTTCCTGCCGCCGATGGTTCGCCGAACCGTCGGACATGTACCAGATGGAGTACCTGAATAATGCCGGACACCGACAGACAGGCCATTGCCGACGCGCTTGGTGATCTGACCGATTGGGCGGCGGCAGTGACCTGGGCGGATGTGCCCGAAGCCCAGCGCCGGCGGTCGGCGCTGATCCTGCTGGACGATTTCGCCGCCATGGTCGCGGCCAGGCACGAACCCGAGCTGATCGCGCTTCGCCAGGGGGTGGCCCGCAGCGCCGGCAAACCCGAGGCGACGGTGTTCGACGGCGGCCAGACACGGCTGGACCGGTATTCCGCTGCGCTGTCCAATGGCTCTGCCGCCGACTGGTGCGAACTGGACGGCGGCTATCGCTCGGCGGTGTGTCACGCCGCGCTTTACTGCCTGCCCGCACTGCTTGCCGAGGCCGAGGCCACCGGTGCGCGCCTGCGCGATCTGTTGCTGGCGCTGCTGGTGGGGTATGAAACCGTGGCGCGGTTCGCCGTCGCCTTCGTGCTGCCCGGCCTCGTTCTGCATCCGCATGGAGGGCTGGCAACCATCGGCGCCGCCGCCGCCGTTGCCCGATTGCGCGGCGTTGAGGCGGCGCAGTTCCGCAAGACCGTCAACACCGCCGCGACCCTGGTGTTGCCGGGGCCGTTTCATCATGCGGTCGATGGCGCGCTGGTGCGCAACGTCTGGCCGGGCCTGTGCGCGGCGAACGGATTGCGAGCCGCCGACTGGGCCGCGATCGGCATCACCGGAACCAGCGACAGTGCGCACGATGTCTTCGTGAGAATCTTCGGGGCCACACCGCGCGCCGACGTGCTTTCGGCCAGGCTGGGAGAGGATTGGGCCGTTGATGGCGGCTATCACAAGATGCACGCCTGCTGCCAATACGGCCATTCCACGGTCGAGGCGGTGCAGGCGGCGCTGGACGGCATCGGCCATATCGCCGCGGATGGTGTTGCAGCGATTCGCGTCGAAACCCATGACAAGGGCCAGGCACTGGACAATGCCGCCCCGGCCACCACGCTGGCCGCGAAGTTCTCGATCCAGCACATTGCCGCAACGACGGCAGTCCACGGCCATGCCGGGGCGGACGCCTTCCATGCGGATACCCTGACGGAGCCGGGGCTGGTCGGGTTGCGCCGCAGAGTGACCATCGCACCGTTCACGCCACGGATGGACCCACCCAACGACCGGCCCGCCCGGGTCGTCGTGACCCTTGCCGATGGCCGGACGCTGTCGGGCGAATGCCTAAGCGCCCGCGGCGGACCGGATCGACCTTTCACCGGGGCCGAAATAGAGACCAAGGCCGAAAGCATCCTCGAGACGGCCTATCCCGGTGCCTTCGCCCCGTTGCTCACCGCAGGGCGTTTGGAACCCGCGATTCTGGACCGGCGGTGGCGCGAAATCGTCGCCGGGTTCGTCTTATTTTAGCGTCAGGCGACCGGCGCTGCCGGGAACCGCCCGGCGCACTTCAGGCCCGCGGCGGGCACGAACGAAATCCAAGCCTCAGACCAAAGAAAACGATAATACCGCCGTCCCGCTTTCGCGGTCTATGGTCCGGCACCAGGATATAGAGAACAAAGGGAAAGCCAATGCTGTCCACTGAATTCAAGTCCGTTGGCGACGCATCCTGGCGCAAGGACGGGATCGCGAAAGTTACCGGCTCCGAGAAATACGCACCCGACGTGTCGGTGGACCGGATGTGGTTCGGCCGCGTCTTGCGCAGCCCGCATGCCCATGCCCGGATCAAGAGCGTCGATACCAGTGCCGCCGAAGCGCTGGGCGCCGTCTGCCTGACCTTCGCCGACGTGCCGCAGACCCGCTATAACGAACGCATCGTCAGCACGCCGCCCTGTCTCTACCGCGACCGCACCGTGGTTGCCGACAAGGCCCGCCATGTCGGCGAGGCGCTGGTCGGCGTCGCCGCCCCGACCGAGGAACTGGCGGAAAAGGCGCTGCGCGCAATCAAGATCGAATACGAGGTGCTGCAAGTCATCACCACGATGGAGCAGGCGCGCAAGGACGGCGCCGAGCCGATCCACGATACCGTTCTGCTGGACGGCAAGGACAAGCCGATCGTGAACAAC
The DNA here is from genome assembly GCA_020441385.1 of Paracoccaceae bacterium. GTDB lineage: Bacteria > Pseudomonadota > Alphaproteobacteria > Rhodobacterales > Rhodobacteraceae > JAGRMG01. The sequence goes on from JAGRMG010000083.1 coordinate 17,613, forward strand.
GTCGCCGTGCAGCGCACCATCGACGTGGGCGACGTCGAAAAGGGATTCGCCGAAGCCGAATACGTGATCGAGCGCAGCTTCAAGACCAGCCGTATCTACCACGCCCAGATGGAGCCCAAATCGGTGGTCTGCCGCCCCGAAATTGACGGCGGCATCACGGTCTGGGCAAGCACCCAGTCGATTCACAACACCCGCATCCTGCTGGGCCAGATCTACGACATCCCGCTCAGCAAGGTGAACGTGAAGAAAGTCATGCTCGGCGGTTCCTTCGGGTCCAGCATCCAGATGAACTCGGTGACGCCGATATGTGTCGGCCTCGCGCTCAAGGCCGGGCATCCGGTCAAGATCGCCACGACACGCGAAGAGGACATGCACGACCATGTCCGCTACCCTTCCGAGATCAAGCTCAAGCTTGGCATGAAGAAGGACGGCACGCTGATCGCCGGTGAAATGCACGCCAATATCGATGTCGGCGCGCACAATATCCAGGCGTTCCCGTTCCTGGGCGGTCTGGGGGGCTTCTGGGCCTCGCTCTACAAGCTGCCCAACATGAAATATGTCGGAACCGCCGTGTACACCAACAAGACGCCGTCCTGCGCGATGCAGGGTTTTGGCGCGCCGCAGGCGCATTTCGCGGTCGAATGCCTGATGGACGAGATCGCCCACGAGCTTGGCGCCGATCCGATCGACTTCAAGTTGAACCAGTATGTCGGCCTGGGCGGCACCTTCTGGGGCCAGGGGCCGGCATCCAAGTGCATCATCCGCAGCGACGGCGTGCCCGAACTGCTGAAAACCGGCGCCGAGCTGATCGGCTGGGACAAGCGCCCCAAGCCGGGGTCGCAGACCGGACGGATGCGCAAGGGTATCGGCATGGCGCGCGGGTTTCACACCAGCGGCGTCGGCCATGCCAAGGCATCGGGGGCCGAGATGATCGACTATTCCGGCGCCATCGTGAAGCTCAACGAGGACGGGACCGTCGATCTGATCCAGTCGCTGATGGACCACGGCGGCGGCACCAACCACGCGATTTCCAAGATCGTGGCCGAGGAACTGGGGGTGCCCACCCATATGGTCGGGCTGTCTCCGTGCGACACGCGGACCTCGCTTTACGACGTGACCACCCATGCCACCCGCGGCATTTATGCCGGGGGTGCGGCGGCGCTGAAGGCTGCCAAGGAGGTCAAGGCGCAGATCATCGACTGGGCCGCGCGGGTTCTGGACGTTCTGCCCGAATCGCTGGTCATCGAACCCGACGAGGATCTGGGGCAGGGGGTCATCTATTGCCCCAACCTGGCCGAGCGGCGCATGACCGTGGGCGAACTGGCGCGCTATCTGCATCTCAACAGCCTGGGCACCATCAGTTCGTCGCAGTCCATGCGGCAGGTGAACTGCCCCCCGGCCTATGTGTCCTATTTCGTCGAGGTCGAGGTCGATACCGACACCGGCCAGATCCACACCCGCCGCGCCGCCCTGGGCAGCGACTGCGGCACCGTGGTCAACCCGGCGCTGGCCAGCGGCCAGCTGATCGGCGGGCTGTCCAAGGGCCAGGGCTATGCGCTGACCGAAGACAACCAGTGGGATCCCGAGACCGGCGAACTGGTCAGCAAGGGCTTCTGGGTCGACGGCAAGACGCCGTCGATGTCGGAATCGCCGAAGGTCGGCGACATCGACACCCATTTCGCCCATACCTACGAACCCACCGGCCCGTTCGGCGCCAAGGGCCTGGGCGAGGCGGCCAAGAACCCGGCGGCGGCAGCCTTCGGCAACGCGGTCTACAACGCGCTTGGCATCCGCTTTTACGAGATCCCGATCACGCCCGAAAAGGTGCTGGCGGCGCTGGCGGCGGAAAAATCCACGAAATCCAGGCAGGCGGCACCGAAAGCGCCCGCACCGGTCGCCGAATAAGGGGTCTGACATGTACATGAACACCAACACCCGCATCATCGCCCCGGAATTCGATTTCGCGCAGCCGAAATCGCTGGACGAAGGCTTCGCGCTGATGGACGAACACGGGGCCGATGCCCGGCTCATTGCCGGCGGCACCGACCTGCTGGTGCAGATGAAGATGGAGCGGATTTCGCCGGCCTGGGTCATCAGTCTGGCCAGAATCGACGAACTTCGCGCCATCACCGCCGGCAAGGGCCTGAGCCTCGGCGCCATGGCCAGCATCAAGGAAGTCAGCGTCGCGGCGCCGGTCAAGGCCGGCTACGCCGCGCTGGCCGAAGCCTGCAACGCCTACAGCACCGTGTCGATCATGCTGATGGGCACCATCGGCGGCAACATCTGCAACGCCTCGCCGGCGGCCGATACCGCGCCGGCGCTGCTGGCCTTCGATGCCGTGGCGGTGGTGAAATCGGCCAGGGGCAGCCGCAGGGTGGCGATGGCCGACTTCTTCGCCGGCCCCGGCAAGTCGGCGCTGAAACCCGGCGAGATCCTGACTGCGATCGAACTGCCCGAACCGGCCGCCGGCAGCGGCAGTGCCTTCCTCAAGATCTCGCGCGTGGTCGCGGATATCTCGCAGGTCTGCGTTGGTGTGTCGCTGGTGCGCGACGGCGACAGGATCACCGATTGCCGGATCGCCCTGGGATCGGTCGCCCCGACCCCGATCCGCATTGCCGGCGCCGAGGCCGCACTCGGCGGGCAGAAGGGCGGTGACGCCGTCTTCGACAAGGCCGCCGAGATCGCCGCCCGCGACATCAAGCCGATCAGCGATGCCCGGGCATCCGAAAGCTACCGCAGGCACGCCGCCCGCATCATCGTCCGCGACGCCCTGAAAACGGCATGGCAGCGCGCAGCAGAAGGAGCCGCAAAATGAAGAAGTACACTGTTCGCCTCACCCTGAACGGCACCCCGCGCGAGTATTCCGTCGGCGCCAACGAGCTGCTTCTGAACGTCATCCGCGAACAGGAGAAGCTGACCGGAACCAAATACGGCTGCGGCATCGGCGAATGCGGTGCCTGCACCGTGCATGTCAACGGCAAGCCGACGCTGTCCTGCCTGGAACTGGCGGTGTCCGCCGATGGTGCCGACGTCGTGACCATCGAGGGGCTGGCCAGGGGCGGGGAACTGGATCCGCTGCAAAAATCCTTCCTCGACAACAACGCGGTGCAGTGCGGCTATTGCACGCCTGGAATGATCATGGTCGGGCGCAACCTGCTGGACGAAAACCCCAACCCGACCGAAGACGAGGTGCGCACCCACATGCGCGGCCAGCTGTGCCGCTGCACCGGCTATGCCAGCATCACCAAGGCGGTGATGGGCGCGGGATCGGCCGGCGCGTTCAGGATGCCGGCGGAGTAGTCCGCCGCTCGGGCAAGATGCCGGCGGAGTAAACCGCCGCTCGGGCGACGACAACACGGATCCGGGTTACGGAAATCAAGAAAAGGGACAGAGAATGACAACCGGCGTAAGCGACATTCAGATCAAGGGCGGCGTGGTGGTCAACAGCCGCGAGATGAAGCTGGCGGACGTGTTCATCAAGGATGGGCTGGTCGAAAGCATCGAAAAGCCCGACAGCGGCAAGAAGGCCGCCAAGGTCATCGACGCGACCGGCAAATACGTCCTGCCCGGCATCGTCGAGGCACACTTGCACCCGGTCTATGCCGACCGGCTCGACACTCTGTCCAAATCCGCGGTCTATGGCGGCATCACGACGCTGATCCCCTATATCGGTGCGGTCAAGGCCTGGGGGGTCGAGGGCAACCTCTGGGATGCGGTGAACTATTTCATCGACGAAGGCAGCCGCGATTCGGTGATCGACTTCGGCCTGCATTGCAGCCTTGTGGAAACCGATCTGGCCGATCTGGAAACCACGATTCCCAAGATCTGCGAACGCGGCGTGCGTTCGTTCAAGGGCTTCATGGCGTATCGGCGGCGCGGCATGAACCTGGGCGATTCCGACCTGATGCGCATTCTCAGCGTGCTGAAGGAAAACGGCGGGCTGTTCTGCGTTCACGCCGAAAACGGCGACCTGTGCGACTTTCTCGAAGACAGGTTCAGCGAAGAGGGCAAGACCGGGCCGGAATATTATCTGCCCTCGCGCCCCAAGATCACCGAGGCCGAGGCCGCCTATCGCATCCTGAGCTTTGCCAAGGTTCTCGATTGCCCGATGTACATCGTGCATATCAGCGCCAAGGAAACCCTGGACGTGGTCGCCACCTTCCGCGAAATGGGCGGCCCGCCGATCTACGCCGAAACCTGCACCCACTATCTGACGCTCACCAACGACGAGATGCTCAAGATCGGCACGCTGGCCAAGGTCAGCCCGCCGCTGCGCGAAAAGGTCGACAACGACGCGCTGTGGCAGGCGGTGATCGAAGGCAAGATCGATGTCATCGGCTCCGACACCGGCGGGCACATGATCGCCAAGAAGGAACCGCGCTTTGGCGACGTGTTCAAGGCACCCGGCGGCATTCCCGGCCAGGAAACCCTGTTCACCGTCACCTATGACGAGGCCGTCAACCGGCGCATGGTCAGCCTGTGCCGCCTGGTCGAGGTGATGTGCGAGAAGCCGGCCAAGATCTTCGGCATCTTCCCGCGCAAGGGTCTGCTGGAACCGGGATCGGACGCCGATGTGCTGATCTTCGATCCGATGAAGGAACACACGATCCACGCCGCCGAGCAGCACGTCAAGACCGACTATTCGATGTACGAGGACCGCAAGGTGCTGGGTGCGCCCGAACTCGTCATGCAGCGGGGCGAAATCCTGCTTCAGGATGGCGAACTGAAGGTCGAGAAAGGCCGCGCGCAATTCCTTGAGGCAAGCCCGGCGGGCGTAACACTCTGAACCAACACGACGATTTAACAACACAGAAGACAGGAGAAACAAATGTCGAGAATTCTGAAAGTCGCTGCATTGCAGGAAAAGGCGATGCCGCGCGCCTCCATCAAGGAAAAGATGGAACAGCGCACCCTGCCGTTGATCGAAGAGGCGGCCAAGAAGGGCGCGCAGATCATCCTGGCGACCGAGCTTTGCACGCTGGATTATGACCGTCTTTATGGCCCCAAGGATGAAGACGTGTTCAGCGAAGCCGAAACCATCCCCGGCTACAGCACCAACGAAGTCGCCAAGCTGGCCAAGAAACATGGCGTCTACGTCATCTTCCCGCTGTTCGAAAAGGCCCATCCGGGCATCTACTACAACTCGTCCGCGACCATCGGTCCCGACGGGTCGATCGTCGGCACCTACCGCAAGACGCAGGTGGCCGGTGTGCAGGCGCTGGAAAAGCAGTACTTTCGCGCTGGGCAGGACTTCAAGGTTCATGAAACCGAGTTTGAGCCCAACGCCAAGTTCGGCACCATCATCTGCCATGACCGCCGCTATCCGGAAACCTCGCGCATCCTGGCCATGATGGGCGCCGAAGTGATGTTCTGCCCGACCGCCGCCCCGGGCTATGCCAGCGGCGTGCACTGGACCAACCTGAACATCATGCGCGCCGTCGATAACGGCATGTTCTGCGTCTATTCCAACCGGATCGGCAAGGAAGGCGTCAACGACTATTTCGGCGAAAGCATGATCGTCGATCCGATGGGCGAAGTCATCGCCACGGGCGGCAAGGAAGAGAACTCGGTCATCATGGCCGATCTCGACCTGGCGCTGGTCGACAAGGCCCGCATCAAGGTGCCGACCCTGCGCGACATGCGCGGCGACTTCTGGATGAAGTACTACAGCCCGACCTACGACGCTCTGGTCGGCTGAAGCCGCACTTGGCGAAAACCGTGTTCCGCGGCGGGTGCCGCCGCGGAACCGGGTCCGCAACCGAAACCGGGTATTCCAATGACGCATTATTCCGCGTTCAGCCTTTTCAAGCAGGCGCTTGGCGGCAACAAGGGCTGGTCGCGCGCCTGGCGCGACGCCACCCCCAAACCGTCCTATGACGTGATCATCATCGGCGGCGGCGGGCACGGGCTGGCCACGGCATACTACCTGGCCAAGAACCATGGCATCACCAATGTCGCGGTGATCGAGAAGGGGTACATCGGCGGCGGCAACACCGGGCGCAACACCACCATCGTGCGCTCGAACTACATGATCGACGGCAACACGAACTTCTACGAGCATTCGCTGAAGCTGTGGGAGGGGATGAGCCGCGATCTGAACTTCAACGTGATGTATTCGCCACGCGGGCAGATCAACCTGGCCCATTCTCCGGCGCAGATGGACGCCGCCGCGCGGCGCGGCAACATCATGCGGATGAACGGCATCGACGCGGAACTTCTGTCGCGCGAAGACCTGAAGAAGCGTATCCCGATCCTGGATTATTCCGACACCGCGCGTTTTCCCATCATGGGCGGGCTGTGGCAGTCGCGCGCCGGGACCGCGCGCCACGATGCGGTGGCCTGGGGCTATGCCCGCGGCGCCAGCGACCGGGGCGTCGACATCATCCAGGGCTGCGAGGTGACCGGATACCTCTGGGATCGCGGCCGCATCGTCGGGGTCGAGACCACGCGCGGCGAGATCAAGGCGAAAAAGGTCGGCATGGCGGTGGCCGGTCACACCAGCCACATGGCGCGCAAGGCCGGGCTGACGCTGCCGATCGAAACCCATATCCTGCAAGCCTTCGTCACCGAGGCGATCAAGCCGGTGATCGACTGCGTGGTCTCGTTCGGCGCGGTGCATTTCTACATCTCGCAATCGGACAAGGGCGGGTTGGTGATGGGTGGCGATCTGGACGGTCACAACTCCTATGGCCAGCGCGGCGATCTGCCGATCGTCGAGGAAGGCATGGCGGCGGCCAAGGCGCTGGTGCCGCTGGTGTCGCGCCTGCAACTGGTGCGGCACTGGGCCGGAGTCATGGACATGTCGATGGATGGCAGTCCGATCATGTGCAAATCCCCGGTCGAGGGGCTCTATATCAACGGCGGCTGGTGTTATGGCGGCTTCAAGGCAACGCCGGCCTCGGGCTGGTGCTATGCTCACACCATCGCCAACGATGCCCCCCACAAGCTGAATGAAAAGTTCACGCTGGACCGGTTCCGGCGCGGCTATCAACTGGACGAAAAGGGCATGGGCCCGACCCCCTGGGCGCATTGAAAGGACCAACCGATGCTTCGAATTGCGTGCCCCTATTGCGGTGAGCGGGACTATATCGAGTTTCTTTATGCGGGCGATGCGGCCAGGGAAATGCCGGCGCTCTCGGATACCGATATCGACCGCTGGACCGATTTCGTGTTCTTCCGCGACGATCCCAAGGGCGAACATGCCGAATACTGGCAGCATCAGCATGGTTGCCGGCAATGGCTGAAAGTGATCCGCGACACCGTCACCCACAGGGTGATCTCCGTCACACCGGCCATCGAGGCCGGTTTGCAAGCGGATGAAGACAAGGTGGAAGTGGCATGACCAGGCAATCCAATCGGCTGCAATCGGGGGGGCGGATCGACCGGTCGAAACCTCTCTCGTTCAGCTTCGACGGCAAGACCTACCAGGGCTATGCCGGCGATACGCTGGCCTCGGCGCTGGTGGCCAACGGGGTCCGGCTGGTCGGGCGCAGTTTCAAGTACCACCGTCCGCGCGGCATCTTGACCGCCGGGATCGAGGAACCCAACGCGCTGGTCACCATGCGCGGCGGGGCGCGCCACGAACCCAACGTCGCCGCCACCAAGGCCGAACTTTACGACGGGCTGGAAGCGGTCAGCCAGAACCGCTGGCCATCGCTGAAACACGACATGATGAGCGTCGTCGGCCTGTTCTCGAAGCTGTTCGCCGCCGGCTTCTACTACAAGACCTTCATGGGCCCGACCCGCGGCGCGTGGATGGTCTATGAACATTTCATCCGCAAGGCCGCGGGCATGGGCGATCCGACCACGGTGCCGGATGCCGACACGTATGAAAAGGCCCATGGCTTCTGCGACCTGCTGGTGGTCGGCGCCGGCCCCGCCGGACTGGCCGCGGCGATCACCGCCGGGCGGCGCGGGCTGCGGGTGATCCTGGTCGAGGACGACGCGCAGCTTGGCGGCTCGCTGCTGGAAGCCGGGGGCGATGCCGGGGCGGGCGAATGGCTGCAATCGGCGCTGATCGAACTCGACGCGCTGCCCAATGTCCGGGTGATGACGCGCACTTGTGTCTTTGGCGCCTATGACGGCATGACCTTCGCGCTGATCGAACGGGTCAGCGACCATCTGAAGGAACCCGCCCCGTTCCAGCCCCGGCAACGCTATTGGCGGATCAGGGCCGAACGGGCGATCCTGGCCTCGGGGCAGATCGAACGCCCGCTGGTCTTCGGCAACAACGACCTGCCCGGTGTGATGCTGGCCGGTGCCGTGCGCACTTACGTCAACCGTCACGCCGCCCTGCCCGGACGCAAGGCGGTGGTCTTCACCAACAACGACAGCGCCTATGCCACCGCCGCCGATCTGCGCGCCGCCGGCGCCGATGTCAGCCTGGTCGACGTGCGTTCGCACATTTCCGGCGACCTGCGCGAACGCATGAACCGTTCCGGGGTGGAGTTGCATCTTGGCTGCGCCGTCGGGCGCGCCAATGGCGGCCGGCAGGTCGCTTCGGTCGATATCGTGCCCTTCGATCCGGCTCGCCCGGCCCGCGCCGCCATCCGAACTCGGCTGACCTGCGATCTGCTGGCGGTGTCGGGCGGCTGGACGCCGACCCTTCACCTGATGGGCCAGCGCGGGGCCAAGCCGGTCTATGACGAGGCCAGCGCGGCGCTTGTCGCCAACACCATCCCCGAGGGATTCGACATCGCCGGCGGCGCGGCGGGCGAGGACGGGCTGAAAGCCAGCGTCGCGGGTGGCGTGCGCGCCGGCGAGGCGGCGGCAAAAGCCTGCGGACAGGACGGGCAGGGCGCCCAGGGACGCCCGCTTGCCGATGGCCTGGCCGATGCGCCGGAGGTCACGCCGATCACCCCGGTCTGGCAGATACCCCATCCGCTGAACACCCGGGCCAGGAAGAAATTCGTCGATCTCCAGCACGATGTCGGCGCCGAGGATCTGGAGCTGGCGCAGCGCGAAGGCTATGTCTCGGTCGAGCATACCAAGCGTTACACCACGCTGGGCATGGCCAATGACCAGGGCAAGACCTCGAACCTGAACGCGCTGGGGATCATGGCCGGACTGCGCGGCCAGCCGATCGCCGAGGTCGGCACCACCACCTTCCGCCCGCCCTACCGCCCGGTTTCGATCGGGGTGCTGACCGGGCCGGAAACCGGGCTGCATTTCAAGCCTTCGCGGCGCAGCCCGATGCATGACTGGCACGAAGCCCAGGGCGCGGACTTCACCACCACCGGGCTGTGGCTGCGGCCGTGGTACTTTCCCAACCCCGGCGAAACCAGGGCCGAGGCCTATATCCGCGAGGCCGCGCATGTGCGCCGCGCCGTCGGCATGGTCGACGTGTCGTCGCTGGGCAAGATCGACGTCCAGGGGCCGGACGCGGCCGAATTCCTCAACCGGGTCTATGTCAACGGGTTCAAGAAACTGCCGGTGGGCAAGGCCCGCTATGGCGTCATGCTGCGCCCGGACGGGATCGTGATGGACGACGGCACCACCTCGCGGATCTCGCAAGATCACTATTTCATGACCACCACCACCGGCGGCGCCGGCAAGGTCATGTCGCATCTGGAATTCCTGTTGCAGACGGCATGGCCGGATCTGCGGGTGCATGTGACATCCGTGACCAGCCAGTGGGCCGGCATGGCCATCGCCGGGCCGCGCAGCCGCGAGGTTCTGGAAGGGGTGATATCCGATATCGACCTGTCCGACGAGGGCACTCCGTTCATGGGGGTGCGCCACGGTCATGCCGGCGATCTGCCGGTCCGCGTGCTGCGGATCAGCTTTTCGGGCGAACGCGCCTATGAGGTCTACACCCCGGCAGGATACGGCATGGCGCTGTGGCAACGCCTGCTGGAGCAGGGCAAATCCTGCGACATGTGTGTCTACGGTGTCGAGGCGCTGGGCGCGCTGCGCATCGAGAAGGGCCATGTGGCCGGGGGCGAACTGGAAGGGCGCACCACCCTGGCCGACATGGGGCTGGGCAGGATGGCGAGCACCAAGAAACCGTTCATCGGGGGCGCCCTGGCGCAACGCGAAGGCATGATCGACCCCGACCGCCCGCAGCTGGTCGGGCTGGAACTGGCCAACGGCGCGGGCACCCTGCGCGCCGGCGCCATCCTGTGCGACCCGGCGGCGCGTTATACCCGCGCCATCGCCAGGGGTGGCTCGATCCCCGAGCCGGTGGCGCCGAACCCGGCCGACAAGGGCTTTACCCCCGGCAACGGCAGCGGCCACATGGGCCACGGCATAGGCTTTGTTTCATCGGTCACCTGGTCGCCGGAACTGAACCGCAACATCGCGCTGGGCTATGTGTCCGGCGGCATGGCGCGCAAGGGGGAGCAGATCGACGCCGTGTTCCCCATGTATGACGAACTGACCGCGGTGCGCGTCACCTCGCCCCATTTCGTCGATCCAGAAGGAGAGCGTTTGCATGGCTGATGCACTTTCGGCGCTCGCGTCCGTCTACGATGCCGGTCCCGTCGGCGTGACGCGCGCGACGCCCGGCGTGACCTTGCAGGAACGCCCGGCCCGCAATCTCGTTCAACTGTCGGGCTGGCCGGAGAATTTCGATACCATCTGCGACCGGATCGCGGCGCTGCTGGGTATCCGCGTGCCGGTCGATTGCCTGACGGTCACGACCCATGACGATCTGTCGATCTTCCGTGTCGGCCCGATGCGACTGTGGTTCGTCAGCGATACCAACAGCACCCGGCTCAGCGAATTCCTCGGCACACTTGAGGCAAAGGACGGGGTCGTGACCGAGATCAACCACAGCCGCACGGTGTTGCGTATCCGTGGCCCTGAGGCCCGGACCGTTCTCAATCGCGGGTTGCCGATAGACCTGGAGAACGGTGCCTTCCCCGAGCATGTCTTTGTTCAGAGCGTGATCCATCATATTCCCGTACTCGTGCACCGGCTGGCATCGCCGGACGACACGGTTTTCGATGTCTATGTCCCGCGCGAATACGCCAGATCGTTCTGGGAATGGCTGATCAATGCCGCCGAACCGCTTGGCGGGCAGGTACTTGAGGTCTGCTGATGCAATCCGGTCGCGATACCCTGTCGGGCCGGGCCGCCGCCTGGGTCAGTGCGCTTGACCTGGACGACGTGCCCGACGCGGTCCTGCATGCCGCCCGGCGCTGCATGGTCGATCTGATCGGGGTCACGCTGGCCGGGGCGGGGGTTGCGCCGTGCGACCGGATCGCCGCACATGCGCGCGACACCCATGCACCGGGCCGGTGCACCGTCTTCGGGCACACCGGCGGGCTTGCCCCCACGGGCGCGGCGCTGGCCAACGGCGCGGCCGGTCATGTGCTCGATTTCGACGACACCAGCTATACCGGCATCATGCACGGCTCCACCGTGGTGTTTCCCGCCGCGCTGGCAGCGGTCGAACATGCGCAAGGCGACGGGCGAAGCCTGACGGAGGCATTCATCGCCGGGGTTGAACTGACCTATGCCATCGCCATGCTGTGCAATACCGGACACTATTTCAAGGGCTGGTGGAGCACGGCCACCTTCGGCATATTCGGCGCGGCGGCGGCGGCGGCCCGCGGCCTGGGGCTGGATGCGGGCCAGACGCAGGCCGCATTGGCGATTGCCGGAATTCAGGCCAGCGGGCTGAAGGCCGCGTTCGGCACCGATGCCAAACCCTACATGGCCGGACGGGCGGCTGCATCCGGGGTCGAGGCGGCGCTGCTGGCGGCGCGCGGCATGAGCGGCCCGGCCGGCGTGCTGGAAGACAGCCGCGGTTTCCTCGCACTTCTCAACGACGGCAACCAGGAGACCGGTGAACTGGACAATCTGGGCCGGATCTGGCGGCTGGCCGATCCGGGCATCCTGTTCAAGCAGTTCCCGGTATGCTCGGCGGCGCACGCGGCCACCGAACTGGTGACAACCCTGGTCGGGAACCACGCGATCCGGGCCGCCGACGTCAGAGAGGTGGTCTGCGAGGTCACGCCGACCGTCGCCATAAGCCTGGTGCACGACCGCCCGGCGACACCGCAGGAGGCCCAGTTTTCCCTGCCTTTCGCTGTCGGGGCCATTCTGGCGCATGGACGACTGGACATCGACAGCCTGAAGCCCGACGTTCTGGCCGACCCGGCATTGCGCCGGGAAATGGCCAAGGTGGTGATGGTTCGCGACGACACGCTGCATGCCGACAACGCCCCCGAGGGCGCGCGGGTGACGATCCACTTGCACAACGGCAAGGTCGTTTCGGATTATCTCGGGATTCCCAGCGGGATGCCCGCCAACCCGATGAGCGATCCGGACCTGCGCCGCAAATTCATGCGCTGCTGCGAGGCCGGCGGCCTGACGCAGGCCACAGCAGATGCGCTTCATGCGCAACTCGACAGGATCGAATCCGTTGCGGCGCCGCTGGCCAACGCGCTTGCCGGCGCCGCGCCGCAACGGGTCGATGCATAGACAAAGAGGACCGAAGGATGGCTGACCATCGAGACAGGAAAATTCCCGTGATCGTCATTACCGGCTTTCTGGGCAGCGGCAAGACGACCATTCTCAACCACATCGTCCGCCAGCCCGACATGCAAAAGACCGCCGTGATCGTCAACGAGTTCGGTGAAATCGGCATCGATCACATGCTGGTGGAGACGAGCGAAGAAAACATGATCGAGATCAACAACGGCTGTATCTGCTGCACGGTGCGCGGCGATCTGGCCGACAAGCTCGGCTCGCTGGCGATGTGGCTGGATACCGGGCATGTTCCGCCCGTAGACCGGGTGATCGTCGAGACCACCGGGCTGGCCGATCCCGCGCCGATCATGCACACACTGATGACCGATGAGAACCTGCTGAACCGCTATCGTCTGGAAAGCGTCATCACCGTTGTCGATGCGATCGCCGGTGCCGGTTCGATCACGCGGTTTCCCGAGGCGCTCAAGCAAGTCGCCATCGCCGATCATCTGGTGCTGTCCAAGGGCGATCTGGTCGATACCCATTCGGACCCGGCGGCACTGGCCGGCTTGCGCGCGCGCCTGCGCGAGATCAACCCGCGTGCGGTTCACCACGACGCCGTCAACGGGGCCATCGACATGGCCATGCTGGAATGCAAGGGCGACGACGA
>JAGRMG010000084.1 GCA_020441385.1 Paracoccaceae bacterium
ATTTTGCGACATTTTCGCAGTACGGGAAAGTCACGTTTTCCTTACCTAGGGGCAAGCCCTCGCTGCCGGCCTCGATCGTGCGCCGCGGCTCAGGCTTCCATCACATACATCTGGTTGTGCAGCGCCGCCTTGAGCACCGCCTGCGCGGTGGTGTCCACCGACAGCGCCTCGCGGGCGAGACGCAGATGTTTTTCGACGGTTCCCGGCGTCAGCCCCATCAGCAGCGCGATGTCCTGGGTGGTCTTGCCATCGCCCACCCATTCCAGCGCCTCGCGCTGGCGCGGGGTCAGGCCGCGGTTTGGCGGGGTGTAGGGCAGGGTCAGGATTTTCAGATGCGCGACATTGTTCATCAGTTCGATGTCGGCGCCCATCCGATCCCAGATCGCATCGACCTGGTCCTGGGACATGCCGGCGCGGGCGGCAAGCGAGATCGCGCCCTTCGAGCGGAACGAGACCGAACGGAAGCTGACGGTATAGCCGGCCTTCATGCCCATGCGCTGATTGAACTCGTAGACCTTGCGTTCGTTGCCGGTCATCGTCCGGCTGTCGCGCATCTGTTCGATCATGCGCCAGCTGGCGGCGCCCTCGTTGTTCAGCGCCCAGTGCAGCATCGGCGCATGATGATAGAGCCCCGAATGCAGGAAACCGTCGAGATATTCCTTGCCGTGATTGGACAAGATGATGAAATCGTCGGGATCGCCCAGCGAGGTTGCCGTGCGATAGACGGTATTGCCATAGATCAGCCGGTCGAACCCGTATCCGGCCATTTGTTCGACATGTACCGCCCAAAGCTCTTCCAGGCTCCCGGCGCGGGTGACAAAGTGCAGGTAGTCGGCCAGATTCATATGCCGCCGTCTCCCGAAAGATGCGCGGCCAGCGCGTCCAGCGCCAGAAGATAGCCCCGGGCGCCAAAGCCGCAGATCTGGCCCAGCGCCACGGGTGCCACATAGGATCTATGACGGAACGGTTCCCGGGCGTGGATGTTGGAAAGATGCACCTCGACGACCGGCAGGCCCACCGAGGCGATGGCATCCATCAGCGCGACCGACGTGTGGGTGAATGCCCCGGCATTCAGCACGATCCCGGCATGTTGGCCGCGCGCGGCGTGGATCGCCTCGATCAGCGCGCCTTCGTGATTGGATTGCGCGCAGACGACCGACAGGCCGAGCCCGGCGCCGTGACTTGCGCAGGCGCTTTCGATCCCCGTCAGGGTCGTGTCGCCGTAAACCTCGGGCTGGCGCGTACCCAGCAGATTCAGATTCGGGCCGTTCAGGACCAGAACGCTAACCATGTACTCACATCCCCATTCGCAACCGTATTAGCCGCGATGCGCAGAGGCTGTCCAGAGGCATGGGGACAATGGCGTTACGTCGCGGCAATCAGGCGGCCGCTTCGTGCAATTTCCGCCACACCGGCGCGGGTTGGCGGCGGTTCTCAGCTATCGGGCGCGAACACCATCAGGCCCAGCCAGTCGGCCACCAGCGCGGGCGTGTCGCGGCCCTCGATCTCGATGGTCAGCCCGGTTTCGCGCAGCAGCTCGGTATCGGATCGCCGCCGCACCGCCTTGAGCGTGAAGCGCCCGCGCAGCCGCGAACCGGCGGCGACCGGCGACAGAAAGCGCAGCTTGTTGAAACCGTAATTGATGCCCATGACCTGACCGGGGCGCGGCGGCAGACAGTCATGGACAAAGCGGCTGGCCAGCGACAGGCTCAGGAATCCGTGCGCGATGGTGCCGCCATAGGGCGATTGGGCGCGGGCGCGTTCGGGATCGACGTGAATCCACTGGTGGTCATGGGTGACATCGGCAAAGCCGTCGATCATCGCCTGATCGACGGTGATCCAGTCGGAAACGCCAAGCTCGGTTCCGATCCGGGCGGTCATGTCCTCGAGCGCGTCGTCTGTGGCGGTCATGCATTCATCCTCTGTTTCCGGCGCACCGGGATTGCCCGCGGCCTGCGTGCGCACCACCCGGCGGGTGATTCCCGCGGTGCGGCGCCGGGCCAGCCATTGGCGCCGAGTGTTTCGCCAACGCGGCGATTGTTCAATAGGTCGGCAGTGACGCAGTCAGGATCGCGTCATTTCACCACCCGCAGGTGCGGCGCACGGCCGCCCAGCGGGGCCTGGGATTCCGCGAATCCGGGGACAGCAGGTTCAGGGCGGTCCGGGGCGGGGCGCCCGGCCGGGCTCAGGGCGGTTGCCGCCAGGTCGAACCGGCAGGGCGGCACGGCATCGCCGGCGCTCTCGGCCACCAGAACGCCCAGGGCGCGACTGATCTCTCCCCGGTCGCAACGCAGCGGCAGAAGGATCATCCGCCCCTCGCCGGTACGGTGGCGCGCCTGCCCGCTCAGCGTCAGTTCCGCGATTGAAGGCCGGTCGAACACCGCCTCGAGCACGCTGGCGATCCGGCCCCGCGCGGCCGGTACGAAGAACGCCGTCAGGGGCATGCCGCGCACCTCCATTCCGGCCAGGTCGATGAGGTGCTGACCGGCCAGGCGGAACCGCGCCAGCCCGGGCGCGATGCGTTCGAGCATGAATGCGTACTGGAGCACGTTGCCCAGGCCGCGCGGGTCGATCCGGGTGCGCAGAGGCACCTCGCCATCGCGGCAGAGCGCCCGCCAATAGGCTTCGGCCTGCCGGATCAATGACAGGCTGCGGCCACTGCGAAAGCGCTCCATCGCGATCACCTTTCCCGTTTCCGGCCGCACCGCGGCCCGGTCAAACCCATGTATCGAACCCGTCATCGTCACGCTTTCCGCTGGCAAGCGCCCCCGTATCAACCTGCCACGGTTTGTTTCAATTTTGGAGTAAATCCTTAACCGCTGGTTAACGCTTTGACCGCAAGCCCGGCGCGGCGGGGGTTGCCCTGCGCGATGCGATGGCATTAGGTGCGCCAAGTCCGGCGGATCGGGCGGGACCGGCACGGAGAATGGCGCGCATGATACGATCGATGACCGCATTCGCTTCGGCCAGGGGCGAACATGAAAGCTACTCCTGGGCCTGGGAGTTGCGCAGCGTCAACGGCAAGGGTCTGGATCTGCGCCTGCGCGTGCCCGACTGGCTGGAGGGGCTGGAAGCGGCGCTGCGCGCCGAACTGACCAAATCCGTGGTCCGTGGCAATGTTACCCTGACGCTGCGCCTGACCCGGAGCGAGCAGACCGGCGCGCTGGCGCTGAATCCCGCGGCGTTGTCCTCGGTTCTGGACGCATTGGCGCAGGTCGAATCCGAAGCACTGGAGCGCGGCATGACGCTGGCGCCGTCCAGGGCCAGCGATCTGCTGGTGCTGCGCGGCGTGCTGGAGGCGGGAACGGGCGATGAGGATACCGCCGCGCTGATCGCCCGCCTCAAGGCCGAGTTCGGCGCGCTGGTGCGCGGGTTCCTGAAGATGCGCGGCGAGGAGGGCGCCGCGCTGGCGCGCATCCTGGGCGATCAGCTGGACATGGTTGCCGCCCTGACCGCCGATGCGGCGGCGCTGGCCGAAGCCCGAAAGGACGCAATGGCCGAAACCCTGCGCGCCAATCTGGCGCGGGTGCTGGATCAGGCGCAGGGCGCCGATCCCGACCGGGTGGCGCAGGAACTGGCCCTGATCGCGGTGAAATCTGACGTGCGAGAGGAAATCGACCGCCTGGGCGCCCATGTCGGGGCGGCGCGCGCGCTGCTGGACAGCGGCGGCGCGGTCGGCCGCAAGCTGGATTTCCTGATGCAGGAATTCAACCGCGAGGCCAATACGCTGTGCTCCAAAGCGCAGGATTCGGATCTGACCGCGGTCGGGCTCGACCTGAAGGCGGTGATCGACCAGATGCGCGAACAGGTCCAGAATATCGAATAGGAGACAGGGCACATGGGCGCCAGGCGCGGCCTTCTGATCATCCTTTCCTCGCCCTCGGGCGCGGGAAAGTCGACGCTGGCGAAAAGGCTGCGCGCCTGGGATCCGAGCATCGCGTTCTCGGTCAGCGCCACCACCCGCCCGCCGCGCAGGGGCGAGGTGGACGGGCAGGATTACCACTTCCTGTCCGCCGACGAATTCCGAAAATCGGTCGCCGGCGGCGGAATGCTGGAACATGCCCATGTGTTCGGGCATTTCTACGGCTCGCCCAAGGCGCCGGTCGAGGCGGCGATAGATGCCGGCAAGGACGTGCTGTTCGATATCGACTGGCAGGGCGCGCAGCAGATCCGCAATTCCGATCTGGGCAAGCACACGCTGTCGATCTTCCTGCTGCCGCCCTCGATCGCCGAGCTGCGCCGCCGCCTGGAAAGCCGCGGCCAGGACAGCGCCGAGGTGATCGCCAAGCGGATGCAGAAAAGCTGGGACGAGATCAGCCACTGGGACAGCTATGACCACGTTCTGATCAACGACGATCTGGCCGCAACCGAGCGCGACCTGATATCCATCGTCACCGCCACGCGGCTGCGGCGCATTCAGCAGCCCCGTCTGGTGGACCATGTGCGCAACCTGCAACGAGAATTCGAGGACATGTCATGAGCGTTTTTGCCCTGGGCGAACACCGCCCCGAAATCCATCCCGACAGCTGGGTTGCGCCCGACGCCAACGTGATCGGCCGGGTGGTACTGGAGGAGGGGGCCTCGGTCTGGTTCGGCACCACAATCCGTGCCGAACACGAAACCGTCCGTATCGGCGCCGGCAGCAACGTGCAGGACAATTGCGTGCTGCATGTCGATCCCGGCTTTGGCCTCACGGTCGGGCAGGGCTGCACCATCGGCCACAAGGTCATGCTGCATGGCTGCACCATCGGCGACAATACCCTGATCGGCATGGGGGCGACCATCCTGAACGGTGCGCGGATCGGCAGCAACTGCCTGATCGGCGCCGGTGCGCTGATTACCGAGAACAAGGAGATCCCCGACAATTCGCTGGTCATGGGATCGCCCGGCAAGGTGGTGCGCCAGGTCGACGCGGCGGGGGCCGAACGCATCGCCATGGGGGCCGAGGGCTATCGTCAGAACATGCGCCGGTTCCGCGAGGGGCTGAAGAGGATCGAGTGATGCGCAATTCCCGCGGAACCCTGATGCGCCCCTTCGGACTGGCCGAAAGCACCAGTTCGCCGGTGGTCACGCCGCTGTCGCCCTCTGTCGTCTATGCCAGCGAGACGCCCGATGCGCTGGATGCGCAATATGACGGGCGCGCGCACGGATACACCTATTCCCGCGAGGGCCACCCCAATGCCGATGTCGTCGCCGCGCGGCTGGATGCGATGGAAGGTGCGGCGGGCGGGGTCGTTACCGGCTCGGGCATGGGGGCGGTCACGGCGGTTCTGATGGGGCTTTTGCGCGCAGGCGATCATGTGATCGGCGGCAATCAGCTTTATGGCCGGTCCATGCGGCTGATGGGCCATGATCTGCCGCGCCTGGGCATCGCCACCAGCCTGGCCGATCCCGGCGACGTGGCCGCGATGCGCGCCGCGATCCGGCCCGAGACGCGCATGCTGCTGGTCGAGGTGGTGTCGAACCCGTCGCTGCGGGTGGCCGATATCGACGGGCTGGCGGCGCTGTGCCGCGAGTCGGGCATATTGCTGGCGGTGGACAACACCTTTACCACGCCGCGCGCCATCCGGCCGTTCGACCACGGCGCCGATATCGTGATCCATTCCGTCACCAAGCTGCTGGCCGGGCATGCCGACGTCATGCTGGGCTATGCGGTCGCGCGCGAGCCCGAAACCGCCGCTGCGATACGCACATTTGCCGTCACCGCCGGCCTGACCGCCAGCCCGTTCGACTGCTGGCTGGCCGAACGTGGGCTGCTGAGCTTCGATCTGCGTTTCGACCGCGCGCAGGCGACGGCGGCGGCGCTGGCCGATCATCTGGCGGATCTGCCGGGGGTGGCGCGCATCCTCTACCCGATGCGGCCCGATCATCCCGACCATGCCCGCGCGCAGACGCTTCTGCGCGGGCAGGGGGGCAACATGGTCAGTTTCGAACTGAGCGGCGGACGCGCTGCGGCCAATGCCTTTACCCGCGCGGCCGAGGGGCTGAGTTTTGCTCCGACGCTGGGCGATGTCGCCACCACGCTGTCCCATCCCGCGTCGTCGTCGCACCGCAACCTTTCAGAGCAAGAGCGCGCCGCGCTCGGCCTCTCCGAGGGATTCTTCCGCGTCTCGGTGGGGCTGGAGGATATCGGCGCGCTCAAGGATATATTCGCGCGGGCGGCGGCCGCCGCCCGGGAGGCCGGCGGCTGAGCCGCATCATCGCGTCATCGCGGCAGCGGATCTTCCGGCTGCGCCTGTCCGGCCAGCCAGTCGCGGAACTGCCGCAGCGCCGGATCGTCCGCCCGCGACCGGGGCCAGACCAGATAATAGGCGCCCTGGGTTTCGACCGGGCGCAGGCAGACCGCCATCAGCCGCCCGGTGGCCAGATCCTGCTCCACCAGGTAGTCGGGCATCAGCGCCACGCCCAGACCGTGCAGCGCCGCCTGGGTGATGGTTGAGAATTGGTCATACATGGTGCCGCTCAGCGGGCCGGGGACCGTCACGCCCATCTGCTCGAACCAGTCAGCCCAGGCATGCGGCCTGGTCTGGATATGCAGCAGCGGCAGCCGCAGCAGCGCGCCCGCCTCGCGCGGCCGCCCGTCGCGCAGCAGATCGGGCGCGCAGACCGGAATCACCTGTTCGTGACGCAGCAGGAGATGGCCCGAGTCCGGCCAGTCCGGTTTTCCGAAATGAAGTGCGGCGTCAAAGGGTTCGGCGGCAAAGTTGAACGGACGCAGCCGGGTCGTCATGTTGATCGTCACCTCGGGGTGCAGGCGGGCGAATTCGGGCAGGCGCGGCACCAGCCAGCGCATCCCGAAGGTCGGCAGGATTGCCAGGTTCAGCGTGCCGCCCAATGGTTCCACCTGCAAGCGCAGCGAGGCCCGGGCGATCTGGGTCAGTGCCTGGCGGACCTCGCTCACATAGGCCTGGGCGGCCGGGGTCAGCGACAGCCGCTTGCGGTCGCGCCGGATCAGGTCCACCCCCATCTGGGTTTCCAGCACGCGCAACTGCCGGCTGACCGCGCTTTGGGTCAGTGCCAGTTCTTCCGCCACCGCCGAGGCGCTGCCCAGCCGGTCCAGCGATTCGAGCGCACGCAGCGAGGCAATCGAGGGCAGGAATCGGCGAGGTGCAATCATGTATGCGTTTTACTCATGTTTGGATGCGAAAGTCTTGCTGTTTTTTACAGGCGCGCAAGGGTAGGGTGCGCGCCAACCGCACCGCATCCAGACCACTCTTCAGGAGGAATTGCCATGAACGCCCCCGTATTGCGCGCCAAGGACCGCCCCGATCTGGCCGGGTTCGACTGGGCCGACCCGCTGCGGCTCGACGCGCAGCTGAGCGAAGACGAACGCATGATCGCCGACAGTGCGCGCTCCTACGCGCAGGAAAAGCTTCAACCGCGCGTCACAAGCGCCTACGCCAACGAGGAAACCGATCCCGAGATCTTCCGCGAGATGGGCGAGATGGGCCTGCTGGGAACCACGGTTCCCGAAGAATATGGCGGGCTGGGCGCCGGTTACGTCACCTATGGCCTGGTCGCCCGCGAGGTCGAGCGGGTGGACAGCGGCTATCGCTCGATGATGTCGGTGCAATCTTCGCTGGTGATGTACCCGATCTATGCCTACGGCACCGAAGAGCAGCGCAAGAAATACCTGCCGAAACTGGCCAGCGGCGAATGGATCGGCTGTTTCGGACTGACCGAGCCCGACGCCGGATCCGACCCGGCCGGGATGAAGACCCGCGCCGTCAAGACCGATGGCGGCTATCGGCTGACCGGTTCCAAGATGTGGATTTCCAACGCGCCCATCGCCGATGTGTTCGTGGTCTGGGCCAAGTCCGAGGCGCATGACGGCAAGATCCGCGGTTTCGTGCTCGACAAGGGTCTGAAGGGGCTGAGCGCGCCCAAGATCCAGAACAAGGCCAGCCTGCGCGCCTCGATCACCGGCGAGATCGTGATGGACGGCGTCGAAGTGGGAGACGATGCGCTGCTGCCCAATGTCGAGGGGCTGAAGGGGCCGTTCGGATGCCTCAACCGGGCGCGCTATGGCATCAGCTGGGGCGCGATGGGCGCGGCCGAGGCCTGCTGGCACGCGGCGCGTCAATACGGGCTGGACCGCAAGCAGTTCAACCGCCCGCTGGCGCAGACCCAGCTTTTCCAGAAAAAACTGGCCGACATGCAGACCGAGATCGCCCTTGGGCTACAGGCCAGCCTGCGGGTCGGGCGGCTGATGGACGAGGCCAACGCCGCGCCCGAGATGATAAGCCTGGTCAAGCGCAACAACTGCGGCAAGGCGCTGGACGTGGCCCGCATGGCGCGCGACATGCATGGCGGCAACGGCATCAGCCTCGAATTCCAGGTCATCCGGCACATGGTGAACCTCGAGACGGTGAACACCTACGAAGGCACCCATGACGTGCATGCGCTGATCCTGGGGCGTGCCCAGACCGGTTTGCAGGCGTTCTTCTGATCGTCTGAGCCATGACGACAAGTCGGGCCGGGCGAAGCTCCGGCCCGTCTTGCGTTCGGGTGTCGGCCACGGGGCGCGCGGGGTTGGGCGGGCCGGATGGCCTGTTCGCAAGGCCCGATCGCACAAAATTAGAATCTTATAATCGGTATTATGTAAATTATGATGCGGCTGGAACCCCGATTGGCCAAGGGAATCCGGGCCAAAAATCATGGGGTTGCGCCGGGTTCATCCAGCCTGTGCAACATGCCCCCGCATCGCCCATTGGCGCATCGCGCGATCCGGGCTAACTTGCCCGCCGGCGCGTCCGCGCCCCTGACCTGCGTCGCGAATCCGGGGACCGACATGAAAATCGACAACACCATCGTTGTGGTGACCGGCGCCGCCGGTGGTATCGGCCGCGCGCTTGCGCGCCGGTTTGCCGGTGCCGGCGCGAAAACCGTCGTCTGCGCCGATCTGGACGGCGACGGTGCCCGAGCCGTCGCGGACGAAATCGCCGGTGTCGGCATGGCCGTCGATGTCGGCGCCGAGGCCGGGATCGCGGCGCTGGTCGAACGGGTCGAGTCGGATATCGGGCCCATCGGCCTGTTCTGTTCGAATGCCGGGATTCTGGTGCCCGGCGGCGTCGAGGTGCCCGATGCCGACTGGCAGCGCATCTGGAACGTCAACGTCATGTCCCATGTCTGGGCGGCGCGCCACGCGGTTCCGCGGATGATCGAACGCGGCGGCGGGTATCTTCTGAACACCGCATCCGCCGCCGGCCTGCTGAACCAGATCGGCGCCGCGCCCTATGGCGTGACCAAGCACGCCGCCGTCGGGCTGGCTGAATGGCTGGCCATAACCTACGGGGATCATGGAATAAAGGTATCGGTTCTTTGTCCGCAGGCGGTGCGCTCGGCGATGACCGAGGGGCTTGAGGATCACGTTGCCAGCATCGACGGAATGCTTGAACCCGAACCCGTGGCCGATGCCTGCCTGCGCGCCATCGAAGAGGAGACCTTTCTGGTGCTGCCCCATCCCGAAGTGCTTGGCTATCTGCGCCTCAAGGCCGAAAACTACGACCGCTGGATCGGCGGAATGCGCAAGCTGAACCGGCACTATGGCGGGCCGATCTAGCGCATGTCGCGTTCAATTGAATTCACCCGCAGGGCCGAACGCGTCGTTCCTTGAAGACGCTGCCTCGACCCGGCGGGTGAATATCCGAATCCGAATGACCGCGACACGCGCTAGGCGGCCTCGAACGGGCGCGCGGGATTTTCGGCGCAATCGGGCCGAAAGGTCGCAGGCAATGCCGGCGGGATTGAAAGCGCCCCCCGCACGGGCCATATCAAGGGCATGATGACCTTCGGATTTCACAAGAGGTTTCCGCATCTTGCGGGAAAACTGCTGAACCGCCGGTAAGCCCGGGCGGAACGGGGTTCTGTACCCTGTTCCTGCCGCGGGGCTTTTCACGACTTTCCGACACATGACGGATAGCGGGCGCCTTTTGCGCCAGGCCAGGAGGTTGCGCATGTCTGCGTTTCCCGCCTGGGCGCAGGCCATGCCCGCCGTCCCTGTACAGACACAGACAAGAACGGAGGGCATCATCATGTCCATCTATCTCTACCGGCAATTCCTCGACTCCACGCCGCGCCAGGCCGACGCATTCCAGGACGACAGCGTGTTCCGCCTTCTGGGGCGCGCGATCATGCGCAACGTCCGGCGGCGCAGGATGATCAGACAGCTTCAGGAACTGGACGACCATATTCTCGCCGATATCGGAATTTCGCGCGGCGATATTCCCCGCGTGGTCGACGGGCTCGACGCGCGGGAACTTCGGATGACGCCTGTCGCGCGCCCGGTCGCGGCGCAGGCTGGCGCGGTCAGCAATCCGGCCTGAGCCGCCGCCCGGCGGCCTCGTCCGCGCATAGAGGACGAGGCCGCAAGCCACGACGATCTTACGACATCCGATGAAGGGAGCCAGAGCCATGATGATCTGCAACGCCGATTTCGACGAACTGTTTCCCGCGACGGCCAGGGCCGGAGACCGGGCCACGCCCGCGCCGGGCAGCCGTTCGCCCGATCAGACCTGTCTTGCCCGCTGGGAGGATGACGGGGGCAGAACGCGCCCGGTCAGGCCGCCCCGTTCGGGCCGGTCCGCCCTGCCCGCCGGGTTCGGCCGGGCGCGGCCCGACCCCGTCCGCGCCGGGATGGCGTTTGCCATGCTGCCCGTCCTGATCGCGAGCGGGGTCACTTCGGCCATGCTTGCCGCACAAGGCGGTCAGACAAGGGCCTGAGCCCTCGCCCGGCCCGGACCGGGCGCCCTCATGCCCCGGGCTTGTCGCGCAGCGGCCGCATCAGCCCTTCCTGGGCGACGCTTGCCACCAGCCGCCCGTCGCGCGAATAGATCGTGCCGCGATTGAACCCGCGCCCGCCGCCGGTCCAGGGCGCGTCCATCGTGTACAGGTGCCAATCGCCGAAATTGATCGGGGCGTGAAACCACATGGCATGATCGAGACTGGCGGTCATCGCCTTCCGGCCAAACCAGGTCAGACCGTGCGGGCGCAGGGACGACCCCAACAGGTTCATGTCGGACGCATAGGCCAGCAGGATGTGCTGAACCTGCGGGCTTTGCCCCCGCGCCGCCATCATCCGGAACCACAGGTGGTTGCGGTCCCCGGTCGGCTTGGGTTCCAGCAGATCGCGCGGATCGACCTCGCGAAAGTCGATGGGCCGCCGGCGCAGGAACTCCTCGCGCAGGTTTTCGGGGATGCGTTCGGCCTCTGCGCGCAATATCTCCTCGCGGCTCATCAGGGATTCGGGCGGCGCGACATCGGGCATGGGGTGCTGATGGCTCCAGCCGTCTTCGGCGACATGGAACGAGGCCGACAGGTTCAGAATCTGGCGCCCGTGCTGGATCGCCACGACGCGGCGGGTGGTGAAGCTGCCGCCGTCGCGCGCGCGGTCGACCTGATAGATCACCGGTATGGCCGGATCGCCGGGGCGGATGAAATAGGCGTGCAGCGAATGGCACAGCCGGTCGGGCACGGTGCGGTATGCCGCCGCCAGCGCCTGCGCGATCACCTGTCCGCCATAGATCCGGGTGCGGGTTTCACCCCCCGACCCAATGCCGCGGAACAGATCGACCTCGAGCCGCTCGACATCCAGCAAATCGAGAAGTTCCTGTTCCATGTCAGTCATTTGCGCGGATTTCCTTACCCATTCCCCTGGACCTGGCATAAGACACGAAGAAGTCGAAGCTGTCCGGGTTGGTCATCGAATCGCGGTTCACCACCTTGTCCGGGTCGCCCCCCAGCAGCAGTTTCTTGACCGGCACCTCAAGCTTCTTGCCCGAAAGCGTGCGCGGCACCTGCGCGATCTGCACGATCTCGTTGGGAACGAAGCGCGCCGAAACGTGCGAACGGATCGCGGCGTTGATCCGCTCTTTCAGGGCATCGTCCAGCGCAACGCCGTCCGCCAGAACCACGAACAGCGGCATGAAGCTGTCGCGGCCCAGGAATTCCAGGTCCACGACCAGCGAATCCATCACCTCGGGCAGGCCCTCGACCGCCTGATAGATCTCGGCGCTGCCCATGCGCAGGCCCTTTCGGTTGATGGTGGCATCCGAGCGCCCGTAGATCACCGAACCACCCTCGGGGGTGAATTCGATCCAGTCGCCATGCCGCCAGATGCCGGGATAGGTATCGAAATAGCTGTCATGCAGGCGGCTGCCGTCGTCGTCGCCCCAGAAACAGAGCGGCATCGACGGCAGCGGTTCGGTGCAGACCAGTTCACCCACCTGCCCCACCAGTTCGTTGCCCTCTTCGTCGAAGGCGCGCACGGCATTGCCGAGAAACCGGCACTGCATCTCGCCGGCGCGCACCGGCAGCATCGGGTTGCCGCCCACGAAGACGCCGCAGAAATCCGTCCCGCCCGAGATCGGCGCCAGCCAGATATCGGATTTCACCGCATCGTAGACCCAGTCATAGCCGTCCGATGTCAGCGGCGATCCGGTGACGCCGAGCGAGCGCAGCGCGCTCAGGTCCAGATCGTCGCCCGGGCGGATGCCGGCCTTGGCGCAGACGGCCACAAAGGCGGCGCCGGCGCCGAAATAGGTGATCCTTTCACGCTCCACCAGCCGCCAGACCTCCATCAGGTCGGGATGGTTGGGCGCGCCGTCATGGGTGATCAGCGTGGCGCCCTGCCCCAGCGCCGCGAACTGCGCGTTCCACATGATCCAGCCCGAGGACGTGAGCCAGCAGAACCGGTCCTTTGCGCTCAGATCCTGGTGCAGCGATTGTTTCGCCCCCTCCAGCAGCACGCCGCCATGGCCATGCACGATGGGCTTGGGGTTGCCCGTGGTGCCCGAGGAATAGACCACCCACAGCGGGTGATCGAAGGGCAGTTGCGCGAATTCGGGCGCGGCATCGTCGCCGGTCAGGTCGCCCCAGGCCAGGCCATCGGGCGGCACCTCGCCGATGACGGGAACATGCACGACCCGTTCGAGACTGGGCAGCCCCGCGACGATGGTGCCCAGAACCTCGCGCCGGTCGATGGCCTTGCCGGCATGAACGTATCCGTCCTGCGCGATCAGCAGCTTCGGTTCGATCTGGCGGAACCGGTCGAGGATGGCGACATGGCCCATGTCGGGCGCGCAAAGTGACCAGATCGCGCCGAGGCTGGCGGCCGCCAGCATGGCGACCAGCGCGGTATCGGTATTGGGCAGGATCGCCACCACGCGATCGCCCTGCCCCAGGCCCATGGCGCGAAACCGCGCCGCGACGCTGGCCACCTGCGCGGCCAGTTGCGCCCAGGTCAGTTGGCGACGTCCGAAGGTTTCGGATTGAACCACAAGCGCCTGTTTTTCGGGCATATCCAGCGCGTGGCGCAACATGTTCTCGGTGAAATTCAGCCGCGCAGCGGGAAACCAGACCGCGCCGGGCATGCGGCGTTCGGCAAGAACCTGCGTGTAGGGCGCGCTGGCGCGGATGTCGAAAAACGCCCAGATCGCCGACCAGAACCCGTCCAGGTCGTTCACGCTCCATTCCCAGAGGGCGTTGTAGTCGTGAAATTCCAGTCCGCGTTCGGCCTTCAGCCAGCGGATGAAGTCGGCCATGCGGCTGGCATCGGCACGTTCGGGCGACGGGGTCCAGAGGACGGGGCGCGGGGCGGCGGTCATGACAGGATCGCCCCATGCACCAGCGCCTTGAGCTGCGATCGCGCCGGGTAGGAACTGGACGGGGCCAACTGGGTGAAGAACACCACGCAGAGATCGAGCGCGCGGTCGATCCAGAAGAAGGTCGAGGCCATGCCGCCCCAACTGAAATCGCCGACATTTCCGGGGCTTCGGGCGCGGGCCGGATCCAGCACCACGGCGCCGCCCAGGCCGAATCCCATGCCCTCCATCGGTTGTTCGGCAAAGCTCTGCGGCCCCATGGACGCGATCTCTCCGGGCAGATGGTTGCGCATCATGAAATCCACCGTTCCCGGGCTCAGCAGCCGCGCGCCGTCGCAGGCGCCGCCAAGGCGCAGCATCTCGGCGAATTTCATGTAGTCGTCGATGGTGCCCACCAGCCCTCCGCCGCCGGAATGCATCGTGGCAGACTCGAACGGCGAGCGTCCCGCGGCATCGGTCAGGCGCAGCGTGTCGCCGCCCGGTTTGGCGGCGTTCAGCGCCATCGCGTTGCCCTCGAGCGGGGTATAGAGCGAGGCAAATCGGTCGCCCGTCCCGGCGGGCACGCAGAACGCGGTTTCGGACATGCCCAGCGGCGCCAGGATTTCATCCTCAAGGAACGCCGCCAGCGACCTGCCCGAGATCACCTCGATCACGCGGCCCAGAATGTCGATACCGACCGAATATTCCCACCGGCTGCCCGGCGCGAATGCCAGCGGCATTGCCGCGACCCGGTCGGCCATATCGGCCAGAACGCCCTGGTTGGGCTTGAACAGGATATCCTCGGCATCCATCGCCCGGCTGAGGACGCCTGGGTTGAACGGATAGCTCAGCCCGCTGGTATGGGTCATCAGCTGATGCAGCGTCGGCGTGGCGCAGGGTTGCGTCTGGTCGATCCGCTCGGCCCCCGGAATCAGCGCCCGGCAATCGCCAAAGGCGGGTATGAAATCGGAAACCGGCGCATCGAGATGGAACAGCCCGCGTTCGGCCAGCATCATCGCCGCGACCGTCGTCACCGGCTTGGTCATCGAATAGATGCGCACCAGGGTATCGCGCGCAAAGGGCAACCCGGCCTCGACGTTGCGCATGCCGGTGGCGTGAAAATACGCCTCCTTGCCATGCCGGGCGACCAGAACCGAGCTGCCGGGATATTTCCGTTCGTTCACATAGCTTTGCATCCATGTGTCGATCCGGCTCAACCGGGCCGGGTCAAAGCCCTCGTGTTGCACATCTGGGCGCGTCATGCCTGCTGTCACTCCTTCATCGTGGGCCGGTTCCGGCGCGGATCAGATCGCGATTCCGCCCCGGTGTCGAGCCTCCCGTACCGTCACTTTCGCCGCTCAGCCGATCATCCGCCGCATGGCGTCGCGGGTTTCGGAATTGTACCAGCCGCCTTCGGGTCTGTTGCCGCCATGGCTCAGCGCGTTCTCGATCAGATCTATGGTCTGGCCGCGGATCTGGCGCTTGACCGAGGCATAGGTCAGCGGCGGAATGACGGCCAGGGATTCGGCCTCGCGCAGCGCGCGGACGCGCGCATCGCCGTCGTCGATCACATCCACGATTCCGGCAGAACGCGCCGCATCGGCATCCATCGGCTGCCCGGTCAGCATCAGCCGCCGCATCGTGTTCGGGCCGAGCGTCGCGCGCGCGATCTCGAGCGGGCCGACGGGAAAATCGGCCCCGACCCGCACCTCGGCCAGACCGAACCGGGCGCGCGGCGAGCCGACCCGGAAGTCGCTCGCCAGCACGAAGAACAGCCCGCCCGCGATGGCGGCGCCGCCAACCGCCGCGACCACCGGTTTTGGGCAGGCAAACAGGCGCAAGAAGCCCACGTTCAGACCCTTGACGATGGCGTTTTGCGAATCGATATCGAAATCCTGCGCCTCCTTCAGGTCAAGTCCGGCCGAGAATACCTTGAACGGGCTCGACAAAACGATTGCCCGAACCCTGTCGTCGGCGGCCAGTTCGTCGATCGTCGCCGCGAAAGCCATCAGGAATTCCGCGCTCAGCGCGTTCACCGGGCCGCGATTCAGCACGATTTCGACAACCCCGCCCGGATGATCGCGCCGGATCAGCCAATCTTCTTCGCCCATATCGCCCCCTGCTGCCGTTCGGTCACATGTCTTGCGCATTGACGCAAGAGCCCCGGCTTCTACTCTTTCCCTGCGGGTGGGGCTTGTCAAACATCCCTGCCCCGGAAACGTCAACAACAAGCGGGAATTCAACGTGAAACTCTATTACGCCCGGAACAGCCGTGCGGTGCGGGTGGCCTGGCTGCTGGAAGAACTCGGGCTGGATTACGAGATCGCCAGATTCACCCTGGGCGAACGCGCCATGCGCGAACCCGAATATCTGAAAGTCCATCCCGCGGGCCGGGTTCCGACCCTGGAGGACGGCGAGGTCACGATCTTCGAATCCGGGGCCATCGTGCAGTACCTGCTGGCCCGTCACGGCAACGGACGGCTGGCGCCGCCCGTCGATGCGGCGGAATTTCCCGCCTATCTGCAATGGTTGCACTATTGCGAGGGCATGATCATGGTGCCCATCAACACTCTGGTGGTGGAAACCATCCTGCTGCCGCCCGAGCGGCGCACCGAGGTGAATGTCAGGCGGGGCGGCAAGCTTCTGAACCAGATGCTGATGCCCATCGAGGCACATATGCAGGGCCGCGACTATCTGGCCGGGGATTTCAGCGCCGCCGATATCATGACCGGCCATGCCGTGATCGTGTCGCGCGACCTGCTGAAAGCGGATTTCAGCGACAAGCCGGCGCTGGCGGCCTATGCCGACCGCCTGCTCGACCGCCCCGCGCTGCAAAAGGCGATGAACCTGTAGGGCGCGATCCCGAACACGGCGGCGGGCTCAGCCGCCGCTTGCTCGCGGTTGCAGGCTCAGCGTACGGGCGGCCTCGATCAGAAGCGGCCCGTAATGGTCCTCCAGCTGACGTCTGGAGACCCGAAACGATGGCCCGCCCACGTTCAGCCCGTAAAGGCGTATGCCATCCAGCGATGTCACCGGCACGGCAATGCCGTTCACATCCGAGCGCCACTCCCCGTATCCGGTGCAGAACCCCATTTCGGCATGTTCCGCCGCGGCGCGCTCATACACCGCGCAGCGTGCCGCCTCTCCGGCCGGATCGTCACGGCGTGCGGCGTCGAACACGGATTCGCGGTCGCCGGGCTGCATAGCCACCAGGATCGCGCGCCCGATGGCGGAATGAAACAGCGGCAGGCGCGAGCCGACATGCATGGCCAGCGACACGTTCTCGCGCGACCGGCGCACGGCGACATAGACGACATCGCCGCGGTGACGCTCACCCAGCGCCGCGGTGATGTAGGAATTCGGCCCGTTGCGCAAT
Source organism: Paracoccaceae bacterium (assembly GCA_020441385.1). Lineage (GTDB taxonomy): Bacteria > Pseudomonadota > Alphaproteobacteria > Rhodobacterales > Rhodobacteraceae > JAGRMG01. The sequence continues at coordinate 16,957 of JAGRMG010000084.1, forward strand.
GTCCCCAGCACCTCGGCGGCGCGCTCGCCGATATCCATTCCCGCCAGCACGCCAAAGCCCAGTTGCAGAACGCCCACCCCCAGCCGGTAGGTTCCGGTGCGCGGATCGGCCACCAGATAATCCAGCGCGCACAGCGTATGGGTCAGCCGCGATACCGTCGCCTTGGGCAGGCCGGTGCGCCCGGAGATGTCGGCATTGGTCAGGTCAAGATCGCCCGCGCGAAAACAGCGCAGCACATCCAGCCCGCGCGCCAGGGCGGTGACGAAACTGCGGTCGCGGGCCTCATCCGGGCCGGGTGCGAATCCGGGTTCGCTCATGGTGTGTTCCTCGCGCTATCGCTCCAGCGCCTTCAGCCCGTGATCGGCGAACAGGGGCACATACCGCCCCAGCGCCAGGCCGCGTTCGGGGTTCGAGGCGTTGCCGTCAAGCGCGCGTTTCATCACCCCCTGGATGATCCCGGCCATGCGGAAAAAGCAGAACGCCAGGTAGTACCCGAAATCTTCGATCCCCGGCAATTTCCTGCGCGCGCAATAGCTTGCAATGAACGCATCATCCGAAGGCAAGCCCAGGGCGGCGCGGTCGATGCCGGCCAGGCCGCGCCCTTCGCTCCCGGCGGGCATCTGCCATTGCATGATGACGCTGGCCAGATCGGCATAGGGGTGGCCGATGGTGCTCAGTTCCCAGTCCAGCACCGCCAGGCACTCCGGCCCGTCCTTGGCGAAGATCATGTTGTCGATACGATAATCGCCATGCACCAACGTGCGCTGGCCGTCCTCTTGCGGCATCCGCTCGACCAGGGCGCGCATCAGGCGGTCCATCTCGGGGATGGTCCGGGTTTGCGAAGCCCGGTACTGCTTGGACCAACGCGCCACCTGGCGTTCGAAGTAGTTTCCCGGCGGTCCGTAGTCGGACAGGCCGGCGGCGTCGATATCGACCATGTGCAGATCGGCCAGAACCCGGTTCATCTCGTCGATGACCGCGGCCCTTGTGGCGTTGCTTTCACCCTCCATCAGCGGATCGGCGAAATTGCGCCCGTCGACGTGATCCATCACATAGAAGGGCGACCCGATGACCGCGTCGTCCTCGCACAGAAGATGCATCCGCGCCACCGGCACCTTGCTGCCCGCCAGCGCGTGCTGCACGCGGTACTCGCGATCGACCGCATGCGCCGATTTCAGCAGGATTCCCGGCGGTTTGCGCCGCAGCACATAGCGCCGGTCCGGGGTTACAAGCAGAAAGGTCGGGTTGGATTGCCCGGTTTCGAACTTGCGCGCCTCCAGCGGCCCCCGATAGCCCGGCAGGTGTTGCGCAAGATAGGTATCGACCGCCGCCAGATCGAGCGTTTGGGTGGATTGGGTCATGCACGTTCCCCTCGCTGTGACTTATCGGCCCGAAGACGCTGCCAGAGGCGCGACGGTCGCGCATCCGCCGCCCTCAGGCGTTGGCGAACTCCCTTGCCAGCCGGGCGCCGGCGGCGCGATATTCACGCTCGATCCGCGCCACAAGGTCGGCCGCGCCGGTCACTTCGGTCACGTCGCCGATACCCTGGCCGCATCCCCAGATCTCCTTCCACGCCTTCGGCTTGGACGAGCCTTCGGCGAAACTCATCGTCGAGGCATCCGCCCCGGGCAGATTGTCAGGATCCAGCCCGGCGCGTTCGATCGAGCGTTTGAGGTAGTTGCCGTGAACCCCGGTGAACAGCGAGGAATAGACGATATCCTCGGCGCCGCCCTCGACGATCATCTGCTTGTAGGCCTCCTGCGCGTTGGCCTCGCGCGTGGCGATGAAGGGCGAACCGACATAGCCGAAATCGGCGCCGATGGCGCGCGCCGCCAAAAGCGCCTGCCCCGAGGCGATGGCGCCCGACAACGCCACCGGCCCGTCAAACCACGCCCGGATCTCGCGGATCAGCGCGAAGGGCGAGTGCTGGCCGGCATGCCCCCCGGCACCTGCCGCCACCGCGATCAGGCCGTCGGCGCCCTTGTCGATGGCCTTGCGCGCGAACGTGTCGTTGATGATGTCGTGCAGCACGATGCCGCCCACCGCATGCGCGGCCTCGTTGACCTCGATGCGCGCGCCCAGCGAGGTGATCCAGATCGGCACCTTCCACTTTGCGCAGATGTCGATGTCGCGGTCCAGCCGGGCGTTCGACCTGTGCACGATCTGGTTGACGGCAAAGGGTGCCGCCGGCCGGTCGGGGTTGGCCTGGTTGTGGCGGTCCAGCTCTTCGGTGATGCGTTTCAGCCATGACTCGAGCAGCACCGGCTCGCCCGCCTTCTCGCGGGCGTTCAGTGCGGGAAACGATCCGATGACGCCGGCCTTGCACTGGGCGATGACCAGATCGGGAACCGAAATTATGAAAAGCGGGGCCGCGATCATCGGCAGGCGCAGCCCGCGCAGGCCGGCGGGCAGCTGGCTTTCGTCGCGGTGCCAGGCGGTGAGGGTCAATTCAGCTGCTCCAGTTCAGGTCGAGGCCGCGCGCCCGCGCCGCCCTGAGCGCGTATTTCCGGGTTTGCGAGAACGCATCCGCCATCTCCTTCTGGCCTTCGGGCGCCGCGATTTCCGCAAAGCGCGCCGCAACCTGCTCGGGCGTGTTGGCCTCGTCCTCCAGCAGAATGCCTTCGGTTTCCAGCACGCGGGTTTGCGCGAAACACCCTGCCCCGGCGCCCAGAATGGTGCGCGACGGCGCATCCTCGCTGACCAGATACAACAGGCCCGGCGTGATCTTTTCGGGCGCCAGCAGATCCAGCGCCTGTTCGGGCAACAGTTCCTCGGTCATTCGCGTGGCCGCCGTGGGCGCCAGCGTGTTGACGCGGATGTTGTCGCGCGCGCCTTCCAGATGCAGCACGTTCATCAACCCCATGACTCCGGCCTTGGCGGCACCGTAATTGGCCTGCCCGAAATTGCCGTAAAGGCCCGATCCCGATGCGGTCATCACGATGCGTCCGTATTCCTGCGCGCGCATGACTGCCCAGACGGCATGGGCGCAGATGGCGCTGCCGATCAGATGCACGTCGATCACCTTGCGGAAATCGGCCATCGCCATCTTGCCAAAGCTCTTGTCGCGCAGGATTCCGGCATTGTTCACCAGAATGTCGACGCGGCCCCATTGCGCCATCGCCTGCGCCACCATGTCGGCCACCTGCGCCTCGTCCGAGACATCGGCGCCATGGGCGATGGCCTCGCCGCCGCCGTCGCGGATTTCGCGCACCACCGATTGCGCGGCGTCCGAGGATCGGCCCTCGCCGGCGGTCGAGGCGCCCAGATCGTTGATCACCAGTTTCGCACCGCGCGCCGCCAGCCCCAGAGCATGACAGCGCCCCAGGCCGGTTCCCGCACCGGTGACGATGGCCACGCGTCCGTCGAATCGAATGTTCATCCCCGCCTCCTCACTCCAGCCCGCCGGCAAAGATGTTGCCGCCCGTCTGCACGTTGATGCCGCCCGAAACCGGAATCACCGCCCCGGTCACATAAGATCCGCCCCGCCCGCAGAGAAACAGCACGCAGCCGGCGATATCTTCCTCCCGCCCGACCCGGCCGAGCGGCACGTCGGCGCCGACTTTGGCGCGTCTGGCCGGATCGCCGGTGGCAAAGGCGGTCATCTTCGACACGAACGGCCCCGGCGCCAGCGCATTGACGGTGATGTGCTGCCCGGCCAGTTCCTTGGCCAGGATCTTCGTCAGGTGCAATGTCGCCGCCTTGGAGGCGGCATAGGAATAGGCGCCGTCGCCCAGGGGAATCTCCCCCATGACCGAGCCGACATTGATCACCCGCGCGGGATCGTCTTCGCTGCCGCTGGCGACAAGCAGCGCCAGCAGCTTCTGGGTCAGGTCGAACAGCCCGGCGACATTGACGTTCATCACCCGCTGCCAGGCCTGATGCGGAAACTGGCCCAGCGGCGCGCCCCAGGTCGTTCCGGAATTGTTCATCAGTATATCAAGGGTTTGCGTGCGGACCTTGATTTCAGCGACCAGCGCGTCGATACCGTCTTCGCTGCTCAGGTCGCCGGTCAGGCCCTCGGCGCGACCGGATGCGCCAAGGGCGTTCAACTCCTCGGCGACCGCCTCGCAGGCCGCGCCCTTGCGCGAGGCGATCAGCACCCGCGCACCGGCGCGCACCAGCGCCTCGGCGGCCATGCGCCCGATACCCGTGGCGCCCCCGGTGACGAGGGCGGTCTTGCCGTGAACAGAAAACAGCGTGTCTGGCGTCATGTCTCTTCCTTCAGAATCCGCGCGCCTGCGCGACGATATTGGCATGATACCCGTAATCGCCCAACCATTCGGCCGCGACCCGGGCACGTTTCATGAAAAACCCCATGTCGAAGGCATCGGTCATGCCGATGCCGCCATGCATCTGCACGCCTTCCTGCACCGCCAGCTGTGCGGTGGCGGTGGCGCGCGCCTTGGCCAGCGAGACCGCCATCGCGGCGTTGGCGGGGTCGGCATCCAGCATCCGGCCCGCGTTCAGGATCGCCGAAGCGGTGATCTCGATCTCGCACCACAGATGCGCGGCCCGGTGCTGCAAGGCCTGAAACGCGCCGATCGGGGTGGAAAACTGCCTGCGCTCCTTCAGATAGCCCAGCGTCATGGCGAACGCACCCGCCGCCAGCCCCGACATCTCGGCGGCCAGCGCCGCCTGCCCGGCACGCAGGGCCGGCGCCAGTACGGCCATGGCGTCATCGACCTTGCCCAGAACGTCGGCGCCGGTCGCCTCGGCCCCGTCGAGGCGGATATCGGCCACATCGCGGCTGTCGATCACGGCGCGCGGCGTGCGGGCGATGCCGTCGCGGTCGGCCGGCAGATCGAACAGGGTCAGCCCGCCATCGGTGCGCGCCACAACCAGCAGCCGGTCGGCCATGGCGCCATCGACGACGAACCGCTTCCGGCCCGACAGGCGAAACCCGTTGCCGTGTTTTTCGGCTCTCGTTTCAACAGCCTGCGGGTTGAACTTCGCCGATTCGTCCAGCGCCAGCGCATAAAGGCGCTCGCCCGCCGCGATCTGCGCCAGGGCGCTGCCGGCGCGGGCGTCGCCGACCTGGCGCAGCGCCGTTACCGCAATCACCGCCGTGCCCAGAAACGGGCATGAAACCAGCGTCCGGCCCATTTCGCGGGCCAGCACGCCCGCCGCGGCATGGCCCATGTCGGACCCGCCGGTGGTTTCGGGCACCAGTATACCGGCCCAGCCCATCGCCGCCATATTCTTCCAAAGGGCCGGATCATGGGTCAGCCCGGCATCGCGCAGCCCGCGCAGATGCGTCAGCGGGGCGGCACCGTCGAGAAACCCGCGCGCCGCATCGGCAAGCATGATTTCCTCTTCCGTTTCAACAAGCTTTTCCATGTTTCTCACCCCGGAAGCCCGAGAATCCGCTTGGCGATTATGCCCAGCATCACCTCGCTGGTACCGCCCTCGATGGAATTGCCCTTGGTGCGCAGCCAGGTCGGCGCGCGCCCGTCCGCCCAGTCCAGCGCGTCGGTTCCGCCCGCGGCTATCACCAGTTCCAGGCGGCGCTTGTTCAGCTCGGTCCCGGCATATTTCAGCATCGCCGAAGCGTCGCCCGCGCCCTGCCCGGCCTCGGCGCGATCCTTGTAGCGTTCCAGCGTCAGACCGACCGCCAGGCCGTCCACTTCGGCGCGCATCGCATCGGCGCGCAGGACGGGGTCGCTCTGCCCGGTTTCGCTGTCGGCCAGAACCGCGCCCAGCGCCCGCCCGGCACCCATCACCTGACCGCCCGCCGAGATCATCTCGCGTTCATGGGTCAACAGGTACTTGGCCACGTCCCAGCCGCGGTTGACCTCACCCACCACCTGATCCTTGGGCACGCGCACATCGTCAAAGAAGGTTTCGCAGAAGGGCGAGGCGCCCGAGATCAGCCGAATCGGCCGGGTCGATACGCCTTCGCTTTCCATATCCATGAGAACAAAGGAAATTCCCTTGTGCTTGGGCGCGTCCCGGTCGGTTCGCACCAGCGCGAAGATCCAGTCGGCCCTGTCGGCGTAGGAGGTCCAGATCTTCTGCCCGTTCACCAGCCAGTGATCGCCCCTGTCCTCGCAGCGGGTCTGCAGGCCGGCCAGGTCCGAACCCGCGCCGGGTTCGGAATAGCCCTGGCACCAGCGCACCTCTCCGCGCGCGATGGGCGGCAGATATCGCGCCTTCTGTTCGGGCGTGCCGAACTGCAAGAGCGCCGGGCCCAGCATCCAGATGCCAAAGCTCTGCAACGGATAGCGGGCGCCGATCCGCGCCATTTCCTCGTGAAAGATCTTCTCGCGGGCGCGCTCCAGCCCGGCGCCGCCATAGGCTTCGGGCCAGGTCGGCACGGTCAGGCCGCGCGCGGCGCAGCGATCCAGCCAGATCTTCTGCGCATCGCTGCTGAATTCCCAGTTCTTTCCGCCCCAGCAGATGCTATCCTCGGTACTGGCGCCGTCGCGCATCTCCTCGGGGCAATTCGCCGCCAGCCAGTCGCGCAATTCGGCGCGAAATCCGCTCGGATCGTCGTGCGGCATGTCGCTCTCTCCCGTCCCGGGGGATTCGTGTGGCAATCACTCGTTCCGCTGTGCAGAATTGCATTTCGTTAACCGATTGACAACCTGGACCGGGGCCGAAAGACTTGACGTCACAAGGCCCCCGCAAGACCCTTGGCGGCGGGCGCGCGGAACGAGCAAGGAAAGCGCCATGCAAGCGATGCTGAGCACGGCCCCCGGGGGGCCGGAAACGCTGGAACCGACCACCCTGCCCGACCCCGAGCCGGCCCGGGGCGAGGTGCGCATCAAGGTCCGTGCGGCAGCGGCCAACTATCCCGACGTGCTGATCATCCGCGACCTCTACCAGATCAAGCCGCCCCGCCCCTTCGCGCCGGGCGGCGAGGTCGCCGGCGAGATCGACGCGGTGGGCGAGGATGTCACCGGGTTCGCGCCGGGCGATCGGGTGGCGGCGCTGACCGGCCATGGCGGCTTTGCCACACGCATCTGCGTTGCCACCGAACGCCTGGTGAAGATCCCCGCGACCATGCCGTTCGAGGACGCGGCCTGTTTTCTCTTTACCTATGGCACCTCGCATCACGCGCTGAAGGACCGGGCGCAACTGAAGCGGGGCGAAACGCTGTTGGTGCTTGGGGCCGCGGGCGGGGTCGGAGCGGCCGCCGTGGAACTGGGCCGCGCCGCCGGGGCACGGGTGATCGCGGCGGTATCGTCCGAGCAGAAGGCCGATTTCTGCCGCCGGCTCGGCGCCGCGGAAACCATCGTCTACCCCCGCGAGATGGACCGCGACGCGCAAAAGGCGCTGGCGGGCGAGATCAAGCGCCTGGCCGGGCCCGAGGGGGTGCATGTGGTCTATGACGCGGTCGGGGGCGCCTATGCCGAACCGGCGATCCGGTCGCTGGCCTGGATGGGGCGCTTTCTGGTGGTGGGGTTTCCGGCGGGAATTCCCAAGATCCCGCTGAACCTGACCCTGCTGAAAGTGACCCAGATCGTCGGCGTATTCTGGGGCGCCTGGGTGCTTCGCGACCCCGAAGGGCATGCGCGCAACATGAAGGAGCTGTTCGAGCTTTATTCCCGGGGCGAGATCAGGCCCCATATCAGCGCCCGTTTCCCGCTGGAGCGCGCCGGCGAGGCGTTGCAGATGCTGCTGGACCGCAAGGCGATGGGCAAGGTCGTGGTGAACATGGACTGAGGCGTACAATCGGCGGACGGCCCTGCCGGTCGCGCGGTTCTCATGCCAGGTGCGCGCAGTCGTTGAAGGCGCAGATGGTCATTTCGTCGCCCCGGATGACCAGCCGGCTGATCGAACCGTTGGCGGCGCCGTTGAAGGCGAAGGACCGCGCACCGCAGGCCATCGCCAACGCCGCCCCGATCACGCCGCCATGCACGAACACCGCCACCCGCTGATCGCCATGGCGCGCGGCGATCCGCATCAGCCCGGCACGCACCCGCACATGCAGCGCGGCGGTGGTTTCGGCCCCCGGCAATTCGCCCCATTCCTGGCGCGCCATGGCACGGGCGAAGGCCGGGTCGCGCTCTGCCGCGCGGATGCGGTAAAGCCCGCCGTCCCACTCGCCAAGATGCACCTCGCGCAGGTCTGGCTCTTCCACCGGAGTCAGGCCCAGATGCGTGGCCAGCGGCGCCGCGGTCTGATGCGTGCGCCGCAGCGTGGTGACATAGATCGCCGCCAGGTCTTGCGATTTCAGCCGCTCGGCCACCGCGGCGGCCTGCGCCTCGCCCGCCGGGTGCAGCGCCGGGTCGCCGTGGCCGTCCTTCATCGGAAACGACCGCCCCGGCCGCGCCGCTTCGCTTTCGCCGTGCCGGATCAGCAGCAGGTCGGCGGCGCCGCGCGGCGGGCGATAGACATGCTGGCGGTATTCGGCCCTTGCCTCGGCCATGTCAGCCGGCGGCCCGGTTGCGGCGCAATTCGCGCAGCCGGGTCAGTTCCTCGGCCACCAGAAAGGCCAGTTCCAGCGACTGGCTGGCGTTCAGCCGCGGATCGCAGGCGGTGTGATAGCGGTCCGACAGATCCTCCTCGCTGACCGCGCGCACGCCGCCGGTGCATTCGGTCACGTCCTGGCCGGTCATCTCGAAATGCACGCCGCCGGGCACGGTGCCCTCGTCGGCATGGATGGCGAAGAACTCGCGCACCTCGCGCAGCACCAGATCGAACGGCCGCGTCTTGTAGCCGGTCGAGGACTTGATGGTGTTGCCGTGCATGGGGTCGCAGACCCAGACGACGCTTGCCCCCTCCTCCTCGACGGTGCGGATCAGGCGGGGCAGGTGTTCGGCCACCTGGCCGGCGCCGAACCGGGTGATGAGGGTCAGGCGGCCGGGTTCGTTTTCGGGGTTGAGCCGGGCCATCAGGCGTTTCAGATCTTCGGGCGTCATCGACGGGCCGCATTTCAGGCCGATCGGGTTCTGCACGCCGCGCAAAAACTCGACATGCGCGCCGTCGGGCTGGCGGGTGCGGTCGCCGATCCACAGGAAATGCCCCGACCCCGCCAGCCACTTGCCCGAGGTGGAATCGAGCCGCGTCAGCGCCTCTTCGTATTCCAGCAGCAGGCTTTCATGGCTGGTGTAGAATTCGACGGTGGAGAACTCGTGGGTGGTGTCGCCGGTGATGCCGGCCGCGCCCATGAAGTCGATGGTGTCCTGGATGCGGTTGGCGATCTCGCTGTATTTCTGGACCTCCTGGTCGTCGGTGAATCCCAGCGTCCAGGAATGCACCCGGCTCATGTCGGCGAAACCGCCGGTGGAAAAGGCGCGCAGCAGGTTCAGCGTGGCGGCGGCCTGGGTATAGGCCTGCAACATCCTGGCCGGATCGGGAACGCGCGCCTGGGCGTCGAACGCCAGTTCGTTGATGATGTCGCCGCGATAGCTGGGCAGTTCGACGCCCCCGATCGTTTCGGTGGGTGCGCTGCGCGGCTTGGCGAACTGGCCGGCCATGCGGCCCACCTTGATGACCGGCACCTTGGCGCCATAGGTCAGCACCATCGCCATTTGCAGCATGATCTTGAAGGTGTCGCGGATACCGTTGGCGCTGAACTGCTCGAAGCTCTCGGCGCAGTCGCCGCCCTGAAGCAGGAATGCCTCGCCGCGCGATGCCGCGCCCAGATGCGCCCGCAGGCGGCGGGCCTCCCCGGCAAAGACCAGCGGCGGAAACTTGGCAAGCTGCGCCTCGACCCGCTCCAGCGCGTCCGGCTCGGTATAGTCGGGCATCTGTACCCGTGGTTTGCCGCGCCAGTCGGTCTTTTGCCAATCGGTCATCACTGCGATCCTCGGAACTGGTTTCAGGGGGTCTCTATACAAAACCCGCCGGGGGGAAGCCATATCCGTTTTGCGACCCTTGACGCCGCATTCCGCCTCTGGCCAAGGTGCGATGGTGCAAACACCGGCCGGGTGCGTCGGGCTCCCGGTCCTGAAGGGTCGTCACGCCATGCAAGAGCAACGCCAGATCGTCACCGTGGAGAATGCCCCGGACCGCCCGCGCCGGTTCGTCTTCGTGCTGCTGGACCGCTTCACGCTCTTGTCTTTCGCCTCGGGTGTGGAGTGCCTGCGCATCGCCAACCGCATGGCCGACCGCGCGCTTTATGCCTGGACGCTTGCCGGCGAGGGCGGGCAGGAAGTGTCCTGTTCGGCCGGAACCACGTTCAGGCTGGACAGCGACCTGACGGAATTGCAGCGCGACGATACCATCCTGGTCTGCGGCGGCATCGACGTGCAGAAGGCCACGACCAAGCGGCTGCTGGCCTGGCTGCGGCGGGAATCGCGCAAGGGGCTGGTGATCGGCGGGCTGTGCACCGCCGCCTATGCGCTTGCCAGGGCGGGGCTTCTGGATGGCAGGAAGGCGACGATCCACTGGGAAAACGCCGACAGCTTCGCCGAGGAATTCGACGAGGTGACGCTGACCAAGTCGGTGTTCGTCGTGGACGGCAACCGGATGACGACCGCCGGGGGCACCTCCTCAATCGACTTGATGCTGAACCTGATCGCGCGCCACCATGGCGAGGAACTGGCCAATGCGGTGGCCGACCAGCAGATCTATTCCTCGATCCGCACCGATCAGGACACCCAGCGCCTTTCCGTGCCCACCCGGATCGGCGTGCGCCATCCCAAGCTGAGCCTGGTGATCCAGAAGATGGAGCGCAACATAGAAGAGCCGATCAGCCCGTCGCTTCTGGCCCGGGAAGTCGGCATGTCGACGCGCCAGCTCGAACGGCTGTTCCGGCGCTATCTGAACCGCAGCCCCAAACGGTATTACATGGAATTGCGGCTTCAGAAGGCGCGCAACCTGCTGATGCAGACCGACATGAGCGTGATCAACGTCGCCCTGGCCTGCGGCTTCGCCTCGCCCTCGCATTTTTCCAAATGCTACCGGGCGCATTACAACACGACGCCATACCGCGAACGCGGCGCGCACGGCTCGCGGTTGTCGGTCTGATCGGGGGTTGCCGGGTTTCGGCCGCGGGCCCGTTTCCGGTTCCCCCGCTCCGACCGCCTCGCGGCCCCGGCAGTCGCGGCCACGCCGGAAACAGACATCACGGCCTGCCAGAAAGCCCCTGGCCGACGCATGATGCCTTTTGGCCTGCGCTGAGCGAATACACCGCGAAGATCAGCAGCGCAGCACCGGCAAATCCGATTGTCGTGTTGAACAGCGCGACCACCGAAACGGCGACCGCAGCCACGGCGCAAATGGGCCGGAACACCGGTCGCCGGAACACCCGCCCGCCCATCGAGCCGACGAGACTCCAGGCCAGGGCGATGCTCGCGATCAGGACGGGAACGCCGACCATCAGCAGGCGGGCCGCGCCTTCGCGCCCGATCAGCGCGGGCTCATAGACGAACAGAAACGGCAACAGAAAGGCGACTGCCGCGAAACGAAGCGCGATCAGGCTCGTTTCACCGAGCTTTGCGCCCGCAAGCCCGGCTGCGGTATAGGAGGCGATCGCGACCGGCGGCGTCAGCATCGACAGCAGGCCGAAATAGAAGATGAACATGTGCGCCGCCAAGGCATCGACACCGACATGGATAAGGCTCGGCCCGAGGATCGCGGAGAGAAGGATATAGACGGCCGCGGTCGGCATTCCCATGCCCAGAAGCACGCAGAGGACGGCCGTGGTGATCAGCATCGGCAACAGCCCCGCGGTTTCGGCGATGAACGAAAGCCAAAGCGTCATCCGAAAGCCGAGACCGGTAAAGTTGAGCGCGCCGATGAGCAGGCCCGCCGCCGCCGCGATCACCAGAACCGCGAGCATTTCCTCGGCGGCTCCGCGCAGGATGCGAAACAACGTGCCGAGGCCGCCCCGGCCGCGTTCCAGGATCAGGTGCAAGGCGAAAGTACCC
>JAGRMG010000085.1 GCA_020441385.1 Paracoccaceae bacterium
CGCGATCTCTATGACGATCCGCTGCCGCACCGGCTGATTGCGCTTGCCGGCTATACCGGCACCGCCAAGACCGAACTTCTGCACCGTCTCGCGGCGCGCGGGGTGCAGATGCTCGACCTCGAGGGCCTCGCCGTGCATCGCGGCTCGCTGTTGGGCGACATGGGCGAACCCCAGCCCGGCCAGAAGGCGTTCGAATCGCGCATCGCGCTGGAACTTTCGGCGCTCGATGCCGCGCGCCCGGTGCTGGTCGAGGCGGAATCCAGCAAGATCGGCAACCGCATCATTCCCCCCAGCCTGTGGGCGGCGATGCGCGCGGCGCCGCGAATCGAGGTGACGGCGCCCATCGGCGCGCGGGCTGCCTATCTGGCGCGCGCCTATGCCGACGTGCTTTCGGATGCCGACCGGCTGCGCGAACGGCTGCGCCCGCTCAGGGCGCATCGCGGCAGCGCGGTGATCGAGGGCTGGTTCGCGCTGATCGCGGCAGGCGACAGGCGCGCCCTGACGCAGGCGCTGATGCAGCAGCATTACGACCCCTCCTACGACAAGTCGCGCCGCGCAATCGGTGCGCCGGTGGCGGCGCGGATCGACGCGCCGGGGCTTGAGCCGGCACAGCTGGACCAGATCGCGGCACGGATCGAGGCGGCGGTGGCGGCGATGGACCTTTCGCCGCCCTAGCCGGGCGGGCCGCTGCGCCCGCCCCGGCGGTCGCGTTCGAGCGGACCCGACACGCCCCGGCCGTGAACGAGCGTGATCCGACCCGGCCGGTCGGTCAGGTGGCCGATCCGCGCGGCGGGGTAGCGGGCGGCGCGCAACTGGGCCACCAGCGCATCGGCCGCGTCCGGGGCGAGTGCCGCCAGCAGCCCGCCGGCGGTCTGCGGATCGAACAGCAGATCGGCCTTGCCGCCGGTCGGCAGGTCGTGGACCAGCGCCCGGTTCTCGGCAAAGAGGCTCGAACGGATGCCGGCGGCTGCCATGGCCTCGGCCCCCTCCATCAGCGGGATCGCGCCGAGGTCGAGCGCCGCGCCGGTGCCCGAGGCGTCGCACAGCCCCGAAAGGTGCCCGGCCAGTCCGAAGCCGGTGACATCGGTCATGGCATGGGCGCGCGACAGGATGCGCGCGGCCTGCGATTGCGGCTGCGTCATGTGGGCGAGGGCGGCGGCAATCCAGCCGCCCCGCGCCTTGCCGGCCATGTCGGCCGCCATCAGCACGCCGCTGCCCAGCGGCTTTGTCAGGATCAGCGCATCGCCCGCCCGCCCGCCGGCCAGGGTCAGCGGGTCGGCTTCGCACAGGCCGGTGACGCTAAAGCCTATGGTCAGTTCCGCGCCCATGGAACTGTGGCCGCCGACGATTTCGGCGCCGGCCTCGCGCATCACCTGCGCCGCCGCGGTCATGATCTCGGACAGGGTGCGCTGTTGCAGGGCCGGCGACAGGCGGGGCAGGATCACCATGGCGGTGGCGGCCTGCGGTGCCGCGCCCATCGCCCATATGTCGCCCAGCGCGTGCACCGCCGCGATGCGCGCCATCATCACCGGGTCTTCGGTGACCGCGCGCAGGTGGTCGGAACTGATGACCTGGCGGGCCGTTCCGGTGCGCAGCAGCGCGGCGTCGTCGCCGGGCAGCGGCGTGATGTTGTCGCGCCCGGGGGCTTCCAGCGGTGCCAGCGCCGCGCGCAACGCCTCCCGGCCCAGCTTGGCGCCGCAGCCCCCGCACATCGGCTTGTCGCCAAGCGCCTGCTCGAGCCCCTCGGCGTGCATCGGCGGCAGTTCTGGCATGTCCATCGCGGGCAGGTCGCGAAACCGGTCCATGAAGCCCCGGTCGATCCGGTCCTTCCAGCGCCACATGAGCGGGCCGTGCAGGGCGGTGCCGAACCGTTCGGCCAGTGCCGACTTGCCGCCCAGCGAAACGAGCTTCAGGTAATCGCGCTGGGGCCGGTAGGGGCGGGGCCTGCCTCCGGCCAGCACGGCGCACAGGTTGTCGAACAGCACCGGCGCCTCGCGCACCGCGTATACGCCCGCCTTGGGCCGGGGCGCGTGGGTCAGGTGCGCGCAATCGCCCGCGGCGAAGATCCGGGGATCGGACGAGCGCAGGGTTTCGTCGACCGCGATATGGCCCTCATGCAGCGCCAGACCGGTTTTCGCGATCCACTCATGGGGCCGGGCGCCCGCCGCGCCGGTGGTGAAATCGCTGGCGATCTCGCGGCCGTCCGTCAGGGTCAGGCGGTCGGGGCCGACCGATGCAACCCCGGCACGTTCGATCAGGCTCACCCCCAGCCGCGCCAGATTGGCGCGGATCAGGGCCCGGGTGCGCGGCGCCAGCCCCGGCAACGCGGCGCCCGCGTCGATCAGATGCAACGTGGCGGGGCGGGCGCGTTCGCGCAGCGCGAAGGCCATCGCCATCGCCAGTTCCGCCCCGGCGGCGCCGGCGCCGATCACCGCCAGCCGCGCCGGCCCCGTACCATCGCGAAAGACCGCCCAGCGCCGCGCGAAAGGGCCAAGCGGCTTGGCCGGGATGCCATGTTCGGCGAAACCCGGCAGGTCGGGCATGGCCGAGGTGATGCCGACATTGACCGAGGCCAGATCGTAGGCGATCGGCGGGCGGTCCGGCACATGCACCTGCCGCGCGGCGGTGTCGATGCCCCGGACCGTGCCCAACACGATGCGCGCGCCCGCGAACCGGGCCAGCCGCACCAGGTCGATATCCAGATCGCCGCGCCCGTAGTGACCGGCCACGAACCCGGGAAGCATGCCGGAATAGGGTGCGTCCGGGCCGGGGTTGACCAGTGTCACCCGCACCCCCGCCAGCGGCATCATGGCCCATTTGCGCAGGACCAGCGCATGCGTGTGCCCGCCGCCGACAAGCACGAGGTCGCGGGTCAGGGGAAGGTTGGCCTGCTCCATTGCGCGAAAACCTCGTTGATGGCGGCGCGCAGACCGGAAGCGCGCTCAGGCGGTTTCCTTGTCCACGTCATGCGTGGCCCATAGACGGTCTTCCCCGGCGGGGGGCATGCTCTGCGGGGTCTCGTTGCGGTGGATATGCACCTTGGCGATGAAATTCGCGGTGATCGGCGCGGTCAGGAACAAGAACAGCGTGATCAGGAGTTCGTGAAACGATGCCTTTCCCTCCAGGGCGATGGCGTGGATCATCGAGGCGATCAGAACGCCGCCGACGCCCAGCGTGGTGGCCTTGGTCGGGGCGTGCAGGCGCGACATCGGATCGCCCAGCTTCAGCAGCCCGAACGAGCCGACCAGGCCGAACACGCCGCTTACGATCAGAAACAGGGCGATCAGGTATTCCATCACGTCTTGCATGGCTGCCTCATTCGATGATGTTGCCGCGCAGCATGAACCGCGCATAGGCCACGGTCGAGACAAAGCCCAGCATGGCGATGATCAGGGCCGCCTCGAAATAGATTTCGGTGCTCAGCATCAGCCCGTGCAGCACCAGCAGGGCGATGACGTTGATCACCATCGTATCCAGCGCCAGCACCCGGTCGCTCATTGCGTCGGCGGTGGCGATCTTCCACATGTTCATCAGGAAGGCTGCCCCGAAGCAGGCCGAGGCGAAATAGGTGGCATAGTCGATCATTCGAAAATCTCCAGCAATCGGCGTTCGTAGCGTTTCTTGATCTCGTCGCGCACCGCGTCCGGATCGGGCGCGTGCAGGCAATGCACCAGAAGGTAGTGCCCCTCGGCGGACATGTCCGCCGACAGGGTGCCCGGCGTCAGGGTGATGGTTCCGGCCAGCACGGTGATCGCCTCGGGTTTGCGCAGTTCGAGCGGCACGGCGATCCAGCGCGGTTGCAGATCGCGGGTGCGCCGGAACAGGATCAGCCAGGCCACGACCACGTTGGCGACAACGATGTCCCACAGCACGATCAGGACGTATTGCACGATCAGCGCGGGCCGGCTGAGCGTCGGGCGGTTGGGCCAGTAGACGCTGGTGATCCTGGGAATCACGAGGCCGAGGAAGAACCCGAACAGCAGCGAGTTCACCGAGAACCGGTTGACCAGCAGCAGCCAGACCAGCGTCAGCAGCACGGTCAGGTAGGGGTGCGGGAATGCGCGGGCCAGAAGTCGCATCGTCACGGCCCTTTCAGTACGGCGCCGATATATTCGGCAGGGGCGAACAGTTGTGCGGCGGTGGCGTCGGCATAATCCATCGCCGGCCCGGCCAGCACCGTCAGCGCGGCCAGCCCGCCCAGCAGAGCAGAGACCGCCACGAAGGGCAAGGACGGGACCGGCCGGGCGACGGGCCGCTCGGGCTCGCTTCCGGGCGCCTGTTCGGGGTCCGGGTCGGACTCCGCCTGTTGGGCGGCATGCAGCTGCGCGTCATGGGGTTTCCAGAACAGGATGCTGCCGGCACGGGCCATCCCGGCCAGCGCGATCAGCGAAGCGGCGAGGATCACCGCCCATATCCACCAGACCTGCGGCGAGGCCAGCGCGGCCTGCATCACCAGCAGCTTGCCGACATATCCCGACAGCGGCGGCATGCCGATCATCGCGATGGCCGCGATGAAGAAGAACGCCGCGATCAGCCCCGATTGCGGCATCGGCGGCCCAAGCGCGATGGTGCCGCCGCGGCGTTCCGTGACCAGATCGGCGATCAGGAACAGCACCGCCGAGGCCAGGGTCGAGTGGACGGTATAGTAGATCGCCGCCGCCGCCGCCTGCGGCGTGAACAGCGAAACCGCGATCAGCAGCGTGCCGACCGACGATATGGTGGCGAACGCCGCCAGGCGGGCGATCTCGCGCGAACCCAGAATACCGACGCACCCGACCGCCATCGTGGCCAACGCCGCCGGCATCAGCCAATCGCTCGCCAGGCCGTGGGTGATCGCGAGATCGGGGCCGAAAACCAGCGTGTAGATGCGCAGGATGGCATAGGCGCCCACCTTGGTCATGATCGCAAACAGCGCCGCCACGGGCAGAGGCGCGCTGGCATAGGTGGCCGGCAGCCAGAAATGCAGCGGCAGCACCGCCGCCTTGATCGCGAAGACCAGCAGCAGCAGGACCGCCCCGACCCGGATCAGCGAGGTGTCGTGGGTCGAAAGCGCGGCCACGCGGACCGCCAGATCGGCCATGTTCAGCGTGCCGGTGACGGCATAGAGCGTGCCCAGCGCCAGCAGGAACAGGGCCGATCCGATCAGGTTGTAGACGACATACTGCACCCCCGCCTGCAACCGCCGCCCGCCGCCGCCATGGATCATCAGCCCGTACGAGGCGATCAGCAGCACCTCGAAGAACACGAACAGGTTGAAGGCGTCGCCGGTCAGGAAGGCGCCCAGCAACCCCATCAGCTGAAACTGGAACAGGGCGTGAAAATGCCGGCCGCGTTCGTCCCAGCCGGTGCCGATGGCATAAAGCAGCACGACCAGCGCCAGCACCGAGGTCAGCACGATCATCATCGCCGCCAGCCGGTCCAGCACCAGCACGATACCGAACGGCGCCGGCCAGGCGCCCAGTTCATAGACCTGGATCGCGCCGTCCGAGGCCTGCCCCAGCAGCGCGAGGGTCACGACCACCAGCACCAGCGTGCCGGCCACCGAGAAGATGCGTTCGAGATCGAGATGATGGCGCAGCACCATGATGGTGAACGGCGCCAGCACCGCCGGCAGCACGACCGGAGCGATGATCCAGTGGTTCATGCATCCTCTCCGGTTTCGGCATTGGTGTCGATCCGGTCGTCCTGCTCGCTCAGGTAGGCGCCCAGCGCGATCATCACCACGACCGCCGTCATCCCGAACGAGATGACGATGGCGGTCAGCACCAGCGCCTGCGGCAGCGGGTCGGTGTATTCGGTGACGTGCTTGTCAAGGATCGGCGGCCGGTTCAGGATCAGCCGTCCGGTGGCGAAGAGGAACACGTTGACCGCGTAGGACAACAGCGACAGCCCGACGATCACCGGAAAGGTGCGCTGGCGCAGCACCAGGTAGATGCCGGCGGCGGTCAGAACCCCGACGGCCGAGGCGACAAGCAGTTCCATCTCAGACCTCCTCGGGGTTTTTCGGATCGAGGTCGCGGGCCGGGTTGATGTCCATCGCGTGCTCAGGGGCGATGCCCGGCTGCCAGGCGAATCTGGAAAAGCTCTCGAGCGCCAGCATCACGGCGCCGACCACCGCCAGGAACACGCCCAGATCGAACAGCGCGGCGGTGGCCAGTTCGAACTTTTCCAGGCCGGGAAGATGCACATAGCCGAAGGCGCTGGTCAGGAACGGCTCGCCGGCCAGCCAGGCGCCCATGCCGGTAACGGCGGCGACCAGAACGCCCGACCCGATGATGCCGTGATAGGGGACATGCTGGCGCTCGGCCGCCCAGCCAAAGCCCGAGGCCATGTATTGCATCACCACCGCGATGGCGGCGATCAGCCCGGCGATGAAACCGCCGCCGGGCAGGTTGTGGCCGCGAAAGAAGATGAAGGCCGCCACCATCAGCGCGACCGGCATCATCATCCGCGTGACCACCACCATCATCAGCGGGTGCGCATCGCCCGATTGCGGCGCGTCGGGCTTGCGGTTCAGAAGCCGCCCGCGCACCGGGCCCGAAAGCACCGCCTGGGTGACGGCAAAGATCACGATGGCGGCGATGCCCAGCACCGTGATCTCGCCGAAGGTGTCGAAGCCGCGGAAATCCACCAGGATCACGTTCACCACATTCGTACCGCCGCCGCCCGAATAGGAGTTGTTCAGATGATATTCCGATATCGTCGGCAAATCGAAATCGCGGCGCATGAGGGCGTAGATCAGCCCGCCCACGCCCAGACCGGCGCCGATCGACAGGACCGCGTCGCGTGTCTTGCGGACCGGGCTGCTTTCGCGCGGGGTTTCCTTGGGCATGAAGTTCAGCGCCAGCAGCATCAGCACGATGGTCACGACCTCGACCGAAATCTGGGTCAGCGCCAGATCGGGCGCCGACAGATAGTTGAATGATACCGACACGACCAGCCCGACCACGCCCATCAGGATCAGCGCCAGCAGGCGGCGGCGGTGAAACGCCACCATCAGCACGGTGGACACGATGACGCCGATCCAGCCGATCAGCGGCAGCGCCGCGATCTCGAGAGGTGCGCGGGTTTGCGGGCCAAGCGTGCCCGACAGCCAGGCATAGCCCGCCAGCCCCAGCGTGAAGGCGACGAAGATCGCCGCATAGCGGGTCAGCGCGCCGTCGTGCAGACGGTCGGTGAGGATGCGGCTGATCCGCGTGGCAGTGCCGACAATGGCATCGAAGATCGTCTTGGCCTCGGGGCGGGGGCTGTTCGTCCAGGCCCGGTTCAGGTGGGCATGCCCCCACAGCAGCATCAGGCCCCCGCTCAGCGCCACCGCCGACATGTAGAAGGCCGGCGTGAGGCCATGCCACAGCTTGAGGTGATATTCGGGCAGGTCGCCGCCGGTCACGGCGCCAGCGGCAGCGGCGACGATGCCGCCGGCGACGGTTTCGGGAAACAGGCCGATCAGGACGACCAGAGACACCAGGAAAGCCGGCGCCAGCCACATGCCGGCGCCGGGATCGTGCGGATGGCTGGGATAATCGTCGCGTTCGGGGCCCAGGAACACATGCGCGACGTACCGAAACGAGTAGGCGGCGGAAAGCAGCGCGCCGAAGGTCGCCAGTGCCGGCACCAGCCAGGTCGATTGCAGCCATGCGGTATGGGCGGCCTCTTCCAGCATCATCTCCTTGGACAGGTATCCGTTCAGCGGGATCAGTCCGGCCATGGACAGCGATGCGACGGCGGCGATGGTGAAGGTCACGGGCATCAGCCGGCGCAGCCCGCCCAGCCGCTTGATGTCGCGCGTATGGGCCTCGTGATCGACGATGCCGGCGGTCATGAACAGCGCCGCCTTGAATGTGGCGTGGTTGATGATGTGAAACACGGCCGCCACCGCCGCCATGCCCGTGCCGAACCCCAGCAGCATGGTGATCAGGCCCAGGTGGCTGACGGTGGAAAACGCCAGCAGCGCCTTGAGATCGTCCTTGAACAGCGCGATCACCGCGCCCAGCACCATCGTCACCAGCCCGGTCGTCGCGACGATGTAGAACCAGGCGTCGGTTCCCGCCATCACCGGCCAGAGCCGCGCCATCAGGAACAGCCCTGCCTTCACCATCGTTGCCGAATGCAGATAGGCCGACACCGGCGTCGGGGCCGCCATCGCGTGGGGCAGCCAGAAATGAAACGGGAACTGCGCCGATTTGGTGAAGGCGCCGATCAGGATCAGGATCAGCGCCGGCAGGTAGAGCGGCGAAGTCTGGATGAGATCGCGCTGTTGCAGGATCACCGTCAGGTCGTAGCTGCCGGCGATGTTGCCCAGGATCAGCATTCCACCGATCATCGCCAGCCCGCCGGCGCCGGTCACGATCAGCGCCATGCGCGCGCCCTGCCGGCCCTCGGGCAGGTGGCGCCAATAGCCGATCAGCAGAAACGACGACAGCGAGGTCAGTTCCCAGAACACCAGCAGCAGCAGGATGTTGTCGCTCAGCACGATACCCACCATCGCGCCCTGGAACAGCAGCAGATAGCAATAGAACTGGCCCATTGGATCTTCGCGCGACAGATAGAAGCGCGCATAAAGGATGATCAGGATTCCGATCCCGAGGATCAGCCCGGCAAACAGCAGCCCCAGCCCGTCAAGGAAGAAGTTGGCGTTCAGGCCCAGTTCGGGCAGCCAGTCCAGCCGCGCCGCGATCACCTCGCCGCGCAGCACCGACGGTGCGTGGATCAGCAGACCGATCAGCGCCAGCAGCGACACGGCGCCGGCCGACATCGCCGAGGCGTTGCGCCCGGCCCGGATCAGAAGCGCGGGAAAGCACGCGCCGAGAAAGGGCAGGGCGGCGATCAGGAACAGGGACAAGGGCATCCTCCAGACTTGTCGCGCCGAAAGTCGCCCCTTTGGGTAAGGGAATTTTCCCCGCTGTCCAGCCCTTGACAGGACGCAAGGCGCGGTTGGCGCCGTTTTTTCGCGGTTTCGGTTTCTGACCGAGACGTGACGGCCCGGCGGGGCGCGGGTGTGCGCCTGCCGGCAGCGAGGTGCAATGGCGGGCCGTCAATGCCGCCCGCCACATATCGCCGCGCCACATATCGCCACCCGGTATGCCCCTGCGCCCGGTTGTGGCGCGGGCGCGGCGCCTTCCCCGGCCGGGTGCCTCAGATCGCCAGGTATTCGGCGCGCAGGTCGGCGTTGGTCAGCACTTCCTCGGCGGTACCGTCGAACACCACGCTGCCGGTATCGAGGATCACCGCGCGGTCGGCCAGTTGCAGGGCGCGCACGGCGTTCTGTTCGACGATGACCGTGGTCATGCCCTGTTCCTTGATGTGAATCAGGGTCTTTTCGATCTCGTCCACGATCACCGGCGCCAGCCCTTCATAGGGTTCGTCAAGCAACAGCACCTTGATGTCGCGGGCCAGCGCCCGGGCGATGGCCAGCATCTGCTGTTCGCCGCCCGAGAGGGTCACGCCTTCCTGCCGGCGCCGCTCGCCCAGGCGCGGGAACAGTTCGTAGATGCGTTCAAGCGACCAGCCGACGGGCGGCGCGATCTGGGCCAGCTGGATGTTCTCCTCGACCGTCAGGCCGGGGATGATGCGCCGGTCCTCGGGGACCAGGCCAAGCCCGGCGGTGGCGGCCTGATAGCTGGCCATGCGGTGCAGCGGCGCATGATCGAGCCAGATTTCGCCATGCGTGACCATGGGCGAGCCGATCCGGGCGATCGAGCGCAGGGTCGATGTCTTGCCCGCGCCGTTGCGCCCCAGCAGCGCCAGGATCTCGCCCTCGTGGACGTTGAAGGAAATGCCCTGCACGATATAGCTTTCGCCGTAATAGGCATGCACGTCCCAGACCGAAAGGAAGGCCGGGGCCGTTTCCGCCATGTTGGCGTTCTTCGAAAAGTCGGGTTTGACGTTCATCTCGTTGTCCCTTTCCCACTTGGCCGACCGCAAGACCGGTTCGCGCCCGCTGGGCGCCTTGGCGGTACCTTGCTATGCCGACTCGCCCAGATACGCCTCGCGCACCTTGGGATGGCCCTTGATCTTGTCCGGCGTGTCCTCGACCAGCGGCGTGCCCTGGGCCAGCACGGTGATCCGTTCGGCCAGCGAAAACACCACGTGCATGTCGTGTTCGATGATCGCGATGGTGATGTCGCGTTCTTCCTTGATCTGCTTCAAGAGGTCGATGGTGTTGTTGGTGTCGGCCCGCGCCATGCCGGCGGTCGGTTCGTCCAGCAGCAGCAGGCGCGGTTCCTGGGACAGGCACATGGCGATCTCGAGCCGCCGCTTGTCGCCGCGCGACAGCGAGGCCGAGTGCATGTTGCGCTTGTCCAGCATCTTCATGTCCTCCAGCACATGTTCGGCGCGCTCGATGATGTCCTTCTGCCGGCCGACCGCGCTCAGCGCGTTCATTTCGAACGCTCCGTCGCGCTTGGCGAAACAGGGGATCATCATGTTTTCCATCACCGTCAGATCGCCGAAGATCTCGGGCGTCTGGAACACGCGGGAAATGCCCATCTGGTTGATCTCGTAGGGGTGCCGGCCCAGCACCGACTGGCCGTCGAACATGACGCTGCCGGTGTCGGGTATCAGCTTGCCCACAAGGCAGTTCAGCAGTGTCGACTTGCCCGCGCCGTTCGGCCCGATGATGGCGTGAACGGTGTTTTCCTGAACGCTGAGGTTGACGTTGCCCAGTGCCTGAAGGCCGCCGAAGCGCTTGTTCACGTTCTTGACTTCGAGGATACCCATGTCGGTTTCTCCTGATTATCCGGCCACGATCACTCGGCCACGTGGGGCGAGGGCTTGGGGTGATGTTCGCCATCCTCCGCGCCGCCGCGCTTTTTCCTGCCGCCCCTGAACAGGGCCGCGATGCGCTGTCCGCCTTCGACCAGACCGCCGGGCAGGAAGATCACCACCAGCATGAACAGCAGGCCAAGCGTCAGGTGCCAGCCCTTGCCGATGAACGGATGCAGGACGAACACCATGAAATCCTCCATCCCGTCGGGCATGAAGCTGAACCACTGATGCAGGACGTTGTCGTTGATCTTGGAGAAGATGTTCTCGAAATACTTGATGAACCCGGCGCCCAGGACCGGCCCGATCAGGGTGCCGGCACCGCCCAGGATGGTCATCAGCACGACTTCGCCCGAGGCCGTCCACTGCATCCTCTCGGCGCCCGCAAGCGGATCCATCGCCGCCAGCAGCCCGCCGGCCAGACCGGCATACATGCCCGAGATCACGAAGGCGGCCAGCGTGTAGGGCCTGGCGTTCAGGCCGGTATAGTTCATCCGCTGCTGGTTGGACTTGACCGCCCGCAGCATCATCCCGAAGGGCGAGCGGAAGATGCGGATCGACAAATAGAAGACGGCGATCAGCAGGACGGCGCACAGGTAGTAGCCGTTGTTGAAGGTGAAGCTCCAGCCGCCGAACACCGGTTCCCAGAAATTGTCGCGCATGGCTATGCCGAACAGGTGCGGCACGTCGGGCAGGCCCTCGTGATGCAGGACCTGCGGATCGCCCGGATAGACCTGGAGCCCGGTCTCGCCGTTGGTAAGGTTGAACTTGGGGTTGGACAGCACCGAATAGGCCAGCGCGAACGACATCTGCGCGAAGGCGAGCGTCAGGATCGAGAAGTAGATGCCCGAGCGGCGCAGCGAGATATAGCCGATCAGCACGGAAAACAGCGCCGCGACGATCACGCTGAGCGCGATGGCCGGGATCACGTTGTAGGACAGCAGCTTGAACATCCACACGGCGGCATAGGAGCCGACGCCGAGAAAGGCGGCATGTCCGAAGCTGAGATAGCCGGTCAGCCCGAACAGGATGTTGAAGCCGATGGCGAAGATGCCGAAGATCACGAACCGCTGCATCAGGTCGGGATAGCCCGCGTTGAACTGCGCCAGGGCGCTGTCGGTGGGAAACGGGTTGAGAATGAATGGCGCCAGGATGACGAGAAGCGCCACGACGATCAGAAGCTTGGTGTCTTTGCTGTCCAGTCCGAACATTGGCTCAGTCCTCCATCACGCCCTTGCGGCCCATCAGGCCCCGCGGGCGGGTGAGCAGAATGATGATGGCCACCAGGTAGATGACGATCTGGTTGATGCCCGGGATCGTCGTGGTCGCCCAGGTCGTCGATGCGAAGCTTTCGAGAATGCCCAGGAGGAACCCGGCCAGCACGGCGCCGGGAAGGCTGCCCATGCCGCCGACGACGACGACCACGAAACTGAGCACCAGAAAGTCCATGCCCATGTGATAGTTGGGGCTGTTGATCGGCGCGTACATCACCCCGGCCAGGCCTGCCACGGCGGCGGCGATGCCGAACATGATGGTGAAACGGCGGTCGATGTTGATGCCCAGAAGCCCCACGGTTTCACGGTCGGCCATGCCCGCGCGCACCACCATGCCGAAGGTGGTGAATTGCAGGAACGCGAAGATGCCCCCGATGATCGCCACCGAGAAGAAGAAATAGACCAGACGCCAGATCGGATAGATGATCGCGTTCGCGTCAAGCCCCAGCAGGATGCCGATATCCAGCGACCCGCGCAGCGCGTCGGGTTCGGGCGTCTGGATCGGGTTGGCGCCGAAGAACAGCTTGATGATCTCCTGCAACACGATGGCCAGACCGAAAGTCACGAGGATCTGGTCGGCATGGGGGCGCTTGTAGAAATACTTGATCAGCCCGCGTTCCATCGCATAGCCGAAGGCCAGCATGATCGGGATCGTGAACAGGATCGCCAGCGGCACCGACCAGCTTATGATCGCCGATCCGATATCGGTGCCGAACCAGCTTTCGACATAGGGGGTCGCGACCTGGAGCGGGCGGCCCAGGAAGTCCTTCTGCGTCGGATCCTCGGTGAGGTAGGACAGGCTGAGAATGCGCTGAACGGTGACCGCGCAGAAGGCGCCGATCATGAACAGCGCCCCGTGGGCGAAGTTGACGACACCCAGCGTGCCGAAGATCAGCGTCAGGCCCAGCGCGATCAGCGCATAGGCGGAGCCCTTGTCGAGCCCGTTCAGGATTTGCAGGAGGAATGCGTCCATTGGTCCCCACCTTCGGGTTGGCCTTTGTGGAAATTCTCGTGCCGGGCGCGATCGCGGCTGCCGCGCCGGATGCAGACAGGTGGCCGGCCGCGCGGGCTGCGCGGCCGGCCGGGGCGCCCGCTCAGGCGCCGTCGTTGCAACTGCCCAGGCTGGCCTCGTCGCCACCGAACATCGGGTGGTTGGGCGGGTACTCGACCTGGTTGCGCGGCGTGATCTCGACCAGTTCGAGAAGATCGAACTGGTTGGTCGGGGTCTCCTTGCCCTTCATGACCAGCACGTCCTTGAAGCACTGGTGATCCTCGGCGCGATAGAGCGTCGGACCGTTGCCCATGCCGTCGAATTCGAAGCCCTCCAGCGCCTCGACCACGGCGCAGGGGTTGAACGACCCCGCACGCGCCACGGCGTCCGCGTAAAGCAGCGTCTGCACATAGCAGGTCTGCGCCGAACCCGAGGGCGGACGGCCGTATTTCTCGCCGAACGACTTGACGAGGGCCTGGGTGCCGGCGTCGGTCAGTTGCCAGTTCCAGTTCATCGAGCCATAGACGCCGCGCACGCTTTCGCCGGCGCCTTCGGCCATCAGTTCCGAATAGAGCGGCACGACGATCTCGAAGTTCTTGCCGTTCACCTGCTTGTCGCGCAGACCGAACTGCACGGCCTGGGTCAGCGAGTTGACCATGTTGCCGCCGTAGTGGTTCAGCACCAGCACGTCGGCGCCCGAGTTCAGGACCGGCGCGATGTAGGAGGAGAAATCGGTGCTGGCCAGCGGCGTCAGCACGTTGTTGACGGTTTCCCAGCCCATCGCCTCGGTCGCGGCCTGAACCGATTCCTGCTGCGTCCAGCCCCAGGTATAGTCGGCCGTCAGGTGGTAGGCGCGGCGGTCCTTGCCATAGGCCTTGGCCAGCACCGGGGCCAGCGCGGCGGCCGACATGTAGGCGTTGAAGAAGTGGCGGAAGCCGTTGGCCTTGCGGTCCTTGCCGGTGGTGTCGTTGGAATGGGTCAGACCGGCCATGAACACGATGCCGGCTTCCTGGCACAGGCCCTGCACGGCCACGGCGACGCCCGAGGACGAACCGCCGTTGATCATCAGGACGCCATCCTTCTCAATCATCGACTTGGCCGACGCGCGCGCCGCGTCCGATTTGGTCTGGGTGTCGCCGGTGACGAATTCGAGCTTCTTGCCCAGGATGCCGGTGCCGTCCAGCGCCTTGGAACTGAAGGTGTTCAGCATGCCGCCGTCGCCTTCGCCGTTGATATGCTGAACCGCGAGTTCCTGCGCGCGCAGCTCGTCCATGCCCTCGTCGGCATAGGGGCCTGTCTGGGGCACGTTGAAACCGACCTTGACCGTGCTGCCGGTCGGCTCGTTGGTGAAGGCCGAGGCGCGCGACGTGAAGATCGTCGGCAGCGCGACGCCGGCACCGGCGACCGCACCGGTCCGAAGAACACCGCGACGCGTGAAGTTAGATTTGGACATGAAAATCCTCCCGTTGCGTGAATCGCGACGCGCAGAATCCTCTTCTTCCTGCGTGACGCATGCACGATTGTGCAAAGGCAGTATGGTGCGAAAATGGAAAATCACGCAATAACCCCCTTGAAAGTCAAGACAATTTTGTAAATAAGTGAACAGCGATTCGTTGCGGACTGTAAAAAACCTTATGTTGCGATGCAGAAAGCCGTTGAAAATCCGTTGAAAAGCCGAAACGGGACCGCCGAAAGCGGGGGCGGCGGCACGGCCCGCGACACCCTGACCGGCAGCCGCATCCGCGAACGGCGCCTCATCGCCGGTCTGCGCCAGGCCGATCTGGCGCGCCAGGTCGGAATTTCCGCCTCCTACCTCAACCTGATCGAGCACAACCGGCGCAGAATCGGCGGCAAGCTGCTGGTCGGCATCGCGCAGGTTCTGGGGGTCGAACTGTCGATGCTGACCGAGGGCGCCGAGGCGGCGCTGATCTCGACCCTGCGCGAGGCGGCCGCCGATGCCGGCGCGGTGGCGGCAGAAGCCGACCGTGCCGACGAATTCGCCGGGCGCTTTCCCGGCTGGGCCGAGGTGCTGGCCGCCAATCACCGCCGCATCGCCTCGCTGGAACGCACGGTGCAGACTCTGTCGGACCGGCTGACCCACGACCCGCACCTGGCGGCCTCGCTGCACGAGGTGCTTTCGACCGCGGCCGCGATCCGCTCCACCGCCTCGATCCTGGCCGAACCCGGCGAGATCGAACCGGAATGGCGCGACCGCTTTCACGGCAACCTGAACGAGGACAGCCTGCGCCTGGCGGAAAGCTCCAAGGCACTGGTCGCCTATCTTGACGAAAGCGAAACCGGAACCGAGCGGCGCGGCGTTCCGCAGGAGGAGGTGGAGGCGTTCTTTTCGGCGCACGGGCACCATTTCCCCGGTCTGGAAACCGGCGAGTCCAGCCCCGAGGCCATGGTGCAGGGCGAAGCCGGGCTGAGTTCGGACGCGGCGCGGCAACTGGGGCGCCAGAGGCTTGCCATCTATGCCGCCGATGCGCAGGCGATGCCGCTGACGCCGTTCAGTCGGGCGGTCGGGCGGCTGGGGCCGGACCCGCTGGCGCTGGCCGCACAGTTCGGCGCCGACCTGCCGGCGGTGTTCCGGCGCCTGGCGGCGATGCCCGAGGGAGTGCTGCCCACGCCCACCGGCCTGGTGATCTGCGATGCCTCGGGCAGCATCCTGTTCCGCAAGACCCTGGCCGGGTTCGCGATGCCCAGATACGGCGAATCCTGTCCGTTGTGGCCGCTCTATTCGGCGCTCGGCCGGCCGCTGGTGCCGATTTCCCGGCGGGTGTCGCAACTTGGGCGCAGTTCGGCCGAGTTCGAATGCCTGGCGGTGGCCTGGCCCCACCACATGCCCGATTTCGATCGCGATCCGGTGTTCCGCTCGGTGATGCTGATCCGGCCGGTAACGGGCGCGCCCGGGCCCGCGGACCCGCCGGCGCAGCCGGTGGGAAGCCATTGCCGCGTCTGTCCGCGCCGCGATTGCGCCGCGCGGCGCGAACCCTCGATCCTGAGCGAAGGGTTTTGACAGCCCGCCCGGACCGCGGATAGTCTGCGCCAGGGCAACACGTTCGCGTACAGGCAAACCGCACCGGGGGGAAGGCCAGGGATGGGCCGACAAGTTCTGCTGATCGAGGACGAACCGAACATCACCGAGGCGATCCGCTTTCTGCTGACGCGCGACGGCTGGCAGGTGGCGACCCATGCCGACGGCGGCAACGCCGTCGATGTGATCCGCGCGATCCGGCCCGATCTGGTCATTCTCGACGTCATGCTGCCGGGCAAGAGCGGCATCGACATCGTGCGCGACCTGCGCGAGATCGAGCAGCTGCGCGCGCTGCCGGTGCTGATGCTGACGGCGCGCGGCCAGTTGCGCGACCGCGAGATGGCCGAACGGGCCGGCGTGACCCGGTTCATGACCAAGCCTTTCTCCAACGCCGAGGTGCTGGCCGCGGTGCGCGATCTGAACGCGCAGGCATCGGGCGGATGAGCGGGGCCGGCCGCAGCCGCACGGGCGGGCCGGACGACCCCCACGTCCCGCGCAACCCGGCCCCGCCGCCGGTGTTCCTGGAACGCCAGAGCTATCGCCGCCGCCGGCTTTCGGACGCGGCCCGGCTGCTGCCGCTGCTGGGGGCGGCGCTGTTCGCGGTGCCGCTGTTGTGGCCTGTCGCGCCGGACGGCGATCCCGCCCGCCAGATGCCGACTTCGGCCGCGCTTTTCTACATCTTCGCGGTCTGGGCCGGGCTGATCGTGGTCAACGCCGTGTTCGCCTGGCTCTCGCGCCGCTCCGGCGAAGGCGGTCAGGATCCGGGAGAGGGCTGATGGCCACGCTCAACCTGCTGATCCTGGTCAGCCTCGCCTATGTCGCGCTGCTGTTCATCATCGCCTTCGTCGCCGACCGGCTGGCCGTCACCGGCCGCAGCACCTGGCTGCGCACGCCGCTGGTCTATACCCTGTCGCTGTCGGTCTACTGCACCGCCTGGACGTTTTACGGCGCGGTCGGCTATGCGGCGCGCTCGGGGCTGGAATACGTCACCATCTATCTTGGCCCCACGCTGGTCATGGTTGGCTGGTGGTGGGGGTTGCGCAAGCTGGTGCGCATCGGCCGCAGCCAGCGCGTGACCTCGATTGCCGACCTGATTTCGTCGCGATACGGCAAGTCGAACCTGCTGGCGATCGGCGTCACCGTTCTGGCGGTGATCGGTGTGACCCCCTACATCGCGCTTCAGCTTCAGTCGATCACGCTGTCCTTCTCGATCTTCTTCAGGGACGAGGGGCGCAGCTACAGCGACACCACCGTCGTGCTGTGGGTGGCGGCCGGGCTCGCGGTTTTCGCGATCCTGTTCGGCACCCGCAACCTCGATGCCAACGAACGCCACCACGGCGTCGTGACCGCCATCGCGCTGGAAGCGGTGGTCAAGCTGGTGGCGCTTCTGGCGGTGGGGATATTCGTGGTCTGGGGCATGTCCGGGGGCATCGCCGGAACCATGGCGCGCATAGATGCCTCGCCCATCGGGCAGTGGCAGGTGGATGGCGGACGCTGGGCGGCGATCACCTTTCTGGCGGCGGCCGCTTTCGTCTGCCTGCCGCGTGTGTTTCAGGTCATGATCGTGGAAAATGACGACGAGCGTCATCTGCGCACCGCCGCCTGGGCCTTCCCGCTGTACCTGCTGCTGATCAGCCTGTTCGTGGTGCCCATCGCCGCCGTCGGGCTGGACGTGCTGCCGCCGGGGTCGAACCCCGACCTGTTCGTGCTGACCGTGCCGCTGAGCCAGGGCAAGGACGGGCTGGCCATGCTGACCTTCCTGGGCGGGTTCTCGTCGGCGATGTCGATGGTGATCGTGGCGGCGATGGCGCTTTCGACGATGGTGTCCAACCAGATCGTGATGCCGATCTGGCTGAACGCGCGGGGCGGGGGCGCCTCGGTCTCGGGGGATGTGCGCCATATCGTGCTGCTGTCGCGGCGTATCGCCATCGCCGTCATCATGGCGCTGGGATATTTCTACTTCGAGCTGTCGGGGGGCGGCACGGCGCTGGCCTCGATCGGCCTGATCAGCTTTGCCGGGGTGGCGCAGATCCTGCCGGCGCTGGTGGGTGGGCTGTTCTGGCGCGGGGCGACGCGGGCCGGGGCGCTGGCGGGGCTGAGCGTGGGGTTCGCGCTGTGGACCTATACCATGCTGCTGCCGGGGATCGGCGGCGGCGTGATAACCGACGCCCTGATGCAGAACGGCCCCTTCGGGATCGGCTGGCTGCGCCCGCACGCGCTGTTCGGGATCGAGGGGATGGATCCCACCGTGCACGCGGTCATGTGGAGCATGTCGCTGAACGCGACGGTGTTCTGCCTGGTGTCGATGGCCGGGTTTCCCGGCCCTCTCGAACGGTTGCAGGGGGCGCAGTTCGTCAACGTGTTCGACCATTCCGCCGGGCCGCGCGGCTGGACCGGATCGGTGGCCCAGAGCGAAGACCTGATGATCATGTCCCAGCGCATCATGGGCGCCCGCGAGGCGGTGGATTTCTTCCGGCGCGAGGCGGCGTCGCAGGGCGGGCGCGGGCATCTGCCCGAACCGACCCCGCTGTTTCTGGACCGGCTGGAACGCGAGCTGGCCGGTTCGGTCGGCGCGGCCACGGCGCATGCGATGATCGGCCAGATCGTCGGCGGATCGTCGGTGTCGGTCGAGGATCTGCTGGCGGTGGCCAACGAAAGCGCGCAGCTGATGGAATATTCCAGCCAGCTCGAGGCGAAATCGGCCGAGTTGAGCCGCACCGCGCGCCAATTGCGCGACGCCAACGCCAAGCTGACGCAGATTTCACTGCAAAAGGATGCGTTCCTCAGCCAGATCAGCCACGAGTTGCGCACGCCGATGACCTCGATCCGGGCGTTCTCGGAAATCCTGCGCGACACCGAAGGTCTGGCGATCGAGGAACGGAACCGCTGCGCCAGCATCATCCACGACGAGACGCTGCGCCTGACGCGGCTGCTGAACGATCTGCTCGATCTCAGCGTGCTCGAGAACGGCCAGGTCAACCTGAACCTGAGCCGCGGCAATCTGGGCGACGTGCTTGACCGGGCGCTGTCCACGGCGCTGACCGGCGTGGAACGGCCCCTGAGCGTGCGCCGCCGCGGATCCGCCGAGGCGGTGACGATCAACACCGACCTGGACCGGCTGGCCCAGGTGTTCATCAACCTGATCGCCAATGCCCAGAAATACTGCGATGCCGAGCGCCCGGAACTGACCGTTTCCGTGCACGACCTGAACGGCAAGGTGGCGGTGGATTTCATCGACAACGGCTCGGGCATCCCGAAGGAGGTGCAAGCGGTCGTGTTCGAGAAGTTCTTTCGCATCAGCGGCGAAAAGGCCGGCGGCGCCGGGCTGGGCCTGGCGATCTGCCGCGAGATCATGCACCGGCTGGGCGGCGAGGTGGCCTATCTCGGCGGTCACTCGGGCAGCGCCTTCCGGGTGAGCCTGCTTGCCGAAAGCGAAGTCGCCGCGCGCTAGCGCCATCGTCAACATCTTCGTAACCAACCCTGCGCTAGACCGGAAGCGGACGCAAACCGGCAAGGCAGGTTGAAGGCGATGACGACGGGCTCGCAATCGGTGCTCAAGCGCAAGCTCGCCGCGGCGCGGCAGGGTGAGCGGGGGCCCGCGCGCTCGGCGCTGCGGGCGCTCCGGCTGGCTCTGGCGCGCGCGGCGGCAAGCGAGACCGGGCTGTCGCTCGCGGTGATCGGGGCGACCCAGTCCCGGCGCGCGCGCGACGATCTGGCCGGCGCGCTGAGCGGCGATCACCTGCATCTGCTGCTGGACGGGTCCGACGGGCGCCTCGGCGGGTTGTGCCTGGACCGCGCCTGCGTCACCGCCCTGGTGCAGCAGCAGACCACCGGGCAGGTCGATGGCGGCGATGCGGCCGCGCGCCGCTTTACCGCCGCCGACGCGGCCCTTGCGGCCCCGCTGGTCGATGCGATGCTGGCGCGGGCGGCGGACCTTGCGGATTCCGCCGCCGACCGCACCTGCCTGGCCGGGTACCGCTTTGGCGCGCGGGTCGAGGACATGCGCGCGCTGGTGCTGGCGCTGGATGCCGACAGGTTCCGGGTCTTCGATCTGACCGTGGAGATCGCCGCGGGCATGGCACAGGGCCGCCTCTGCCTGGTGCTGCCCGATATCGCCCCCGACGCGCCGGTGGAGGAGGCCGGCAGGCCCCTCCGCCCGGGGCTCGAGCAGTCCTTCGGGGCGCTGCGCGCCGAACTGACGGCGGTGGTCGGGCGGTTGCGGGTGCCGCTGTCCACCCTCTCGCGGATGCAGCCGGGCGACATCCTGCCGCTGACCCGGGGCCGGCTGGATCTGACCGACCTGGTCGCCATCAACGGGCAGCGCGTGGCGACCGGACGGCTGGGGCAGAGCGGCGGGGCAAGGGCCGTGCGCCTGGCCGACGCCGTGGTGCCGGAAACCCTGGGCGAGACCGCCCTGGCGCGGCCCCGCCCGGCGGCGCCCGAGCGGCAAGGCGAGCCGCCCGAACCGGCGGCCGCAAAGCCCGGCACGGCCCTGACCGCTCCCCGGCAGACCGGCGGCGCCGAACCGAAACCCGCATCCTCCGAAGCCGCCGAGGCCGAGGACTACGAACGCCATCTTTCGAGCCTGAGCGCGGAACAGGCCGCGGCCGAGATTTCGCAACTGGCCGGTCTGCCGCTTGACGACACGGGTGCGCCGGAACCCCAAGAGGGGGAAACTCGCGGCGGGCCGGTCTGACCGCTGCCCGGCCCGCGCAAACCGCGAAGGCGCCGCTCAGACGCGGTTGCGGGCCATCTGCTCGAAGGCGTGCCGGTTCGCCGACAGGTCATAGCCGGCCGCGGCGGTGCGCGACAGGATCTCGTCCACCGGCATGTCTCCCAACTGGCCCAGGGCCCAGATCACCGAACAGCGCGTGCCCGAGCGGCAATAGGCCAGCACGTTGCCGTCGGCGCCCTCGATCAGGGCGCGCTGGCGCCGGGCGTTTTCGGGCGTCAGGGTCGCTTGCGTCAGTTCCAGCACCTCGAACCGCAGGCCGGCGGCCCGCGCGGCGGCGCCGATCGCGCCGCTTTGCAGGTCGGGCGC
Source organism: Paracoccaceae bacterium (assembly GCA_020441385.1). GTDB lineage: Bacteria > Pseudomonadota > Alphaproteobacteria > Rhodobacterales > Rhodobacteraceae > JAGRMG01. Next base: position 21,108 of record JAGRMG010000085.1, read on the forward strand.
GACTTCGCTGTCGGGCCGGTTGCAGATCACGGTGGTAAAGCCCGCGGCGGCGATTGCGGGCATGTCCTCGACCGTCAGTTGCGGCGCCACCCAGTAGCGGGGGGTGATGGGGCGGGTATCCATGGCATCCGTCCTTAGTGCGGCGCGCCGGGGCTGTCCAGCGGGCTTGTCATCCGGCGGGTGGGCACAGCCCGGTCAGAGCCCGTTCACCGGCAGTTTCAGGAACACCCTGCCATCCTCGTCCGCCGGGGGCATGTGCCCGGCGCGCATGTTGACCTGCAACGAGGGCAGGATCAGCCGCGGCATCCCCAGCGTCGCGTCGCGGGCATCGCGCATGGCGGTGAATTCGGCCTTGCCGCGCCCCTGGCCGACATGGATGTTGCGCGCCTTTTCCTCGGCCACGCTGGTTTCCCAGGCGAATTCCTCGCGCCCGGGCGCCTTGTAGTCGTGGCAGACGAAAATTCGGGTTTCGTCGGGCAGCGCGAGAATCTTCTGGATCGAGTCGTATAGCGCACCCGACGATCCGCCGGGAAAATCGCAACGCGCCGTGCCGTAATCGGGCATGAACAGCGTGTCGCCGACAAAGGCGGCATCGCCGATCACATAGGTCATGCAGGCCGGCGTATGGCCCGGCGTGTGCAGCACGTCGCCGCGCATCTGTCCGACATGGAAGGTCTCACCGTCCCGGAACAGGGCGTCGAACTGGCTGCCGTCGCGCTGGAAGGCGGTGCCTTCGTTGAACACCTTGCCGAAGGTATCCTGCACCACGGTGATGTTGTGCCCGATGCCGATCCGGCCGCCCAGCCTGTCCTGAAGATAGGGGGCCGCCGACAGGTGGTCGGCATGGACGTGGGTTTCCAGAATCCACTCGACCTTCAGCCGCTCGGCCCGGATATGGGCGGCGATTTCATCGGCGGCCGCGGTGCCGGTGCGCCCCGAGGCGTGATCGAAATCCAGCACGCTGTCGATGATCGCGCAGCTCTGGCCATGCGGTTCGCGCACGACGTAGGACACGGTATTGGTGGCTTCGTCGAAAAACGCTTTCACGGTCGGGTTCATTGCGGCCTCCCTCGGATCGGTTGGTTACATATATCTTCGGGTGAATATGTTTCAAGCAAATCCCGCCGCGCGCAACGTGATTGACACGGGTCAAGGCACTCGGCCCGCCGATGTGGCAGGATGAGGTGATGGCAATCCGTGCCTTGCGTGTATCGGCGCATGACCGCCGGCGATGCGCGGATTTCCGCAGATGGTTGCCGCCGCGTCAATTTGCATTTTTGCCTCGGATAAGGGGACGTGGCAGACTGGACCTAGCTGAGGGGAGGGCCGACATGACCGC
>JAGRMG010000086.1 GCA_020441385.1 Paracoccaceae bacterium
GAGGCAATCAGGATCCTGACTGACTGGGCCGAACGCGCTCGCCGGCGGGCCGCAGCGGCAGGGCGCGCCACCTGAAGGCCCGCCCGCGGCGCGGGGCACCGGGGCCATGGTATCGGGAGCTCATACCAGCGGCCCTTCCGACCGACCGATCCTGCGGCCCGAAGCCATATGTCGGAACAGGTAAAAGGCCGCGCCCAGATCGACACCGGTCGACCGGGCTGCGGACACCCGGCCGCGGGAGGGCCGAAGGTCGACAGCGAGGGCCGCCGGTGTCATTCTCTCTTCTTCGACCGTTCGGCAGAAAGACGAGGGCAGCGCCCGGCACGGAACCCGGACGGACGGGCCCCGTTGCCGAATGCGATCCCCCTGTCGGACCACTGGCCTGAACAAACTGCGGCCCCCGAGGCACCTTTCGGTGACTCGGGGGCCGCGACACGATCCGACCCAGGGAATGCAGCGGCCGCCTATGCTGCGGGGGGCGTGGCCGCTGCTGTGCGGATCACGTCATTCCTTGATGCCGGCGGCCTCGATCAGCGGGGCCCAGACATCGATCTGCTTGGCGACGAAATCGGTGTATTCCTCGGAAGACATGGCGCTATGGGTGATGCCAAGCTCGGTCAGCCGGCTAACGACCTCAGGGTTGGAAAAGACCGCCAGCACGGTGTCGTGGATGGTCTGGATCGTCTCGGGATCCATGCCGGCGGGACCAGAGAGACCCACCCAGTTCTCCAGCACCACGTCATAGCCCTGCTCGAGGAAGGTCGGCACGTCCGGGGCCTCCGGGTTGCGCTCGGGCGAGGCGATGGCGATGGCGACGGCCTCGTTGTCCTCGATCATCTCGGTGTTCTGGACGACCATGTCGTAGAAGGTGTCCAGCACGCCGGCGCGGAAATCCTGGATCGCCGGCGTGCTGCCCTGATAGGGCACATGGATCGACTCGGTCCCGAGCGCCTTGTCGACGGCGACGCCGAGGATATGCGAGATCGTCCCGACCCCGCTGGAACCGTAGGTCAGCGGGTTTTCCTTGGACGCGGCGATATATTCATCGACCGTGGTGATCCCCGACGAAGGCTGCACGAAGAGGCCGGGCGAGGAGGCGCCGATATAGGCGATATGGGTGAAATCGCCCATCGTGTCGTAGGGGATGCTGGCGAACCGCGTCGGTGCGATGGTGAAGGGCGCGTTGTTCGACAGGATCAGCGTCGTCCCGTCCGGTTCCTGCTGCGCGACGTAGTCGGCGGCGACCGTGCCGGCGGCGCCGGGGCGGTTGTCGACCACGGCCTTCTGGCCGTAGTCGGTGTCCAGATGCTGCGCCAGGAGCCGGGCGGCCAGGTCGCTGGTGCCGCCGGGCGGGAAGGTGACGACGATGCGCACCGGCTCGCTGCTCCAGCTTCCGGGCTCGGCGGAAGCCATCGGGGCGGTCGCGAGGGCGAGTGCCGCGGCACCGGCGCCCAGCAGGGTTCTGCGGTTCAGTTTCATGAGTTGGGTTCCTCCAGTTGGGTCTGTTCTGCCGCCATTCGGGCAAGGCGGCGGTTCCTGTGGGTGCTGTAGATGCCGTAGACGGCGATGGCGAAGGTGATCCCGATGAGCGTGGCGCTGATCGGGCGTTCCAGGAACACCATGGGATCGCCACGCGACAGCAGCATCGAGCGGCGCAGTTGTTCCTCCATCAGCGGGCCCAGCACGAAGCCCAGCAGCAGCGGCGCGGGTTCGAAGCGGTAGAGCCGCATCACGTAACCCGCAGCCCCGATCACCAGCGTCAGCCAGACGTCGAAGACGTTGTTGTTCAGGCTGTAGACGCCCATGCAGATCAGCACGATGATCGTCGGATACATGTATTTGTAGGGGATGCGCAGCAGCCGCACCCACATGCCGATCAGCGGCAGGTTCAGAACCAGCAGCATGATGTTGCCGACCAGGAAGCTGGCGACCAGACCCCAGAACATGTCCGGCTCTTCCACCAGCAGGCGCGGCCCTGGCGTGATGCCATAGATCATCAGCGCGCCGATCACGATGGCCATCGGCGGGCTGCCGGGAACGCCCAGGGTCAGGGTCGGGATGAAGGCGGTCTGCGTGGCGGAGTTGTTGGCGGCCTCCGGCACGGCGACGCCGGGAACAACGCCGGTCCCGAACTTGTCGCGCTGCGGCGAGACCCGCTTTTCCAGCGCATAGGCCAGGGCCGCCGCGATGGTCTGGCCGGTGCCGGGCAGGGCGCCGATGAAGGAGCCGATGGCGCCGCCGCGCAGGATGGGGCCGGGCAGGGACTTCCAGTCTTCCTTGGTGGGATAGAAATTGTTGTAGTCGAGCTTCTGCGCGGCGCCGCCGCCGCTGTTCGAGCGGATCGAGGCGATCAGCTCGGTCACGCCGAAAAGGCCCATGGCGACCACGACGATGTTCACGCCGTCGCGCAGTTCCGGGATGCCCATCGTGAAGCGCAGCTCGCCGGTGGTCAGATCGACGCCGATCGTGCCCAGCATCAGGCCGGTGACGACCATGGCGATGCCCTTGAGCGCGCCGCCGTTGCTGACCGCCGAGGCCGCGATCAGGCCCAGCAGGATGACGGCGAAATATTCCGGCGGCCCGAAGGACAGCGCCAGTTTCGCCAGCGAGGGCGACAGCACGGCGATCACGACCATGCCGATCATGCCGCCCCCGAACGAGGCGATCGCGGTCGAGAAGAGCGCCACGCCGGCGCGTCCGTTCTTGGCCAGCTGATAGCCCTCGATGGCGGTGATCGAGGCGGCCGGCGTGCCCGGCACGTTCATCAGGATCGAGGCCGTCGAGCCGCCGTATTCGGCGCCGTAGAAGACGCCCGCGATCATCACCAGGGCCGGCGTCGGATCCAGATAGAAGGTCAGCGGCAGGATCATGGCGATGGCCGCCATGGAGCCGATGCCCGGCAGCACGCCGATGAAGGTGCCGAGGAACACCCCGATGAAGCAATACATGAGGTTGGCGGGCTCCAGGACCACCAGGAGCCCATGACCGAAGCTAGTCAGAATATCCATCGTCAGAGCCCCACGAATGGTTTGAACGGGAGGTTCAGCAGCTCGATGAACAGGCCCCAGCAGGCGAGGGACACGATCACACCGAGGATCGCCTTGCCGCGCATCGGCAGGCTGCGGTCGGGCAGGCTCGCCACCACGATGGTCAGGAAGGTGGCCGGCACCAGGCCGAGGCGGTTCGCGGTCGTGGCGAAGACCGCCAGGGCGCCGCAGATGGCCAGAAAGGCGATCCAGTCGGGAGATTCGACCTCCGTATCGCCGCGCCGTTCCTCGATGCAGATGAACACGGCGAGGATGGCGAGGACGAGGCCGGTCAGGAACGGAAAGGCGCCGGTGCCCAATCGGGTCGGCACCCCCAGTCCCAGGCGCACGCCGCCGATCATGAAGATCGCGCTGAGCGCCAGCAGCAGCAGACCGCCCACCTCGCCGCCCCAACTATGGCCGAGGCGAGCGGCGGCGACACTCGGCTCGGTAATTCCGGATTTCTCGGGTTCTGGTGTCATGGCATGGTTCCGTTCTGGTTGTCGGCGGGTTTCAGGCGTCGTCGCTGCCGAACGCGGCCTGCACGCGGGCGGCGCTTACCGCCGTGATCTGGCCGATCGCGGCTTCGAGCTCCGATTCGCGGTCATTCGCCAGTCGGGTTCGGAATTCCTGCAGGACACTCTCCATGTCCTTGTGGCGCACCAGGGCGGTGATGAAGGGGAAGCCGTATTTGTCGTTGTAGCGCGCGTTCAGCTCGGCCAGATCCTCCCGGTGCTCGGTGTCGCGCGCGGTCAGGTTCAGCCGGCCCTGCTCGGCCTGCGATTCCGCGGTCATGGCAAGCGGATTGTCCGGCGCCAGCTCGGGATGGGCGCGAAAGAGCGCCACCTGCGCGGCCTCGTCCAGCTCGCGAAGCTCTGCACTGATCGCATGCGAGAGGTCCTCCGCGGTTCGGAACGGGCGACGCGCCGCGACTTTCGCCGCGATCTGGGGTGCCCGCTCGATCAACGGAGAGACGATTGCAATGGCCTCGTCGTGATCGGCCCGATTGAGATCGCTGAGTTTGCCCATGGTCACATTTTCGCCTGTTGCCTTCCCGAACAGCGTAGGGGCGAATCCTGTTGCGAGCCATAGAATAATAAAGACACGTCCGTTCTGTATATTAGAACGATTTCCCGACGGGCGGTTGCGACGCCGGTGATCGAGGGGCCGGGGCAATGCCCCTGCCATGCGGCATGGCCCATGGACGGGCAGGCATGCCCGTTCTGAATAACAGAACGAATGTCAAATCGCTTTGACATTGTTTGAAACGAATCGTCGTGAGACTGTGCCCGCGACAGCAAGGAAAGACACCGCTTTCCCCCACAGGGTCGTGGCTGCGCCGCGATGGATTCAAAGGAACTCAGCTATGGCAAACGAGAGTGGCACCACCACGGCGCAAGCGTCGGGGACGGCGTTGCTGCCGGTCCGCTTCATCCTCAACACCTTCTATTCCGGGCCGCAGGCCTGGTTCTTCCTGGCAGCCGACAACGGGCATTTCCGGGACGAAAGGCTCGACGTGCAGTTCACCGAGGGCACTTCGCTGGCGCGGGCCGTCGAAACGATGACCTCCGGCGATTTCGATGCCGGCTACGGCGACCTCAACGAGCTGATCCGCATGAAGGCCGAGGGCAAGCTGCCGGCGCCGGTCGCGGTGATGACCATCCACAACCGCCCGCCCTATACGATCGCCGTGCGCAGCGACGGGCCGGTCAAGACCGCCGCCGACCTGGCCGGCAAGCGCCTGGTCTCGCATCCGCAGGATGCCGCGCTGCTCCTGTTCCCGGAATTCTGCCGGGCCACCGGTCTCGATCCCGAGAGCGTCGACATCACCATTTCCGAACTGACCCATGTCGAGCTCTCCGCACAGATGATGAATGGCGAATGGGACGGCATCTTCGGCTTCGTGAACACCATCAATTCGCAGGCCATCGAGGCGGGGATCGACCCGTTCACCGCCCTGCATCACTTGACCTGGCACGAGCATGTCCCCGACCTCTACGGCGGTGCGCTGATGGTCACTCATGATTTCCTCAACGCCCATCCCGGGGCGGTCGCCGGCCTCGTGCGGGCGATCAACCGCGGGCTGAAGGATACCGTCGCCGATATCGATGCCGCCATCGAGGCGGTGGCCCGCCGCAATCCGCAAATCGACCGCAAGGCCAATCGCGAGCGGCTGACCGGGACGCTGGCGCTGGAAATGGGCCATCCCGACGGTTTTGCCGACGGTCTGGGCGATGCCGACGACGCGAGGCTGGAGGGGATCGCCCGGCTGATCGTCGAGACCAAGGGCTATGCCGGCGCACCGCCGCAGCCGCGCGAGATCTTCCGGCGCGATTTCCTGCCGCCGAAGGCGGACCGCGCCCGTCCGCCGGCCGGCTGAGCGGCCGGGGCCACGGCCCCGTCGGTCCGGGGCTGGCCGGTCAGCCGGCCGGCTTGCCGGCGACCACCTGATGCTCCAGGATCTCGACCGCGATGGCGATGATCTTCTGGGTGGTGGCCGAAGCCGGGATGAGCGCGTTGGAGATCACGCTGAAGGATTGCTGGAACATGTCCTTGTCGTTGATCGGCACGAAGCGCAGCATGCCCTGATGCAGCTCCGCCGCGGCGTCCACCTCGGAGGTCGCGGCGATGAACTGGCCCGACAGGACCAGCAGTTTCATCAGCTGGATGGAATTGACCTGGACGCTCTGCACCGCCGCGTTGAAGATCCAGCCGTGATGCGCCTCCATCAGGCGGCGGATCGACA
>JAGRMG010000087.1 GCA_020441385.1 Paracoccaceae bacterium
GCCAGGGCGTTCTGTTCGACCATCAGCGCGGTGACGTTGAGGTCGCGCAGGTTCTTGACCACATCGAGGATCTGTTCCACCAGGATCGGCGCCAGCCCCATGCTGGGCTCGTCCAGCAGCAGGCAGCTGGGCCGCCCCATCAGCGCCCGGGCGATCGCCAGCATCTGCTGTTGTCCGCCCGACAGATCGCCCGCCGACAGGTTGCGCTTTTCCTTCAGCACCGGAAACAGCGCGAAGGCGTCGTTCATGTCCTTCTCGACCCGCTCGTCCGAGAACAGGTAGGCGCCCAGCCGCAGGTTCTCCTCGACCGTGAGGTTGGTGAATATCTGGCGCCCCTCTGGCGACTGGGTCAGCCCCAGCGCGGTGCGGCGATGGGCCGGAACGGTGGTGATGTCGCTGCCCCGGAACGTCACCTTGCCGCCGCTGACCGGCTGAACGCCGGACAGACAGCGCAGCAGCGTCGTCTTGCCGGCGCCGTTGGCGCCCACCACGCTGACGATCTCGCCCGATTGCACCTCGAGGTCGATTTCGTGCAGCACCTCGATCCGGCCATAGCGGCTTGTCAGTCCCTCAATCTGCAGCAACTGTTTCTCTCCTTCCGGCATCGGTGCCCAGATAGGCTTCGATCACCTTGGGATCCTGGACGACGTCCTCGGGCTTGCCTTCGCTGATCTTGCGGCCATGATCCATCACCACGATGTGGCCCGAGATCTTCATCACCAGTTTCATGTCGTGTTCGACCAGCAGCACCGCAATGCCCGAAGCGGCGATCTCGGCAATCAGCCGGTCGACCTCCTCGGTCTCGACGGCGTTGCAACCGGCGGCGGGTTCGTCCAGCAGCAAGAGCCGCGGTTCGGTGGCCAGCGCCCGCGCGATCTCGAGCCGCTTGAGGCCCCCATAGGACAGCGACGATGCCTCGCGATGGGCGCCGCGATCCAGCCCGACCCGTTCGAGAAGGCGCATCGCCTCGGCCCGCGAGGCGCGGTTGCGCCGCCGCGAGGCGCCCAGCCCCAGAAGGTCGGTGGCCACATGCACGCCCTCCGACAGGTGGCGCCCGGCCATGACGTTTTCCAGCACCGTCATCTGCAGGAACACCTGAAGGTTCTGGAAGGTCCGAGACAGGCCCATGCGGGCCAGCCGGTGGGTCGGCGTGCCGGTCACGTCGCGCCCGTCCAGCATCACCCGTCCGCGGGCCGGCCTGTAGATCCCCGAGATCATGTTGAACAGGGTCGTCTTGCCGGCGCCGTTGGGGCCGATGACCGACACGATCTGGCCCGCGGGAACCGTGAAATCGACCTCGTCCACCGCCCTGAGGCCGCCGAAGTCTATGCCGAGTTTCTCGACCGACAAAAGCGTCATTTCGATCCCCCCCGGCGCAGGCGGCGGGCGATCGACGGGACCAGGCCCTCGCGCAGGAAGATCATCACCAGCATCATGATCACCCCCAGAAGCAGGTTCTCGTATTCCTCGAACACGGTCAGCAATTGCGGCAGCGCGGTGAGGATCGAGGCGCCGACAAAGCCGCCGAACACCGCCCCGGCGCCGCCCAGCACGGTCATGGTCAGCAGTTCGACCGAATGCATGAAACCGGCGATATCGGGGGTGACGAAACGGTTCATCATCGCCAGCATGGAACCCGCCACCGAGGTATAGACCGCCGACACCACGAAGGCGGTCAGCTTCATGCGGGCGACGTCGATGCCGATGGTGCGGGCGGCGACCTCGCTGTCGTGCAGCGACCGCAGGGCGCGGCCGGTGGGGCTGTTTTGCAGGTTCAGCGCCAGGAACGCCCCCACCAGCAGCGCCGCGGCGCCAAGCCAGTACCACAGTTGCGAGGCGGTGACCTTGATGTCGTAGTCGCGCAGCAGATCGCGCAGGCCGATATCTGCGACGGCGATGCCGTCCGGGCCGCCCGTCAGCCAGCTTTCGTTGTTCAGCACCATGTAGACCAGAATGCCGAAGCCCAGCGTCGCCACCGCCAGAAAATGCCCGCTGAGCCGCAGGATCGGCCGCCCGACCAGCCAGGCGACCACCGCCGAGATGGCGGCCCCCAGCACCATGGCCAGGGCCGGGTGCAGGCCCACATGTACCGGCGCCAGGGCGCAGGTGTAGGCTCCGATGCCGGCGAACCCGGCATGGCCAAGGCTGACCTGCCCGGCAAAGCCGACCAGGATCACCAGCCCGATCACCGACAGGCCGTTGATGAAGATCAGCGCCCCGATTCGGTAGTAGAAGCTGGAGGGAAACAGCAGCGGTGCAAGCAGGGCAATCGCCGCCAGCGCGATCAGTGTCGCGGCCCGAGGGGAAAGACGCGCCATGTATTCACACCCGATCCAGCTTGGTGCGTCCGAATATGCCGTGGGGCATCACGAACAGCACGACAAGGATGACGAGGAAGGCCACCGCCTCCTTGTATTCGGAACTGATGTAGCCGGCGGTCATGGCCTCGATCAGTCCGACCAGCAGCCCGCCGACCAGGGCGCCGAACGGGCTGCCCATGCCGCCGAGGATGGCGGCGGCGAAACCCTTGAGCGCCAGAGCGATGCCGACATCGTAGCTGGTCAGCGTGACCGGAGTGACCAGCACCCCGGCCAGGGCCCCGATCGCGGCCGACAGCGCAAAGCTGAGGGTCATCACGAAATTGGTGTTGATGCCCACCAGGCGCGCCGCCAGCTTGTTGTTGGCGGTGGCCAGCACCGCCTTGCCGGTCAGGGTACGGGTGAAGAACAGGTACAGCGCGAAGAACACCGCCAGCGCGCCGCCGATGATCCACAGGCTCTGGGGCAGGATGGTGGCGCCACCTATCTCGAACGGCGCATCCCCCGAAAAGCTGGGAAAGCGGTGGATCTTCTTGTCGAAGACGATCTGGGCCACACCGCGCAGGAAGATCGAGGCGCCGATGGTGATGATGATCAGCGCCACCACCGATGCACCGCGCGCCGGCTCGATCGCCAGCTTGTTCAGCGCCACGCCGACCGCGGCGGTAATCAGGATCGCCGCCAGCGCCGCCGCGAACAGCGGTGCGCCGAGGGCGTGGATGAACACCGTGGACATGCCGCCCAGCATCACGAACTCGCCCTGGGCGAAATTCACCACGCCCGATGAATTGTAGATGATGATGAATCCCAGCGCGACCAGGGCATAGACCGCCCCCACCGTGATCCCGGAAAAGAAGAACTGAAGGAATTCAGACATCTGCCGCCCCTTGTTATTTTTATTGTGACGGGGCGCGCAGCCAAAGGCACGCGCCCCGCCGATGCACCGTCAGTCGGCGACGATGGTCCAGTCGCCGTCCCTGATTTCCAGCATGCGGAAGGCGGTCAGGTCAAGGCCGAGGTGGTCGGTGGCCGACATGTTGACGACGCCCGCCGTGCCCATGAACCCGCTGGTCTTTTCGATCTCGTCGCGGATCGCGGCGGGATCGTCCGAACCGGCGCGCTCGATCGCGGCCACGAGGATCTTGAAGGCGTCATAGGCATGGCCGCCGAAGGTCGAGACATCCGACCCGGTCGCCGCCTCGTAGGCATCGCGATAGCCGACCACGACCGCCTTCTGCGGGTCGCTGTCGGGCAGCAGATCGGCCACCAGAAGCGCCGAGGCCGGAAGCCGCACGCCCTCGGCCGCTTCGCCGGCCAGGTCGATGAAGCTCTTCGAGGCAACGCCGTGCGACTGGTACAGCGGCACGCCGATGTTCAGCTGGGCGAAGTTGCGGGTGACGATCGCCGGGCCCTGGCCAAAGCCGGGGTTGACCACCGCCTGCAAACCCTCGGTCGCGCCGATCTTGGTCAACTGCGGGGTCATGTCGGCATCCTTGGGCCCGTAGGTTTCGTCGGCGACGATGTCGATGCCGTAATCCCCGGCGATGCTCAGGCATTGTTCGTGCATGGACTGGCCGAACCCGCCGGTGCCCGAGATCAGGCCGACCTTGGTCAGGCCGCGCTTCTTCAGATCTTCGTAGATCTTGCCGCAGGCCATCAGGTCGGTATGGGGGGTCTTGAACACCCATTTCTTGACCGGGTCGATGATCACCACCGCGCCGGCCAGCGAGATGAACGGAATGCCGGCTTCCTCGAAGACCGGGATCATCGCCATGGTGGTGCCGGTGGTCGATCCGCCGATCACCGCGACGACCTCGTCATCCTCCACCATGCGCGTGGCAAACGTGCGCGCCTTGTTGGCATCGGCCGCGTCGTCGTACATCACCAGTTCGATCTTTTCGCCGTTGATGCCGCCGGCGGCGTTCAGTTCGTCCACCAGCATGGTGAGCGTCTTGGCCTCGGGATCGCCAAGGAACGATGCCGGGCCGGTCTGGGACAGGGAGCTGCCGATCTTGATGTCGGCCATGGCCGGCAGGGCCATTGCGCCGAGCGCCGTGGTCGCCATGATCAGCGAAGCCGTTTTCACGATTGAAGTAAGTCTCATGTTGTTCCTCACGCTGTTTTCTAGTTCAGGAATCAGATTCAGCCATCACAAATAAGCATACAGGTACTATTATGCAAAGATATAAGCAAAGAAAGGAAATTTTGTTGCTCCGGTTGCCGGGAACGCGCCATCGGCGACCATCAGGAGAAACCCGCCTGCGGCAGGCCATCCCCGTTGCGCCCGGGCATGGCCGGACGATCGCCCGGTCGCCAGTCCGAGACGGGTTCAAACAGGAGCGCGGCCTTGCATCCCGCACCCCCTGCAATGCCGATCGCACCGGCGATCCCGCCGAACGGGGCCGTCCCGCAGCGACGGATCGGGCGGTCATCATGCCGACGCGCGCTCCGCCCCTTCCGCGATGGCGCGGCGCAGCTTGGCCTCAAGCGACTTCTGTTTCGACCTTGAGTGGTATTTCAGCCCGAACATGTCCTTGACGTAGAAGGTATCGACAACCTGTTCGCCATAGGTCGCGATCACCGCGTTGGCGACATAGACGTTGTTGGCCGCCAGCGTGCGCGCCAGATCGTAAAGCAGGCCGGGCCGGTCGCGGGTATCGACCTCGATGATCGTGTAGATCTCGGACCCGTCATTGTCGAAGATGATATGGGTCGGCCGCTTGAACGCCTTCTCGCGTTTCCTTATGCGGTCGCGCGATTGCAGCGCCTCGCGCGGCACCACCTCGCCTTTCAGTATCTTGTGGATCATCTTGGTCAGGCGCGGCAGGCGGGCGGCCTCGTAGGGACTGCCCTCGGCGTCCTGAATCCAGAACGCATCGGTGATGTATCCATCCCTTGTCGTGTAGCTGCGGGCATCGACCACGTTGGCGCCCACCAGCGCCAGCGCGCCCGCCAGACGCGCGAAGATGCCCGGATGGTCGGCCATCACGAAACAGGCGCGGGTCGCGTCGCGGTCCTCGTCGGGCAACAGGTCGATCAGGATCGTGCCCGGATCGCCGGTTTCCTCGAGTTCGCGCAGCAGGTTCGCGAACACCACATGCGCGGTGACATGCAGGCCCTGCCAGTAGGGCGGATAGTGGCGGCCCGCCTCGCGGTCCAGCAGGTCGGCCGGCCAGTCCGACAGCGCCTCGCGCAGCGCCCTTTCGCCCTCCGCGCCGCGGTTCTCGCGGTTCAGATCCTCCATGCCGGTTTCCAGCGCCTTGCGGGTCTGGCGGTAAAGCGCGCGCAGCAGCACCGCCTTCCAGTTGTTCCAGGTGTTCGGGCCGACGCCGCGAATGTCGCAGACCGTCAGCACCGTCAGCAGATCGAGCCGCCTGACCGTCTGCACCGCCTTGGCGAAATCGCGCACGGTGCGCGGATCGGCGATGTCGCGCTTCTGCGCCATGTCCGACATCAGCAGATGATGGCGCACCAGCCATTCGACGGTTTCGGTTTCGTCCCTGTCCAGCCCCAGCCGCGGTGCGACGCGGCGCGCGATCTGAGCGCCGAGAATGGAATGGTCGGCGGGCTGGCCCTTGGCGATGTCGTGCAGCAGCAGCGCGACATAGATCACCCTCCGGTTCAGCCCGTCGACAAGAATGCCCGAAGAGATCGGCAGATCCTCGACCAGTTCGCCCTTTTCGATCATGGCCAGCTGCGCGATGCACTGGATGATGTGTTCGTCCACCGTATAGCTGTGATACATGTTGAACTGCATCATCGCCACGACCGGCTCGAACTCGGGGATGAACGCCGCCAGCACCCCCAGTTCGTTCATCCGCCGCAGGGCGCGCTCGGGATTGCCGTGGTTCAGCAGCAGATCCAGGAATATGCCCTGCGCCTCGGGATCGGCGCGCATGCCCTCGTCGATCAGATGCAGGTTGGCGGTGACAAGCCGCATCGCATCGGGATGGATCAGCATGCCGGTGCGCAGACCCTCCTGGAAGATGCGCAGCAGGTTCAGCTTGTCTGCCAGGAACGCCTCGGGGTCGATCACGTCCAGCCGGTTGTGGACCACCTTGTAACCGCGCCGGATCCGCGGCCGGCGGCGAAAGATGCGTTCGAGCAGCGGTTCGCTTTTCACATGCGCGGCTTCCAGCTTGGTCAGGAAGATGCGGGTCAGCTCTCCCACCGCCGTCGCCTCGCGGAAATAGCGTTGCATGAAGATCTCCACGCCCCGGCGCCCGGCCCGGTCGCGGTATCCCATGCGCGATGCGACCTCGACCTGAAGGTCGAAGGTCAGCTGTTCGTTGGCCCGCCC
>JAGRMG010000088.1 GCA_020441385.1 Paracoccaceae bacterium
GCCTGGCGCTGCGCGCCCATCTCACCATGATCTGCGTCTTCGATGCGCTGGAGGCGTGCCTGCCGCCGCAGGGCGGGCGGATCAGCGATGGCGCGGCGGTGCTGTCGGTCGCCGGTCTGGGCGGCGCGGCGCTCGACCGTCACGCAACCGCCTTTGCCGCGCGGCAGGCGGCGCTGGCGCGGCTGGCCCGCAAGGCGGGAATCGCCTGGCACGCGATGGACACCGCCGGCGATCCGCGAACGCTTCTCTTCCCGCGCGGCAGGGCCACGCCGCATCCCGGCGCACGGCGGAGGGCTGCGTAATGAGCAACCTGACCCCCGAGATGCAGGCCGAACTGGACAAGCTGCGCGACATCCGCCTGCCCGACCCGGTGGGCTGGTGGCCCCCCGCGCCGGGCTGGTGGGTGCTGCTGGCGCTGGCGGTACTGACGTTCGCCGCCATCGCCGCGTTCGTCATCCGCCGCCGCCACACCCGGCGTCACGCCGCGCTGCGCGAGCTTGCGGCGATCCGCGCGCGCCTTGCGGATGAGGACGCCAATGCCGCCACCGATCTTGCCGTGCTGATCCGCCGTGTCGCGCTGAGCGGCCCCGAGGGGCGCAGGTTCGCCGCCCTCAGCGGGCCGGAATGGGTGGCCGAACTGGAACGCGGCGAGGCCGGACTTTCCGAAGCCGTCGCCGCCTCCATCGCCAATGCGCCCTATGCCCCGGCAAGTGCTGCGTCCGAAACGCTGCGCCGCGCCGCGGACGAGGCCGAGATCTGGATCAGGAGGCACGCATGATGACGTTTCTCTGGCCGCTGGCCTTCCTGCTGCTGCCGCTGCCGCTGCTTGTCCGAACCGCGCTGAAACCCCTGCCGCAAAGTGCGGATGGCGCCTTGCGCGTGCCGTTCTTCGCCGCGCTGGCCGGACATGTGACCAAGGGCGGTCACAGTGCATTGCGCCATTGGCTGCGGCTGGCGCTGGCAACGCTGATCTGGCTGCTGCTGGTGGCCGCGCTGGCGCGCCCGGCATGGGTCGGCCCCGAAACCCCCCTGCCCGCCGAGGGGCGCGACATCATGATGGCCATCGACCTGTCGGGCAGCATGGGGCGCGAGGATTTCGCGCTGAACGGCCGCGCCACCACCCGGCTGGGCGTGGTCAAGCAGACGGCGGACGACTTCATCGCGCGGCGCGTGGGCGACCGGATCGGCCTCGTGCTTTTTTCCGACCGCGCCTATCTGCAAGCGCCGCTGACGCCCGACCGCGAGGTGGTGCGCCAGCTTCTCGATCAGGCCGAGGTCGGCCTCACCGGCACCGAGACCGCCATCGGCGACGCCATCGCCATCGCCGTCAAGCGCCTCAAGGACCGCCCCGAGGGCGACCGTGTGCTGATCCTGCTGACCGATGGGGCCAGCAACGCCGGGGTGATGACCCCGCAGGCCGCCGCCGATCTGGCGAAAAAGCTGGGCGTGCGCATCTACACCATCGGCGTGGGCGCCGAGCGCATGGCCGTCGAAACCGCGTTCGGGCGGCGCATCGTCGATCCCTCGCAGGATCTGGACGAGGCGAGCCTGACGCAGATCGCCGAGACCACCGGCGGGCTCTATTTCCGCGCCACGGACGTGAATGGCCTGGCCGGCATCTACCGGGAGATCGACCGGCTGGAGCCGGTGGCGGGCGATCCGCGCTATCTGCGCCCGTCGGTGGCGCTGTTCTTCTGGCCGCTTGGCGCTGCCCTGCTGCTGGCGGCCCTGTTCACGCTGGGCTTTGTCCCGTTTGGCAAGTTCACGCGCCGCGCGGCGGCAGAGGTGACGGCATGATCCCTTCGACATTTCATTTCCTGCGGCCCGAATGGCTGCTCGCGCTCCTTCCCGCCGCCGCGATCGTCGCCTTGGCCGCGCATCGCATGCGAGGCGGCGGCGCGGAGGACTGGGCCTGGCTGGTGGATGCGCATCTGCTGCGCCACCTTGCGGTGCGCGGGCAGGCGCGGCGCAGCATGGGCGGCTGGCTGGCGGCGCTGGGTGCGGGGCTGATCGCGGCGGTGCTGGCGATGGCGGGGCCGGCCTGGCAGAAACTGCCGGTGCCGACCTATGGCGGGGCAGAGCCGGTGGTGATCGTGCTGAGCCTGGCGCAATCCATGAACGGCACCGACCTGGTTCCCTCGCGCCTGACCCGCGCGGGCCACAAGCTGCGCGACGTGCTGGACCGCGAAAGGGGCGGCGATATCGGTCTTGTGATCTATGCCGACCGCCCCTTCGTGGCGGCGCCGCTCACCTCGGACGCGGCCGTGATCCGCGAGATGCTGCCCGAGCTTTCGACCGACCTGATGCCGGTTCTGGGCAACCGTCTGGATCTGGCCATTGCCGAGGCGCAGGGACTGCTGGGCCGCGCAGGCGCGGCGGAGGGCCGGATCGTGGTGATGGCCGACGATGCCGGGCTGGACCCGCGGGCCAGCCTGGCCGCCTCGCGCGCAGCCCATGCGGCAGGTTACACCGTAGGCGTGCTTGGCGTGGGCACCGAGGAAGGCGCGGAACTGCGCACCGCCGATGGCCGCCCGATCACCGGCAAGTACGGCGCCGCGATCACCGCGCGGCTGGATGTTGCGGGCCTGCGCGCCCTTGCCGAAGCGGGCGGCGGGGCGTTCTCGGACGTGACGGCGGACGGGCGCGACATTGCCGCGCTGCTGCCCAAGGCCAGCCCGGCCACCTCTGGCGCGGACGAGCAATCGGACATTGTCACCGACCGCTGGGCCGACATGGGCTATCTGCTGCTGCTGATCCCGGTGCTGCTGGCGCCCTTCGCGTTCCGGCGCGGGCTGCTGTTTGCGCTGCCGCTGATGCTGCTGGGCGCGGGCATGGTGCCGTCCGCGGCCAGGGCGGCGGAGTGGGCCGATCTTTTGCAGACCCCCGACCAGCAGGGCCAGGCGGCGTTCGATGCCGGGGCCTATGCGCAGGCGGCGCAAGAATTCACCACGCCCCGGCGCAAGGCGGCCGCGCTGTACCGCGCGGGCGAATATGCCGGGGCGGTCAGGGAATACGCCGCCCTGCCGGGCGCGCAGGAGACACAGGCCGACCTTTACAACCTCGGCAACGCGCTGGCCCGCGCCGGGCAACTGGAGGAGGCGCTGGCCGCCTATGACCAGGCGCTGACGATGACACCCGATGATGCGGACACGCATTTCAACCGCGATCTGGTGGCGAAGCTGCTGCAAGAGCAGGAGCAGAAGGAGCAGCAATCCAAGGGCGGCGGCCAGCCGCAGGACCAGCAATCTGAAGGTGGCGGCCAGCCGCAGGATCAGCAATCTGAAAGCGGCGGCAAGCAACAAAGCCGGCCATCTGAAGGCGGCCAGCAGCAGGATCAGCAATCCCAGGGTGGTGGCCAGCCGCAGGATCAGCAATCCCAGGGCGGCGGCAAGCCGCAGGAGCAGCAATCTGAAGGCGGCGGCCAGCAGCAAGGCCAGCAATCTGAAGGCAGCCAGCCGCAGGACCGGCGATCCCAGGGTGGTGGCCAGGAACGGCAAGCCGACCGCCAGCAGGGCCAGACCCCGCAGCAGGGCCCGCAACCGCAAGGCTCGGACGGGCATGGCCCATCCGACCGGCAGGCGCAGCAGCAACAGGGCGCCAGTGAGCCCGGGCCGCAAGACGCGGCCTCCGCCGGGGCGGCGGGGGAGCCCGCGCAAGACGAAAGCGACACGGCGCTGAAACAGCGGATGGACCGGGCGCTGGCGCAGGCACCGCAGCCGCAGGACCGCCCGGCCGGGGCGGGCGCGGCCGCCGGCACCGCGCTGGATCAGGCAGCCCAGCAGCAGTTGCGCGCGGTACCCGACGACCCCACCGGCCTGCTGCGTGCCCGCATTCGCCAGCACTACGCCCGCCTGCGGGCCGGCCAACAAGGATGAAGACGATGATCAGCAAACCCCTTGCCGCGCTCGCCCTTGCCGGCGCGATCGCCACCGCCGCTCTGGCCGACGGGCTGACGGCGCGGCTCGCCAGCGACGAGATCGCGCTTGGCGACAGCGTGCAACTGACCCTCAGCGCCGATCCCGCCCGGCTGACGGCGGCACCCGACATCTCGGCACTGAACGGCGATTTCGACATCCTCGGCACGTCCAAATCCTCGCAGACCCGCATCGTGAACGGCGTGCGCTCGGACAATGTGGAATGGATCGTCACGCTCGCGCCCCGCGCGACGGGGCATTTCACCATCCCGCCGCTGAAGGCCGGCACCGCCACCAGCGAGGCGCTGAGTCTCGACGTCCGCGATGCCGCCGCCATGCCGCAGGGCGCTGCGGCGCAAGGCGAAACGATGACGCTGAGCATCGGCCCCGGCAACCACTATGTGCAGCAGGAAATCCCGCTGACCCTGCGTATCGCCCTTCCGGGCGCTCTGCGCGAGGGCGCGATCAGCGAGCCCGAGAGCCCCGACTACATCCTGGAGCGCCGGGGCGAGGATCGCGTGAGCCAGATGTCGAAGGGCGGCCGGCCCGTGACGGTGATCGAGCGCGACTACCTGCTGCGCCCGCAGACCGAAGGCCCGCTGAACATCGCCCCCTTCACCCTGCGCGGCCGCCTGGACGCGCCCAACGCACCCGGCGCGCCCTCGCCCTTCGGCGCCGACCCGTTCCGGAACCTCTTTGGCGGCACCTCGCCCTTCGAGCGCATGTTCAGCCCCGGCCGGCCCGTCACGCTGCGCAGCGCGCCCGTGACGCTTGATATCCAGGCCAGGCCCGATGGCGCGGCGGGCTGGTTCCTGCCGGCCAAGGCAGTGGAGCTTTCGGCGCGCTGGGAGCCGGAAAACCCCGCCTTCCGCGTGGGCGAGGCGGTGGTGCGCCATGTGCGCATCGAGGCACTGGGCGCCAGCGACGTGCAATTGCCCGACCTGGAGACGCCGCAGGTGGCCGGCGCGCAGGTCTACCGCGACAAGGCGCAATCGGGGTCCGTCGATACGCCGCAGGGCACGGCGGCGGTGCGCGATTTCACCTTTTCCGTCGTGCCCACGACGGGCGGCAAGCTGACGCTGCCGGAAGTGACCGTGAACTGGTTCGACACGGCGAGCGAACAGCCGCGCGTGGCCACGCTTCCGGCCGAAACGTTCAATGTGGAGGGGCCGGTCTCTGCCGCGCCGCCGCAACCGGCAGGCACGTCCCCCGCATCCGGGGTGGACGAAACCGTGGACGTTTCCGGGTGGAACGATGTCATCCCCTACGCGGTGGCCGCCGCGCTGGCAGCCCTTGCCCTGATCGTCCTGATCGCCGTTGGCCTCGCGCGGCCATGGCGCAAGGCGCGGGTGCAACCGGGTCGGGTCGCACGCGCCGGGCAGGATGGCGCGCGGCGCGCCGCCTTGCGCCGGCTCGACGCGGCTTGCCGGGCAGCGGACCGATCCGCCGCCTATGCCGCCGCGCTGGCCTGGCTTCGAGCCGCCGCCGGGGATGCGCATTGCGAACCGGAAGACCTGCTGCGGCGCTTTCCCGATCTCGGCGAGCGTTGGGCGGAACTGGAAGCGGAGCAATACGGCTCGTCCCGGGCGGAAACATGGGATGCAGGCAAGCTGCCTGGCGCCTTTCGCGCCGCCGAACGCGGGCTGCGCACCAATCGCCGGAGCCGCCGCGCGCCCGTTCTGCCGCCACTCTATGGCCCGGGTCCGGTCGCCTCGTGATCGCACGGCCGCGCAACCTGACGCATATGTAAGGTTCAGGCAAACGCCGCGCATTGCGCGCGCCCTATCTCGTGATGCGAAGGCCCAGGCGCCTGGCATGAGATCACGAATGGCCCGCACAGCGCCAAGTCCTCTCCACCAGCGCCTTGCGCCGACATATCGCGTTTTGAAAGGAGATCGAAAATGAACCTCAAGGACAAGGTCTGCATCATCACCGGCGCTGCCAGCGGCATCGGCCACGGCATTGCCAAACGTTTCATCGCCGACGGCGCGAAGGTCGCCATCGCCGATCTGAACATGGACGCCGCGCAGAAGGCGGCGGACGAGTTGACCAAGGGCGGCAAGGGCGAGGCGATGGCCGTCGAGATGAACGTCACCGACGAGGGACTCGTCAACAAGGGCGTCGAGGCCGTCGTCGCGAAGTGGGGCAGGATCGACGTGCTGGTGTCCAACGCCGGCATCCAGATCGTCCACCCGATGCAGGATTTTCCCTTCAACGAATGGAAGAAACTGCTGTCGATCCACCTTGACGGCGCGTTCCTGACGACCAAGGCCTGCCTTCCGCATATGTACAAGGCCGGCTCGGGTTCGATCATCTTCATGGGGTCGGTCCACTCCAAGGAGGCGTCGCCGCTGAAATCGGCCTATGTCACCGCGAAACACGGCCTTCTGGGCCTTGCCCGTGTGATCTCGAAGGAAGGCGCGGCGCACGGTGTGCGCGCCAACGTGATCTGCCCCGGCTTCGTCAAGACGCCGCTGGTGGAAAAGCAGATCCCCGAACAGGCCCGCGATCTGGGCATCTCCGAAGAGGAGGTCGTGAACAAGGTCATGCTGGGCGATACCGTCGATCAGGAATTCACCACGATAGAGGACGTGGCCGAAGTCGCCCACCTCTTCGCCGCCTTCCCCACCAACGCGCTCACCGGGCAATCGCTGGTCGTCAGCCACGGCTGGTACATGAACTGAACCCGAGGCATTGCGAAAGGACGCGAACATGGCAACCAGGCCCCTGCATGACAGGCTCGATGCGCTTGGCCGGAAAATCGGCGAGACGCGTGACTTCATGAAACGCGAGACGCATCTGTTTCGCGACGAGATGCACCAGACGGCGGACGAACTGAAAGAGCGCTATCGCGTTCTGCGCGCACGCCTGGATCGCGACAGGGACGATCCCGTCCTCGATGACCGTCATCTGAGCGATCTGGAGAAGTCGGTTCGCCAGTGGCTCGACAGCGTCGACGAGGCGCATCGCATCACCATCGACGATCCGGAGAAGAAGCCATGAACCGAACGAGCCATACCGCCAGCAAGATCGCCGAGGTCACCCTGCTCTTCTGGGTGATCAAGATCATCGCGACCACGCTGGGCGAAACCACCGGCGATTTCATCGCCCAGACGCTGAACCTGGGCTATGTCGCCGGCCTTGCCATCACCGGCGCGCTGCTCGTCGGGCTTGTCGGCGCCCAGATCAGGGCCGGAACCTACTCCCCTACCCTGTTCTGGGCCGCCATCGTGGGCACGACCACGGCGGGCACCGAGATTTCGGACCTGATGGACCGCACGCTGCAGGTCGGCTATCTGGGCGGGTCGCTGATCCTGTCGGCGGCGCTCGCGGCCACGCTGCTGGTCTGGTACCGGCGCGAGGGGCATCTGAAGGTCAACCTGATCGCCACGCGGCGCGTCGAGGTGATGTTCTGGACGGCGGTTCTGTTCTCGAACTCGCTCGGCACGGCTTTCGGCGACTGGATGGTCGACGGGCTGGGGCTGAGCTACGCAGCGGGTGCGATGGTCTGCCTCGCGATCATCGCCGCCGTGCTGGCCGCGCATTACACCAACACCCTGGGCGAGGTCGCCGTCTTCTGGATCGCCTTCGTCTTCACCCGTCCCTTCGGCGCGACCTTCGGCGATCTGCTGACCAAACCCGCCAGCCATGGCGGGCTCGATCTTGGCACCTACAATGCGTCTGCGGTTTGTTTTGTGCTCATCGCCGGACTTGTCTGGCTGAACATGCGGCGGCGCCAATGGGATGACATCGCCTGAGGTGCATTTAGAAAACACCAAGTAACCCGTAATCCAACCAAGAAAGGAAACCTGACAATGTCTGAACTCATCGTGATCGGATACGACAGTTCCGAAAAGGCCGAAGCCGCCCGCGGGGCGCTTCTGGGCATGGCGCGCGAATACCTCGTCGATGTCGCCGATGCCGTGGTGGCCAGCGCCGACAAGGATGGCAAGATCAAGCTGAACCAGATGGTCAACCTCTGGACGACGGGCGCGACCGGCGGGGCCTTCTGGGGCCTCCTGATCGGGCTCATCTTCTTCAACCCGCTTCTGGGGCTTGCGGTCGGCGCCGGCGCGGGCGCGATTTCGGGCGCGCTGACCGATTACGGCATCGACGACAAGTTCATGAAGGACGTCGCCACGATCCTGCAACCGGGCCAGGCGGCGCTGTTCATGATGGTGCGCACCAACGCCTCGGACAAGGTGATCGAGCGGCTTGGCGAAAAGGGTGGCCGGGTTCTGCGCACCAATCTCGACAGCGACGCCGAGAACCATCTGCGCCGCGCATTCGAATCGGCCCATCGCGCCGAAACCAGCGCACATGAGGAGAAAACCGCATGACCACGGTCGTTTTCATCCAGCCGCTGCTGGCGCTCATCGCCGGGGTGCTGATCCTGGTCTTTCCGCGCATCCTGAACTATGTGATCGCGGGTTTTCTGATCCTGTTCGGGCTTGCCGGGCTTTTCCCGCACCTGTTCGGCGGCGTCTGACGCCCATCCGCCAGCCCCACGACAACCACGGCAGGCCCCGCGGCCTGCCGTCTTTTGCAAGATTTCGATACCGGGCCCACGGGACAGTAACAGCATGAAAAAATTGAAAATCCTTATCCTGATCGCGGCCATCGCGGCCATCGGCGCGGGGCTGTGGTGGTGGTGGGAGCATGACAAGGTCTACCCCTCCACCGACGACGCCTATCTTCAGGCCAATATCCTGACGATCGCGCCGCAGGTCGGCGGCCGCGTGAGCCGCGTCGCCGTTTCCGAGAACGATCATGTCAAGGCAGGCGATCTGCTGGTGCAACTGGACACCTCGACGCTGAATGCCGCGGTCGATGCGGCACAGGCGCAATACGAGATCGCCCGGCAGGGCGCGGGCGCGTCCGAATCGAACGTCTCGGCGGCAACCGCCAATCTGGCCAGCGCGAAAGCCGCGTTAACGGATGCCCAGGTCAGTTTCGACCGCACGCAGGCGCTGTTCCGGCTGGGCGATGTGGCCCGGGCCGCGCTGGATCAGGCGACCGCCACCCGCGACCGGGCGCAAGCCGCCGTGGGCGCCGCCGAGGCGGCGCTTGCCGCCGCGCAGGATCAGGCCGGGGCGGCCGGCGACGACAATGCCGCCGTGCGCGCGGCACTTGCCGATCTGGGCACGGCACAGATCGAGCTTGGCTATTCGCGCATCACCGCGCCCGCTTCGGGCTGGGTGTCCAACATCGCCCTGCGCACCGGCAGCGTCGTGGCCGCCGATGCGCCGCTGTTCGCGCTGGTCGAGGATGGCGAATGGTGGGTCGATGCCAATTTCAAGGAAACCGACCTGGCCCGCATCCGGCCCGGCCAGCCGGTCACGCTTGAAATCGACATGTATCCCGGGCTGAAGCTTCAGGGCACGGTCGAGAGCATCGGGGCCGGGTCGGGCGCGGTCTTTTCGCTGCTGCCGCCGCAGAACGCGACCGGCAACTGGGTCAAGGTCACGCAGCGCTTCCCGGTGCGCATCCGGCTGGAGAGCAAACCGCAGGACGCGGCGATGCAACTGAGGGTCGGGGCCAGCGTGACGGCGACGGTCGATACCTCGTCGATGGATCGGCCGAAATGACCACCGCCGCCGAACCGGCCGCCGCGCCGCAGGGCGCGCACTGGACCATCGTCCTCGCGGTCGTGCTGACCGCGGTGCTCGAGGTGCTGGACAGCACCATCGTCAACGTCGCCCTGCCGCACATGCAGGCGGCCTTCGGCATCACCAACGACCAGACGGTGTGGATACTGACCAGCTATATCGTCTCCTCGGTCGTGGTCATGCCGCTGACCGGGTTCTTCGTGCGCCGTGTCGGACGGCGGCGGCTCATCACAGCCGCCATCGTCGGTTTCGCCGGTTTCTCGGCGCTTTGCGGTCTGTCCTGGAGCGTCGAGATCATCGTCGCCTGCCGGATCGGTCAGGGCATCTTCGGCGCGTTCCTGATCCCGCTGTCGCAATCCATCCTGTTCGACAGCTTTCCCAAAAACAAGCGCGGCCAGGCGATGGCGCTGTTCGGGCTGGGCGTGGTCGTGGCGCCGGTTCTCGGCCCGACACTGGGCGCGATCCTGACCGAATACTTCTCGTGGCGCGCGGTCTTCTACGTCAACCTGCCGATCGCGGCCTTTGCCCTCATCATGATTTCCGGCGAGCTGAAGACCGAAGAGACCCGGTCGCTGTCGGTCGACTGGATCGGCCTCGCCCTGATGGTGAGCGCCATCGGCGCGCTGCAACTGATGCTCGACCTCGGCGAGACCTGGGACTGGTTCGCCTCGCACCTGATCCAGATCGCGGCCATCTGCTGCGTCCTCTGCGCCGCGACCTTCGTCATCCGCGGGATCGGCAAGGCCGACAACATCATCGACTTCACCCTGTTCCGCGACCGCAGCTTTGCCGGCGCCAACGTGGCGATCATGGGGTTCGGCGTCGCCATGTACGGCTCCATCGCGATCCTGCCGCTGTTCGTGCAGGGCCTCTTGGGCTATCCGGTGCTGGAATCGGGCTATCTGTTCATTCCGCGCGGCATCGCGGCGGGATTTTCGATGGTGTTCACCGGCGCGGTGCTGGTGAACCGGTTCGATCCGCGGATGCTGCTGGCCTGCGGGCTGATCCTGACGGGTACGGGCAATGTCATGCTGGGCTTTCTCGATCTGGCGGCGGGGTTCCGGGATCTCGCCTGGCCCGGTGTCGTCTCGGGGCTGGGCATGGGGCTGTTCTTCGTGCCGATGTCAACGCTCGCCTTCCAGAACATCGGCCCGGACCGGCAGGACGAGGCATCGGGCATCTATGGCGTGACCCGTTCGATCGGCGGCTCGGTCGGTATCGCGATCGTCGGCTGGCAGGTGTCCAGCCGGTTGCAGTTCCACTGGTCGGTTCTGTCCGCCGGGGTCACGCCCTTCAACGATGCCGCGCGCGCCTTTCTCGCGCCGCTGGGTCTGACGCCGGACTCGCCCGCCGGCGCGGCACAACTGGCCGCCCAGGTGCAGGCGCAGGCCACGATGCTGGCCTTTCAGGATGCGTTCTGGCTGAGCGGGCTTGCCGCCTTCGCGATGCTGCCGGTGGTGGTGATCCTGCAACGCCCGCCAAAGGGCGCGACGGCCGCGCCCACAGCCTAGCATGCCGTCAAGCGCGGGCCGGAAAAACGACCACCACGCGCAGACCGGGGCCGTTGTCCAGAAGTGTCACGCTTGCGCCGTGGCGTTCGGCGATGGCGCGCACCAGCGCAAGCCCGAGGCCGCTGCCGGGCCGGGTGCGGCTGGGATCGAGGCGGCGGAAGGGTTCGAACACGGCCTCGCGCGCCGCGGGCGGAATGCCGGGGCCGGTATCGGCGACGCAAAGGCGCAGCTGCCCGGCGTCGCGGTAAAGACGCATCTCGATCCGGTTGCCCGGACCGCCATGCGTGATAGCGTTCTGAAGCAGGTTGACGACCATCTGTTGCAGCATCCCCGCATCGCCGGTCACGAGGCTCGCGCCCTCGCACCGCTGATAGCTCAGCGACTGCCCGGCATCCTCGGCCACCAGCGCGAAGGTCTCGGCCAGATCGTCCAGGATCGGGCCCAGATCGACCGGGCCGAAGGCCGCGCCCTCGGTGCCTGCCTCGATCCGCGCGAGTTGAAGATAGGTGTTGAACATTCCGCGCATCTGGTCGAGTTCGGCTTGCGTATCCTCGACCTCGGCGCGCGCGTCCTGGCCTGCGTCCATCTTCTCAAGCGCGCGGCCAAGCCCGAGATAGGCGCGCGCCAGCGGCGATTTCAGATCATGCGCCACGGCGGCGGCGGTGGCCCGGGTCGTGGCCATCAGCCGCGCCAGCCGGTCGAGATGCAGGTTCATCTGGCGCGCCACGCGGTCGATCTGGGTGTTGCCGCCGTTTTCCGGTATCCGCGCCGCAAGATCGCCCTCGGCAGCCTTGTCGAGCGCGGTTTCCATCTCGCGCAGGCGCGCAAGGCTTTGCCGGCTGAGGAAGTACCCGAAGACAAGCATCGCAAGGACCACGGCAAAGCCCGTGATGGCCAGCGTGCGCAGGATCAGGCTTCGCGTATGGTGCAACAGGTCGAGCCTCTGCCCGACCAAAAGGGTGCGCCCGCCCAGATCGCCGCTGTAATAGACGAACTCGCGCGCCCCGTTTGTCGGAGGGGCAATCGCATGGTCGAGCGGCCCGACCCGAAGCCCGGCGCCTTCAGGCCGCGACATGACGTTGCCGGCGAGATACGAGCCATCGGTTTCGAAGATCGCGAGGACATGGCGCCCCGGCGA